>CATPBJ010000111.1 GCA_955652395.1 uncultured Terriglobales bacterium | reverse complement strand
GACAAGAGGGATCAAACCCGCCGCCGGTTTGAATTTACAGTCGGGCGGTGACGCCAACTATCCTTTGGATACGAACCCTACGCTCAACGACAGTGGACCGATTGCGATACACCTGACCGGGCCAACTGAAGTGTCTTACGGCTACGGAAACCCCCTGGACACGGTCCATCCACCCAACGACGGCTGCTGGTACGGCGAGTAGGACGGCTCCGTTCAGGGCAATCTCACGATTGAGTACACAACACCTTAGGCACCCTGCAGCAGCCAGTCCGGTGTCCATGCTCTTTCCGGGCTTTTTGCTTCTGAAGTTGCAGGTTTGTGAACAATAGGTGATCTCCGCTCGTCGGGGACTG
The DNA here is from genome assembly GCA_955652395.1 of uncultured Terriglobales bacterium. GTDB lineage: Bacteria > Acidobacteriota > Terriglobia > Terriglobales > Acidobacteriaceae > JAIQFF01. Next base: position 31,696 of record CATPBJ010000111.1, on the reverse strand, counting down.
CCCTTTGTCTTGGCGCGAGGTGTTTCCCGTGCAATCACAAATCTCTTTTTGTGCAAATCTCTTCACACTAGGCCTCACAGGGTGGGCGGTATTCATGATTCCATGATGTTCCTGGTTTGGCAGCCGGCGTGCACTCCAAGTGGTCTCCAATGCTCATTTCCTCCCCTCGAGCTTGAATCACAGATTTCCATTGAGGAGCACTTGAAAGATTCCAGCGTCAGTGTGGTTCGCCGTCGTCATCGCCGGCCCAGCCGAAAGAATGCCGGGGCCAAGTTCCTGGTGGCGCTCCTGTTTGCGGCGACGGCAGCCATAACCTGGCAGTATGCCCGGCAGCAGCCGGTCTCGAGCCTGTCGTACTCTTCGCCGGAAGTTAACCGGATTAAGTTGAACGACACTGACCCGTTGGCATCGACGAGTCGTGACTATTCTTCTTTCATCGAGTCGCGCCCAGGCCGCCCGGCGTACCTGTATTCGGTGATTCCTGGCGGGATAGCAAATGCCGAAGAGTTGAGGCAGGCCATGGATCACGATCCGGTGGTGGCGCAACAATTCGCGGGCTTTGATTTTCAACGGGCCCACCTGGTGCAGATTTCCGAGAAGCAGTCGATGCATGTCGCGTATCGCATGGGCGACAAGGTGTACTGGACACGGAAGAAGGTGGCGCTGCATCGGGGTGAGACTCTGATCAGTGATGGAAAAATTGTAGCGCGCACCCGGTGCGGAAATCGGATCGGTCTGGCTCCGCTGGGGCCGCCAGCACTGGCGGAGCCCACAGAGGCGGACCTCAATCAGCCCCTGTTCTCTAACGACATGGTGACCCACGAAGCCGAGCCGCAGCCCGAGACCTATGCAGCGGCCATTCCCATCGATCCAGCGGTCGAGGCAAATGCTCTGCAGCCGACTAAACGCAAGCGGACGATTCCATTTTTTATCCCGCCGCTTTTCGGCTTGTCCGGCGGTGGTTCTTCCCACACGCCGCTGGCGGTCACCCCGGAACCCGGCACTCTGCTGTTGTTATCAGGCGGGCTGGTTGGAGTGTATTGGAAGGTGCGCAAGTCGGGGCGTAAGCGATAGATGCAAAGTCTCGCATGGCTCAGGCCCAGTTTCCCCAAACGCAGGGCTCTGCTTTACGGTCAAGCCGGAATTCTCTTCCTATTGACTGCATGGCTGTACGCTCCTCTCGCTCTTCGACTGGCGAGTCAGTGGTGGCAGGACCCGAACTATACCTACGGTTTCTTTGTGCCGGTATTTTCATTGTTTTTGCTCTGGGAGAGGCGCGCGAAACTGGCGGCGCTCCGAATCAAACCGGCCTGGTCGGGTCTGGTCATTCTCCTGTGTGCCCTACTGGCGCTGATACTGGGCACGATCAAGTCGGAATTTTTCCTGTACCGTGTATCGGTACTACTTTTTATTGCGGGCGTGGTTGTATTTCTGGCTGGATGGAACCACCTGGCGGCGATTTCATTTCCGCTGGCATTCCTGGCCTTGATGATTCCTTCCTCGACGTTGCTGGAACAGATCACTTTCCCCCTTCAGATTATCGCTTCCAAGACGGCGAGCTTTCTACTCACGCTGGCAGGAGTACCGGTGGTCCGGGAAGGCAACATTATTTTTTTGCCCACCGCGCGGCTGGAGGTGGCGGAGCCTTGCAGCGGGATCCGGTCGCTCTTTTCGCTGCTTACACTGACCATTGTTTACGGGTATCTGGCCGAGATGAAAATTGGGATACGGGTGCTGCTGGCGCTGATGGCGGTCCCGATTGCGGTTTTGGCCAATGCCCTACGAATCGCGTTCACGGGCGTGATGGTGGAATATTGGGGTGTGGAACGCGCGGAGGGAACGATGCACCTGCTTTCGGGATGGCTGGTCTTCGTCGCGTCTCTGGCCGTGATCTTCCTGCTTCACCGGCTGGTACGGGCTCTGTGGCTGGGCCCGGGCGAACCCGCAGTACAGGAGGAATACGCATGATCTCCAGGAACGCCCGGGTCGCAATCGTTGCACTGCTCCTGGCCGGAACGGCGCTGTTCCTGCGGGCGCTCGAACGCCGTGAGTCTGTTTTGCCGCGGACGCCGCTGTCATCGTTTCCGGTGGAATTGCGAAGTTGGGCGGGGACGGACATCCCAATTCCCGATGAGACTCGGAAGCGTCTCGGCCGTGGGGAATTCCTGCAGCGGACGTACAGAGACCCGATGAGCAGCGGAGCGTACGTCGATCTGTATGTCGCATACATCCCAGACCAGCGCGCCTTGTTCCGCCATCTGCCGCAGGACTGCCTGGAAGGTTCTGGCTGGTCGCGGGTGGAGTCGGGCACAACCACGCTCGCGTTTTCCGGCGAGGCTCCTTTTGCCGCCAATCGTTACTTGATTGCCAAAGGAGACGATCGTCAACTCGTTCTGTTCTGGTACTCAGCCCGCGGCCGGCGCGTGGCCAGCGAAGACTGGATGAATGTTTATCTGGCGTTTGATTCGCTGCGCTTGGAGCGAAGCGACAATGCCCTGATTCGAATGAATACCGAGCTGCAGCCTGGGGAAAAGCCGGAGGAAGCCGAGCGGCGGCTGCTTTCGTTCGCGGGGCTGGCGGGTCCCTTGCTGAAAAACTACATCCCACTTTGACAGCCAGATTGCCCGCCTGACAGCCTTGCGAAAAGAGCGCTGCGGGATGAAACAGCGAACCGCAGCGGCTGAAGCCGCCTTGCGGTCAGCGGTTTGTGGCACGACTGAAGTCGTGCCCTGACCAAAGTCGCACTGTATCAAAGTCGTGCCGGTACCAAGCCGTGCTTCTTACCGAGTCGCCCTATCAACGCCGCCCACTACTTCGCTTTGGCTTTGACGGTGTCAACGATTCCGCTGCCTTCACGAATGGTGAGAATCTGGTTGGTCTTCACCTGGGTGAAGCGTTCGATCTTCTGCGTGGTCGGCCACTTGACTTCGATGAGATCCACGGTTGTAGCCTTCCCTAGGCCAAAGTGCAGGCGCAGGTCGCATTGCGACATCACGCTTGAGCCGCTGTGGACTTCATCCATCTGGGTGTGGTTCCCAGTGACAACACGCACGCGAGCGCCGATGGCGGTACGATTACATTTGGTGCCGATCAGCCTAATCTTGATCCAATTCTGCAGGTTGCCGCCGTCGTTGCGCAGCAGAGAAGGCAAGTCGTTCATATTCAGAATGACCACGTCGATGTCGCCGTCGTTGTCGTAGTCCCCAAACGCTGCACCGCGACTGGAGAAGAGTTCGTTGATGCCAGGCCCGGCCTCGGATGAGACGTCCTTGAATCTCCCGTTGCCCAGGTTTTTGTAGAGAAGGCGCGGGTTCTTGAAAGTCTGACCAATATCATGGCCTTCGATCTCCGGGTAGACGTGCCCATTGATCTGCATGAGATCGGGCCAGCCATCGTTGTCATAGTCGAGGAAGCCGCAGCCCCAGGCGACGTAGCGGTTGTTGATTCCGATGCCGGATGAAAACGTTACATCAGTGAAGGTGCCGTCGCCGTTGTTGTGATAGAGATTGCAGGTGTCGTCAGCGAAGTTGGTTTTGAAAATATCGAACCAGCCGTCGCAGTCGTAGTCGCCGACCGCCAAGCCCATGCCGGCCTGCTCGTGGCCATTGTCGCTGTAGGCACATCCGGCCAGGACCGCGATGTCCGTGAACGTGCCGTCGTGGTTGTTGCGGAACAGGATGCTGGGTTGCGAGTCTACCGCGACATAAATATCCGGCCAGCCGTCGTTGTCGAAATCATACGAGACGCTGGTAATCGAATAACGCGGGCCGGGCTTCAGGATGCCTGATTTCTCGGATACGTCGGTAAAGGTTCCGTCGCCGTTGTTGTGATAAAGAACGTTGGTGTCGCCGGTGAGGCCGCGGGGACCGCACATGACAGGGATACCCTTCCACTGGCAAAGGGGATCGTTAGCAGAAGGCGCTTTTGCCGGATCGAGTCTTATGTAGTTGCAGACGAAGAGATCCAGGTGGCCGTCGCGGTCGTAATCGAGCCAGGTGCAGCCGGCTCCCCAGCGGAATTGTTCGTCATAAACAACGGCCTTGCGGGTGACGTCGGTGAAGGTGCCGTCGCGATTATTTTTATAGAGATGGGAAGTTGGAGCCTTGCCGGGCGGCCAGTTGGCATCGAGGCGCGTGCCGTTGGTTAGGTAAATGTCTAGCCACCCGTCGTTGTCGTAGTCGAAAAAGGCCAGGCCGCTTCCTTTGGCTTCGATGATGTAGCGCTTGTGATCGACGGCGCCCCAGACGTTGGGCGCATTCAGGCCGGCTTCGCGGGCCACGTCGACGAACGTAACTGGGGAAGTTGCTGGTGGAGTTGCGACCCCTGCCGGGAGGAGCGCTGAGTTTCTCCATTTCCAGAGTGGAGTGGTGAGCGCGTCCATCAGCGTACTGCTGAGGACGATGGCGGAGGAGCCCAGGAAATGGCGGCGCGGAAGATTCATGGATTATCAGTTGCCCGTTTTCGGTTGTCAGGGGTCCGAAAAAACGGTCTCGATGACCGACGGCTGGCCAGTTCCGTCATTTGGCGGGCACCTTGGGAAATTGGTGAGGAACGATTCCTGTGCCTTCTTTGACGGCGATGATCTGATCGATGGGGACATCCGTCAGACGATCGAGCTGTCCGCTGGGCCAGGTGATCTCGAGAGAATCGATTTTCGTGCGCTTGCCCAATCCGAACTGGATTCGGGGGTCGCTCGCCGACATGTAACTCATGCCGCCCTTGGCTTGTTCGACATGCACCAAGCCTTCTGAGGTCAGCTTTAACGAAGCGCCGATGCCGTCCCGGTTGGAGCGGGTCCCGATCAACAGGACCTCCAGCCAGTGGTTGGCGTTTCCGCCGTCGTTTCGCAGGAGTGAGGGATAGTCGCCGCGGTTATTTACGGCGAGGTCGATGTCTCCGTCATTGTCGAAGTCGGCGGTGGCCAGGCCACGTCCGGGAATGGGGCGCATGAAGTCCGGTCCGAGTGAATCCGAAACTTTTTCAAATTGACCTTTTCCCAGGTTCCGGAACATCAGCAGGGGTTCCTTGTAAGACACCTCGCTGTGGTAGAGCTGGATATTGTCCAGCATGGCGCCATTCAATTGCAGGATATCGGTCCAACCGTCGTTGTCGTAATCCAGAAATTTCATGGCCACGCCGCTCAGCAGGACGGCCTTGTTTCCGATGCCGGAGCGGAATGTCTCGTCATTGAATGTGCCATCGTGGTTATTGTGGTAGAGGCGGTTCAGTTCGAAATCCAGATGAGTGACATAGACGTCCTGCCAGCCGTCCCCGTCAACGTCAGCGGCGTCGATGCCCATTCCTGCTTCGTAGCGTCCGTCCTCGCTGGCCGCCATGCCGGAGACGAACGATACGTCCTCAAAAGTTCCGTTGTGCTTATTGATAAAAAGAAAATTAGGCCAGCTGTCGTTGGCGATGGCAATGTCGGTCCAGCCGTCATTGTTGAAGTCGGCCAGGACCACGCCCATGCCCTTGGACTCGGGTTTGCCGACCCCGGACGAGTCGCTCACGTCGGTGAAAGTGCCGTCGTGATTATTGTGGTACAGCTTGGTCTTCTGTCCTTTGTAGTTTCCGGGGTGGCAATAGGATCGGTAGCCGGGCCGGCGTTCGCCGCACCACAGATTGTTCTTCGGCGACCACTCGATGTAGTTGGTGACCAGCAGGTCGAGCCAGCCGTCTTTGTCGTAGTCCAACCATCCCGCACTGGCGGACCATCCTCCTTCGTCTGCCACTCCAGCCTTGGCGGTGACGTCGGTAAAAGTTCCGTCGCCGTTGTTGTGATAAAGGATGGCGCTGCCGTAGCCGGTCACGTAAAGATCGGGATAACCGTCATTATCGAAATCTCCGACGGCAACGCCTTGACCGTAATGTCCCTTACCGCCAACCCCGGCTTTGTCGGTAACGTCGGTGAAGGTTCCGTCACCATTATTGTGATAGAGCGCGCTGCGCAACGGTTGGGCCGGTTTGTAAATATCGGTGGCTGCGGATTGGACGAAGTACAGATCCATGAGCCCGTCCTGGTCATAGTCGAGCCAGGCGACCCCGGTTCCCATGGTTTCAAGATAATACTTTTCGTCGGTGGCGGTGGCATCCTGAAGAAATGTGATTCCAGCGGCTTGTCGAACATCGGTGTAGCGGACGGGCACGCGGTCGTCTTTTGTTTTCGGAGCCTGTGCGAAGGCCATCATAGTGACGGCCATTCCGACGACTGCGCTCAGGGTCAGAGTTGCACTGGGGCCCTTATTGGTTTTCGATCTCTTCCGCATTCTTGTCTGGTTCTTCGTAGCTCTCAGAGGGTCCGGTCAGCCAGCGATAGCGCCAGCTGAAGCAACTGCTGCCGGGCCGTCATCGACATGGGCTCCTGGGCGGAAGAAGGTTTTGCCGGAGTGCGGGACAGGACTGCTTCGATCCGATTCACATCCAGGCCGCCAGCGCTACTCCCTTTGAAACGATTCAGCACTTCGCGGGCTTTGGCGATTTGTCCCGTCTGATAATAAAAGACGCCGAGCGTGGAGTAGCTTCCGGGCCATTCCGGCAGCAACTCCACGGCACGTTCCAGGCTTTCGGCGGCTCGCGCGGTGTTGCCTTCGAGCACCGAGACGATTCCCATCCCCCAGAGAATTTTGCCGGAGCCCGGAATCCGCGCCAGACCTCTCTGCAAGGTTGCCTTTGCGCCGGCGACATCTTTTTCGCGGAGTTGGACCAGGGTGAGCGAGAGGTAATACTGATCGTTGTCGGGATTTCTGGCAATCGCATCGCGAAAGATTTGCGCCGCCCGTGCAGTCTCGCCAAGATGCGCGTGGATGTCCCCAAGCAGAGCCAGGTAGGCAGCGTCCTGCTGGCCCGGTGCCGATACTTGCTGGGCGGTTTCGAGCGCCTGGGCATAGAGGCTCTTGCGGAAGTAAGCGTCGGCCAGATCGAACTTCACATCATCGGAGTCGGGATTAGAGCGCAACGCTGCCTGGAAGTGCGGGATGGCGTCGTCGTACAAACGGAAACGGGCGAGCAGCACGCCCACCCCGGTCTGAGTGCGATAGTCGCCCGCGCTGATCTGGTCAAGCTGCGCGATGGTCTGTCGGGACTCCTCAAGCTTTCCGAGTTTCAGATACGCTTCCGCCAGTAAATACAGGTCTTGAGGACGGTCCGGGTGTTTCTGAATCTGTGCCGACAGTTCGGTCAGATCCAGTTGAGTCCGCTCTTGAGGAGCAAGGTTGGAGCGGTTATCCAAGTAATCGAAAAGATGCTGATAGGGATACGGTCCTGATGACGAATCTTTGGAAAGGGTTTGAAATACACTCAAGTCTCGTTGCGCGGCCTCCATCTGGTGGAGGCTCCTCTCGACCATAGCAAGCTTGTAGTATCCGGAAGCGGGATCACGGCTTACCTTGACATATCTTCGGAGCAGGGTCGCTGCCTCTTCGAATTTCTTGCCGGCGATGCGTAAATTTGCCAACTCCAGTAGAGCCTCGGAAAAATCGGGATTCGCGCGCAGCGCCGCCTGGAAGAGTTGTTCCGCGCCTGCCTGATTTCCCTGCCGTCCCTCAATATAACCCATGTTGAACAAGCAGGAAGCGTTGTGAGGATCCAGCTTGAGACCCTGCTGAAAATATTTCTTGGCCTCATCGAATCGCCCCAAATGTCGGTAAGAAAGCCCCATAAAAACATAAGATCGGGCCGATGGGTCCAACTGGATCAGTGCTTTGAACTCGTCGATCGCCTTTTCCGCCTTTCCGGACATGAAGTAGCTTTCGCCCAAAGCGGCATGGAGATCGGCTCGTTTCGGAGCGATTTGCACACCGGATTCGAGCAGCGGGATCGCGTCCTCAAAGTAATTCTGCGACATGCTGACCCGAGCCAGCAGAAAGATGACGTCGGTATTTTCCGGGGCAAGCTTGTGGGCTCGCACCAGCAGGTCCAGTGCATCCACGGCTCTGGTTTGTTCGGAATAGACCCGCGCCATTAGGTAGAGGGTTTCGGGTGAATCGGGCTTCAATTTCAGCGCCCGGCTCAAGACCAGTTCGGCTTTCTTGTATTCGGCGCACTGAAGATAGACCTGTCCCAGGTTGTAGAGAATCTCGAAAGTTTCGGGCTGTAGCGCGCTGGCCTTCTCCAGTTCAAGCTGACCTGCCGGGTACTGTCTTTCAGCCGCCAGCAACACGCCCAGAGTGAAGTGCAGCTGAACGTTATCTTTATTCTGAGCTGAAACTTCCCGAGCCAACTTCAGACCTTCGGCGGTCCGTCCGGCTTGAAGGTAGGCGCGGACCAGGTTGAAGCGAGTCGCGACGTCCGCAGGGCGCACCCGTTGAAAATGGGGAATGGCTTCGCTCGGCAAACGCCTGGCCATTAGGACGAGGCCGAGATTGTAGTTGGCATCGCGGTTATTGGAATCAATGCGCAAGACCTCGCCAAACTCTTTTTCTGCAAGATTGAATTTTTCCTGCGCGACGTATACATTCCCGAGGTTGTTATGGGTCCGGGTGGAACCGGGATCGAGTGTCAGGGCATGGTGAAATGCCTCCAGGGCGTGGTCGTAGTCTTTCTCGGCGCTGTAGACGATCCCCAGCAAGTTGTAACCCTCCACGCTGGAGGGATTCAGCTTGAGCTGTTCCTCTATTTTCTGTTTCGCTTCCTCGACCGAACCCTGGCGGAGCAGAGTCTCGGCATCCAGCAAAGGTGATGGGACCTTCGAAGCGGGCCGCGGATTGGTCCGGGCCGGGGCGGATTGCTGGGCGGCAGATCGTCCGGCAAAAATTAAGAGGACGGTCAGGGCGAGAATCCGTCCCAGTCCATGGCCCGCGTTCCTGGGTGGATGCTGAAGTGGGGTACCGATGACCATTTCCCGGCATATCTCCGCGGGCACTCTGATTACAGGAGTCAAACGCTCAATGTAGCATTTCCAGTGCCTGCTGGGCCATCTGGTGCTGCGGTTGTTGGCGCAGTAGTGCAAGCAATACCTCTCGGGCTCTTTCCTTGTTGTTCAAAATAACGTAAAGGCGGGCCAGATTGAGATAGGCCTGGTCGAAGCTCGGCGCGACCTGGATGCAGGTCACGAATCTCTGCTCCGCTTCAGGATAGCGCTGTTCTTGAACAAAGAGTACGCCCAGGTTGTTGAGCGCGTCGGGATAGTCGGGACGCAAGCTCAGCGCACGTTCGAGATACTGCAGTGCGCTTTGGAACTGGCTTTGCCGGGCGTAGAGCATTCCAAGGTTATAGTTAACCTCGGGATCATCCGGTTCAATTTCGTGAGCACGGTTCAAAAGTTTTTCCGCTTCCGCAAAGTTTCCCTGCCGCCGGTAAAGGTTCCCCAGGTTCAGCAGTGCGATGGTGTAAGTCGGCCGTTGTTGCAGCGCTTGCCGGAAGTTACGGACGGCTTCGTCCGCCTGGTTGTCATGGGCGGCGACCATTCCGAGATTGTTCCAGGCTTCCGGGTATTCTGGACGCAGCGTCACCGTTTGCTCCAGATATTCGCGAGCGTCATGGAAAGCGTTTCTCCGGAGATAGAGCGTTCCCAGGTTGTAATAGGCTTCGGGATTGTCGGGCTTAGCAGCGATGACCTGCTTGAAGGACACTTCGGCCTGCTCCAGATACCCATGCTGGAAGAAGGACACTCCATAAGTAAAGTCGTTGCGTTGGAATCCACCCTGGAAAAGGGTTCCGGGGAACGGAAGCGCTCTCCGCACACGATCGGCCGGATCGCTCGGGGTGGATTTTACATCTTTGAGCACCCGTTCGGGACTCACCGGTCCCTGGTACACCTTTACGATCATGCCTTCCTTATTAAGAAGGAACGATGCGGGGAGGGGAAGATCCCGGCGGCGGTCGAACAGGTAGCGATAAATAATGTTGTAAACGCCCGCCACATCCGGTGTGGCGAGCAGCGTGGGGAAAGGGGATCCTTCTCTGCCCACGAATCCTTGCACCGTCCGCGCATCGCGTGGATCATCCACGTTAATTCCAACGATGCGAAGACGGCTCGAGGCGAGGGCTTCCCGGGACTGCCGGATGAGCCGTATCTGTTCTCCGCAGGACGGCGAAGCAGTGGACCAGAAGTTCAGCAGGAGGAAGCTGCCTCGGAAGGCTTGCAGGTCCCAGGACTTGCCTGCCAGGTCAGGCAACGAAAAGTCAGGCGCGCTTAAAGGGTCGATGAGCCAGGTCTCGACCGATGAGGGCAACGGTTCCAGCTTCTCGGGCTCGCCGCCACGCGCATAAGAAGGAGGCGAAACCGCGAAGGGTTTTGCCAGAAAACTATCGGAGCCTTCCTGAATTTCGATGCGGCGGTCCACCGGCAAGCTTTCGAAGGTCTGCCGGAGGCCGCTGGGCCAGCGAACAGCGGCGCGGACCGTGCCCTCGACGTCTCCGACTCCAAAGAAAAGCTCCTTGGTGTGCTGGGACAGAAATCCGGAACCGGCCTGGAGGTATTTGGTCTGACGATGAGTTCCTGCCTCGACTGTCACCGCGGTGCCGATCGCATCGCGATTACTTTTTTGTCCGCGCAGGCGTAAGGCGATGGAGTGGCCAATATCTTTCATCGCATTGCGCAACACCCGCAGTTGAGGCGCATTCCGGTTCTTGAGGATGACTTCGAGTCTCCCGTCATGGTCCAGGTCGGCAAGGACAAACGAACGGCTGTCGTCCGGAAAATCCAAACCAATTGCGCCGGCGACTTCAGAAAACGTGCCGTCGCGGTTGTTGGCGTAGAAAACGTTTCTCTCGGGACCGGCCCATGACGAGTCCGAACGGACCAGTTCATTGATGGCGTTCCATCCCTGCTCGTAGTTCGACGATGGGTTCGAATTCTGCGGCGACTTTCCCACGATCTGGCGCCAGAAGAAGCTGGAAACGTCGCGAGGATCAGGTCCGGAAATATAGCCATTCGCAATGTACAGGTCGGGGTAGCCATCGTGGTCAAAATCCCAGGCGTCAGAGGACCAGGCCCAGCGCCCCATCTCCACTCCCGCCTGGCTGCTTATGTTTTGAAACTTCCCGTTTCCCTGATTTCGATAGAGGGAATTGCCGCGGGCGTGTCTACGGTAAAGGGCGCGGATATTCTCGGGGTCACCTTCGTGAAAGGTCTTTTGCTCTGAAACTCGCTGGCCCGCGGCGGACCACATATTCGCCACGTAGATGTCCTGATTCCCGTCGTTGTCGAAATCGAACCAGCTTGCGCTCATGCCGGCGCCAGCGTCGTCGACGCCCGCTTCAGTGGAGATGGCAGTGAAGGTTCCGTTGCCGTTGTTGCCATAGAGATTGCTGCGCCCGAAGTCGTTGGCCACATAAAGGTCGGGGGATCCGTCAGCGTTGAGGTCGCCCCAGGCGCAGGCGAAGCTGTAGCGGTCGTTCTCCACACTCAATCCTGCAGCTTCAGTCCGATCGGTGAAGGTGGCGTTGCCTTCGTTGTGCAGTAGAAAGTTCGGAGGCCCATTGCGTGCGTCGAAATAAGGAGCGGGATAGTGATACTGGTCTAGGCCCACGTAATAGCTGTAGAGACAGAAATAAATGTCGAGACGCCCGTCGCGGTCGTAGTCTGCGATGGCGGCGTGAGTGAAGGTGCCCTGCGGCGGGCGCGCAAACTTGAAGGCGTCGGGCTTGAGCGAAAATCTTCCATTCCCCTGGTTCAGGAATAGCAGTGGGCCGGCTCCGCAAACCGCCAGAAGATCCTGGACTCCCTTGTTTTCGAAGTCGGCGAACAGGGCGCAAGCGGTGTCATCGAGTACCCCGACTCCGGATTGTTCCGTCACATCCTCGAAGGTTCCATCGCCGCGGTTCCGATAGAGGCGGTTGGGAAGTCCGGCGGGCTGGCAGACGTAGAGATCATCCAGTCCATCGTTGTCAAAGTCTCCCACCGCCAGGCCGTTGTTGCCGTAGACGTCGATTCCGGACGCTCCATCCAAGACCGTACGCCAGTGGTCGACTCCGCGAAGCATCTGATTTCTGTACGATGCCGTCTGGCCGAGAGCCTGGGCAGTGACATCAATGAAGATTGGTTCGGGGGCGCGAGCGAGAGTCTCTTCGGTCGCTTGCCATCGGATGGCACGCCAGCCCTGAGCTTGGTGGCGAGACCAGCGAGTCAGCCAATGTCCCACGCGCTGCTCGCGCCCCTGGTCCTTCCGAGTGCCCACCAGGTCATAACGAATATCGATATCAAACTCCGCCGAAGAACTTGCAGTTTCCTCGATCCCAACGATTTCGAATTCAGCCGTTTCCACTTGCACCATCGGGGCCAGATAGGTCTCAATCTCGCTGAGAAATCGCTCGCGGCCTGTTATGACATCGCGTGGAAACCGTCTTCGGAAGACCTCGATCCCACTTCCCGAACGCTGTGCGACTTCTCGAGTTGGAAGCAGCGAACTGGCTTCGATAGAAGCGTCGAGAAACTTCCCCAGATCCGCGAGCGCGGGTGACTCGGCCTTAAGGGCCCGACTCCATGCGCTGAGAAGTTTCGTGATCTCAAACGCGTGCTTCTCCGTGAGGTACTCGTCCGCGCCGGGAACAACTTTGAGCAGTACATTGTCCAGCGGAGACTTGGCGGGATAGTGAGGGTTCAGTCGAAGGTCAGCGAAGGGAAAGGAAGAGGCACGATCACTGGGTGTTTCCGGGAGCAATAGCCGGAACGGCGATGCATCGATGGGCGCTGGAAGAAAGAGAACAGGGGCCCACCGGATTCCTCTTAAAAAGGCTCGACGTGAAAACAATGTGGTTTTTGTCTTGGTGACGCGCCATCCTCAAATGTCCCCGCTATGATGGGCCCACCGAAGCGCATGTTAGCACCCGGCGTGAGGTTAATCCAAGCAGCTGGGCCGCTGATTCCAAACTTCGACAAGTACTCCCACATGGCGGCAGGAGTTCGCCTTGAGGCGATGACGTCGCAATCCAAGTCTCGCTGATTGCGCCGGTTACCAGGAAGACGTTTCCGGCTTCGGGCAGATTTTCGATGTTCGCAAAGACTGAAATGCTGGCCCGGGGTTCACTAGTGCAAAGGTACTAGTTTTATTCTTGACAAGTTCTCCAAACCTGTTCTAAGGTTGTGCCGGTTTCGCTAATGTACACGTTTACATTAATCAAACCGCTGCTGCCTAGATAGGCTTAGGAGACAAGGTCATGAAACTAAGGGCCACTTTATCTTGCATGCTGCGAATATCGTTGGCGCTGACAGTCGGCGCAATGCTGTTCAGTCCGCGACCCCTCCACGCCCAGGTAGACACGGGCAGCATTCTGGGAAGCGTCACCGACCCTTCGGGAGCGGTGATTGGCAACGCCACCGTCACGCTGACCAACGAAGGCACGAATGCCTCGCTCTCCACTGCAGTGGGATCGGATGGCGGCTACAAGTTCACCCCGGTCCGGATCGGGAGCTATAGGATTACCGCTGCCTCTCCGGGGTTCCAGACCACCGAGCAGCGCAACATCGTCGTCAACGTGGGCGCGTCCGTGTTGCTCAATTTCGTGCTCAAGCCGGGCCAGGTGACGGAGACAGTGGAGGTAACGACGACCACGCCCGTGCTCGAGACCCAGGACGCCTCTGTCGGCCAGGTGGTCAACGCGCGCAGCGTTAACAACCTTCCTCTGAACGGCAGAAACTTTACATTCCTTGCCCAGTTGGCCGCCGGTGTGAACTCGCCCCAGGCGGACACGCGCGGCAACGCGGCCAGTGGCGCTTTCGCAGCCAATGGTTCGCGGCCGGCGCAGAACAATTACCTGCTGGATGGAATTGATAACAACTCGGACACCGTGGACTTCCTCAACGGCACGAATTTTGTTGTGCTTCCCCCAGTGGATGCGATTCAGGAATTCAAGGTGCAGACCACGGACTTCAGCGCGGAATATGGCCGGTCGGGAGCCGCGGTTCTCAACGCCACGATCAAATCCGGCACCAACAGCTTCCACGGCGCGGCCTGGGAATTTTTCCGCAACGACAAACTGGACGCCGCAGACTATTTTGAGCGCGTCGGCAACACCACGAAAAAAGGCGAACTGCGCCTGAATCAGTTCGGCGTCGCCGCCGGCGGGCCGGTGATCAAGAACAAGATCTTCTTCTTCGGCGACTTTGAATTTCTGCGACGCCGCCAGGGAGCGCCCCACACCGGGAGTGTTCCTACTGCGCTAGAGCGAAGCAGCGGTTACACGAACTTGCAAGAGTTGATCACGGGACAAACAGGAACCCAAACCGACCTTCTGGGGCGAACCATGCCTACCGGGACGATTCTGGATCCTGCAACCACGCGGGCCGTGGCGGGAGGATTTGTACGCGATCCGTTCGGTACCTGCCCCGCCAGTACAACGACATATACGCTGGCTGCTTGCGGCCTGAACATCTTGCCGCCGGGCCGGTTGGACCTCAACGCGATCAAGTTGTTGAACCTTTTTCCGGCGCCAACCAACGGAGCGCTTAAATCCAACTTCACGACTTCGCCGGCCATCAGGGAAAACCGCAGAGCTTTTGACACCCGGCTGGACCTTAATCTCAGCGACAAGAACCAGATCTTTTACCGATTCAGCCTGGTGGACGACCCGCAGTTCATCCCCGGAATCTTTGGGGGCGTAGCCGACGGCGGCGGCTTCCAGGAAGGACCTCAAACCGCCATGGCGCAACAGAGCGCGCTGGCTTGGACCCATGTTTTTTCGCCATCTCTGGTTAACGTGGCGCGGGCCGGGCTGAACTATCTGCACACCACCCGGGTTTCGCCCTCGGCCAATGATCTCAGCGGTCTGCCGGCAAAATTCGGCGTGCAGGGCATTCCTCAGGATCACGAAAATGGGGGGCTTCCAGCATTTGGCATCCAGGGCCTGCAAACGCTGGGCAGCAACGCCTTCCTGCCTTCGGATGAGGTCAGCTCCACTTTCCAGGTCACCGACGACCTGACCAAGATTTACGGCAAGCATACGTTCAAAATGGGTTTCGAGTTCCAGCACGTCAAGTTCTCCACTCTGCAACCACCGTGGTCGCGTGGACAATTCAATTTCGACGGGGTCTATACCAACATCCCCGGCGCGAGTCCTTCTTCCGAGAACACGGGTATAGCGCAGTTCCTGCTGACCCCGACGCTCTCAACCGTGGGAGGACCTGACTTTGTTGGCGGCCCAGGCCAACAAAACGCCAGCAATTCCGTATTCGTCTCCAACATATCGTTAACCGATAACGGGAAAAACTACTACGGCACATACATCAACGACGATTGGAAAGTGACGCCCAAACTCACCGTCAACCTGGGCTTGCGCTGGGACTTTTTCGGTCTGGTGTTTGAGCACCACGGAGCCCAGGCCAACTTTGTTCCAGGCGGGGCTCCATTGGGTAGTCCGTTGTACTTGCTTCCGCAAGGAGCCAACCCGGCGAACCTTTCCGCCAGCTTTAACACCTTGCTGGCCAAGGACGGTATCGGGCTCGTCATTGGCAACAAGTACGGTAAGGGGCTAGGGCACTCGGAGAAGACAAATTTTGCGCCCCGCGTGGGTTTCGCCTATCAAGTGACACCCAAGCTGGTGGCCCGGGGTGGTTTTGGTCTTTTTTACAACGGGTTTGAGAATCGCGGGTTCTCACCGAACCTGGGAGAGAACTATCCTTTCCAGTTCAACTTCCAGTTCAAGCCGGCTAATGACAATACGCCGATCACCTATCCGGGGTGTACCAGCCCATTCGCGACTCCCATCGGGAGTGCAACCCTGGAGACCGGTTTCACCTGTACTCCGCTTAGTCCGACTCTGGTCAATGCCAGCGGCCTGGCATTGCGCGGAATTCAGTTTAACTACCAAACCCCCTACTCCATGGGCGGAAACTTCACGGTGCAATACCAGATCACTCCGTCGATGTCGTTCCAGGCTGGCTACGTAACCTCCCTGGCGCGCCATCTGGAGGCATTCCCCAGCTCTAATAACGTCACCCAAATTGTGCCTACGGTCTTACCCGCCGGCCAATCCGCCAACACCTTCCGTCCATTCCCGGATTTCGGGTCAGGCGCAAGTTACGCCACCACCAACGGTAACAGCTGGTACCATGCGTTACAGACCAAGGTGGAAAAGCAATTTGCCAATGGCCTGAATTTCCTGGCCACCTACACATATTCGAAGACGGAGACGGACGCGGGTGACTTGCTGAACGGAGGAAGCAACGAAGGCTTCCGCGCTCCCGATGTTCCTGGGGCCGGGATTCACTTTGACTACGGCTTGGCTACGTTCGATATTCGCAACGTGTTCCACTTCAGCGGTGGATACGAGCTTCCCTTCGGCAAGAACAAGCACTATATGTCCTCGGCCTCGACACTATCGAATGCTCTGGTTGGAGGGTGGAGCGTGAACTGGAGCGCTACCCTGCAGGGCGGCCAACCGATTACGCTTCGTTGTCCTTCGGAAACGGCCCAAGGGACAACGTGCTATGATCTGGTCGTCAAGGGACAGAGCCCGAAGCTGGGGCTGCACACTGACGCAAATGGAGTATTAAGCTGGTTCGGGAACCCGGCTGCATTCAGCCAGCCTTGCAAGTTGGGCGCTGGTGGCGTCCCCGATCCTACTTCGGTGGCAGGCTGTTCCGCGTTAACCGGCTTGGGCGCTCTGGGTGGTCCTCCGACGCAGGTTCCGGGACCGGGTTTCCATAGACTGGACTTCTCGTTATTCAAAGACTTCCAGCTCACCGAGCGCTTCAAGTTGCAGTTCCGTTCGGAGTTCTTCAACATTCTCAACCATCCCAACTTCAACGCCCCCGGATTCGGCGGTAACGGCGTTGTGGCGATTGGTGGCGCGAAGAACTACACCAGTTCGAACTTTGGAGAAATTGGGTCTACTCGCGATGCCCCCTACGATCCGAGACAGATCCAGTTCGCTCTGAAACTGTACTTCTAGGCTCAGGTTACCTCCCCCGGCAAAGCGCCCCAAAGAGGCGCGTCTGCCGGGGGAGATTTCTCGTGACCCAACGCTCCCGCCTCCAAAACGCGGTGGTAACATACGAAGACCGTGACCATGAGACGCCCGTCGATTTGGTCTGCTGTTCTGGTTCTTCTCGCCTTCGTGCCGTTGCCGGCACCCGGCAGTCAGCAGAGCCAAAGCCTTGACCGCAAATTCCAGTCGGCCGTAACTCAATATGAATCTGGCCGCTTCGCAGAGGCCGCAGCGCAGCTGGAGAGTCTGCTCCCCGAGGTGCCGGAGAGCTTTGAAGTACACGAACTGCTGGGATTGGTCTATTCTGCGCAATCGCTGGAGACCCAAGCCAACGAACACCTGGAGAAGGCCGTGCGCTTAAAACCGGATTCGGCTGCCGCCAGGACCAACCTGGCTGCGAATCTGGCGCGTATGGGGAGGTTTGACCTCGCCGCAACGGAATTCAAGAAAGCAATCAAGCTCGAACCGCGGAACTTCGATGCCAACCACAACCTGGGGGAGCTTTATGCCCGGTCGGGAAACGTGGCCGACGCCGCGCCCTTTCTGGAGCAGGCCCACCGGATCGATCCTTCCTCCTACGATAACGGCTACGATTTGGCTCTGGCTTACATTCTGACTGGGCGGCTTTCAGATGCCCGGCAATTGGTGCAGGATCTGTTGAAAAAGAAGAACATGGCGGAGTTACACAACCTGCTGGGCGAGATTGAAGAGAAAGACGGAAAATTCGTGCCTGCGGCCAATGAATACGAAACCGCAGCCCACATGGATCCAAGCGAGAGCAATTTGTTCGACTGGGGCAGCGAACTTCTGATTCATCGAACGCTGGGACCCGCCATTGAAGTGTTCCAGCACGCCACCGAGCGCTATCCCAACTCACCCCGGTTGCTGATCGGCTTGGGAATGGCCCTTTACTCGCGCGGGAACTACGACGAGGCTGTCAAATCGCTGCTGCGGGCGGCGGACCTGAATCCCTCCGACCCGGGTGGCTATCTTTTTCTGTCCAGGGCCTACGACAGTTCGCCGAGCCAGGCGGATGAGGTCATCGAGCGATTCCGCCGTTTTGCGGACCTTCAGCCGAATAGCCCGCGGGCCTCTTATTACTATGCGATGAGTTTGTGGAAGGGAAAGCGGACGCAGGATCCCGGCCTCGACCTTCAGCAAATCGAATCGCTGCTGAAGAAGGCCATTGCACTCGATCCAAAATTCGCCGAGGCCCACCTGCAGCTTGGGAATCTCTACTCGGACCAGAACAAGTATGCAGAGTCCATTCCGGAGTACGAGCGGGCCCTCGAGCTTAGCCCGGACCTGGCGGACGTCCATTACCGGCTGGGACAAGCCTATGTTCACACCGGCGAAAAAGAGCGGGCCCAGCAACACCTTCAGGTGTATCAGCAACTCCGCGCGCAGCACCTGGCAGAGATCGACAAGCAGCGGGCCGACATTCGGCAGTTCGTGTATTCGGCGAAGGATGGGCCGTCCGCGAAGTGATTTGCTTTCGTGAGCGCAGCGCAAAATTTGAACGTTGACGTCAGGGAATGGAGATCCAGACCTGGATTTGTAATGACATCCCAGTTTTCATCGCTGACTGCGAGACGCCGGACCGCCGCCGCGGGTTCCTCTCCTCGCGAACTCGCTCGGCAGCTTGCCTGCAACCGCCGCGACTTCTTACGTACGGCCGCTGGACTGGCTCTAGGGAGTGCATTGCTGGGCCCAAGCGCGATGGCTCGAGCTGCTACCACCCGTAAGAAGAGAAAAGTAGTGGTGATTACCTTTGGGGGTGGTGCTCGGGACCAGGAGACGTTTGCGCCGGAGGGACAGGAGAACATTCCGCACCTGATGCGGGAACTCATCCCGCAGTCGGCTTTCTTTACCCAGGTGGTCAACCGCGGCATCCTGGGCCACTACGTGGCGACGGCCAGCCTGGTCACCGGAGTTTACGAGACCTTTAATAACTTTGCCGCCGTCCCTCCGGAGCACCCGACGGTATTCGAGTACTTTCGCAAAGACTTGCGGCGCCCGAGCTCGGATGCGTGGGTGGTGGCTCCCAGCAACGGTTTCAACCGGATTGGAGAGAGCAATCATCCTTCCTATGGCGCGGGATCGGGAGCGACGGTAATTCTGCCGAAGCATCTGTTAACGGCGGCCATGTCGGGCGCCGTCAACGACTTCGAGCACTTGGTGCGGGACAACTACGAGACGCCATTCTACGCCCCCGAACTCGGAGGTCGCGAGTTTGAGTTGCAGCAGCTGCAGATGTTGCTGAAGCTCTCGGTGGACGACTTCAGGGCCCATGCGCGGACCTTGTCGAGTCCGGACGAACTCTCGGTGTATATCGCGCGTCAGTTGATGCGGCAGGTGGCGCCCAGCCTGCTGTGGATCACCATGCACGATATCGATATTGCCCACGCCGGAGCTTACTCGCTCTACATTGAGGGCATCCGGCGCACCGACCGCCTGTGCGCTGAACTGTGGCAGGCGATCCAGACCCAGCCGGAATACGCCGGCAACACTACTCTTTTTATCCTCCCGGACTTTGGGCGGGATTCGGACGACGATTCCGGAGGCAACGGATTTCAGCATCATCGTACCGGCGACGCGCTCTCGCGCACAACCTGGATGATGGCGCTGGGAGCGGGCGTTCGCCCGGGTGTGGTTTTCGACCGTGCCATGGAGTCGACCGACCTGGTCCCAACCATCGGATCGATGCTGGATTTTTCCGCTTCGCTGGCGCAAGGCAAGCCGATACCAGAATTGTTGTAGCGCTTATGCTTCCAAGCGATCTCAAGCCGGAGCAGTTCAATGGCTATCCGCCAGAGGCGAGAAAGCTAGTCACGGGCTATGTCGGGGCTCTGCGGCGGCTGCCGCTGAGTTTCGTCCCGAGCCTCCTGCGAGAGGTCATCGACTACGATTTCAAGTTCCCTCCTGAGCGCAAGGCAATAGAAACGGAACTGGAGAATCTGAACTCTCTTTCGCCGGACCAGGTAAAAGAATGGTTTCCGGGATTCGCTCAGATAAGTCCGTCGACGAAGCTCGAACATGCTGACTGGGTAAACTCACCGGGCCTGTTTGTCGAACAACTGTCGGCACACCTTTGGGCCACCCATCAACTGGACGCTTTTCGCAAGGCGGCGATGGATTACGCGAGCCGTCTGCAAGCAGTGGCGCCACCGGAGCCGCCTCCAGTGCCACGGCTCGGAATTGCCGTCATCGGGCAAGGAGCGACTGCACATGACGAACCGCTCTTTCGCAAATTGCGTGCCCATGGCGGGTATTTCAGCCGCGTCAATCCGGAAAATGGTTTGGAGACACTGCTGAACGCGGTTGCCGCCCGCGCCAAAGCGCATCCCGCTCCCTACCGTCACTGGTACATCGACGGAGGTCAGGAAGCGGATCACGATCCGGCGCTAACCTGTGTCTCCTACAACGCTCTGGAACCGGTGCGGACGGCCCTGCTGCACAAGATCCGCGGGGAGATCGAAAAACCCGGCATGGGACCGGAGACGCTGCGTACGCTGCTGGCGCAGATGCGTCCCGTGGATCTTGGCATGGGCAAAGCCGGCTTAGGCAAAGCAGGCTCGGGTAGAGCAGAGGATGAGGTGCTCGATCGCTTCCAGGTCAAGCTGCTGACCGAGGGTTCGGGAACTCAGATTTTCAGCACCACGTTTGCACAATGGGCGGCACGCGAAACCCTGCGACGCGCCCAACCGCTCACCTTGCTGGTGCGCTTCGCGCCACGACAGCGGCAGAAGCCAATGAACGAGTTGCTGTCCGCGAGCCGGCCCAATGCCGATCTTGATCCCGCGGGCTCGCTGGTGGATGCCGACATGGGCTCCTACTACACCTATCTGAACCAGCAGCGGCTGAGCGGAGCCGAGAAATCTTCGTTCCTGGTATGGTTCGAAGGCCAGAATGAAGCGCTGGCGATTGGCCCAGCGATGCCGCGCGGAACCCAATCTTCCAGTCAAACCGATCTCAAACAGTTACTCGCATGGGTCAGCTAGCTTGTGCGTGATAGAAAATGCACCAGCTGCCGATTTGCTTGTGGGATCCTTCGACTGCGCGAGTGGTTCACGACGCGAAGCAGTCCCTTCGCTCTGGATGACACATGATCAGCGTTCCCCGGACAACACGGCTACGCCATAGATGGGAAGTCTGATCGATAGCTTCGACCCGCCTTCCAGGACGTCGTTCATGGCAAAGGGCAGCGAAACGGTTTGCTCCGTCTTCGAAAGGTTGACCAGAATGTAGACCGTCCCGCGATTGCCGTAGCGCGGATACACTTCAACTCCGTCTGGAACCGTGCCCAGCGCGGGTTTTACGTTACTCACCTCCGCCATCCATTTCGCTGCTGCAGTCATGGCAGCGC
Source organism: uncultured Terriglobales bacterium (assembly GCA_955652395.1). GTDB lineage: Bacteria > Acidobacteriota > Terriglobia > Terriglobales > Acidobacteriaceae > JAIQFF01. The sequence goes on along the minus strand of CATPBJ010000111.1, from coordinate 10,464 downwards.
CGTCGAGCCAGGCGCCGATGTAGGTGATCCGGCCTTTGCCGATTTTTCGAGTGATCGCCGCTGGCTTGCCGTCGAGCCAGCCGTTGCTCTTGCCGTAGCGTTCGAGAACTTCGGTGTCAGGGGCTTTGACGCTTAGCAATTCGGCCCAGAGCTTGCTTTGTCCCACGCCGAACTTTCCTTCTAGCGCAACCGGATCGACCAATGCGTAGTATTGCTCAACCCGCCCACCCAGCAGATCCGCCAGCGGGCCGGGCTGGCGTTGAGGCTGCAAGCCATTGTCTTCATCTTTCATGCCAGACCGCTGGCCGAGAACCAGATGTCCACCCTGGCGGACATATTCGACAAGGTTTTTGGCGACCGCGTCTGAAAGCACGTTGAGTCCCGGAGCCACAACCAGTTTGTATTGGCTCAGTGGAGTGAGGGGTTCGACTACGTCGACCGACTGACTGATGGCCCGCAGCGGCCCGTAATAGCTAATGAGCTCTGCCGCTGGGTCGTAGTTCTTGTTGTGGCGCTGCCAATCGATGGCCCAGCGGCTGTCATAGGAATGCAGAATTGCGACTTCGGATTTGACCGATGTTCCCGCCAGTACCGGACCGGCTTTGGCAAATTCCTGTCCAATCTGCTGTGCCTCTGCGTACAAGGGTACGGGCGTGCCGTCCGCTCCCAGCAGCGTGCCGTGGTATTGTTCCTGGCCGTTCAGGGCGCTGCGCCATTGCCAGTAGCTGACGACATCGGCGCCATGTCCGATGGCGTGCCAGGCCATCGCCCGCACTTCTCCCCTATCGAGCGAGTTGTTGATCGGAGCCCAGTTTACCGAGCCCGGCTGGGTCTCCATGATCCAGAAATTCTTGCCTTTGAATCCTCGGGTCAGGTCGTGGGCAAAGCCGTTTTTGACCGGGTCAAGGTGTCCCTGGCCGACATAGTCGTCCCAGGCGGCGAGGTCGAGATCTTTTTCCACTACGTAATGATCGAAGCCGTCAAACCAGCCCATCGTGTTTGTGGTGATGAACTGCTTCGCGTCGGAATGGGCACGAATGACTTCCAGCTGGTTCTTCTGATAACTGCGCCAGGTATCGCTGACAAATCGCTTCCAGCTTAGCAGCAGGCCGGGATTACCGTCTCGCGTCTGGATCGGAATCTGGTCCCAGTCGAAAATTGTTTCGCTCCAGTAGGAGGTGGTCCAGCGTGCGTTCAGATTGTCGAGAGTGCCGTAGCGCGCCTTGAGCCATTGCTGGAATTGCGTCTTGGTGTCGGAATCGAATGAGATATCAGAATATTCATTGTCTATTTGCCAGCCCAGCACGGAGGGGGAGTGTCCGAAGCGCAAGGCGAGCTGTTCCGCGATTTTGCGCGCCAGTTCGCGATACTTGGGATTCGCGAAGTTGAACTGCTGCCGATTCCCGTGTTCGGCGCGATGACCCTCTTCATCGACGCGTAAGGTTTCGGGATATTTTTGCGTGAGCCACGCCGGAGGCGCAGCGGTCGGAGTGCCAATCACGCTATAGATGCCGTGTTTCGCGGCTGCGGTGACAGCCCGATCAAGCCAGTCCAGATCGTAGTGACCCTCGCTCGGCTCCATGCGGCTCCAGGCGAATTCGCCCACGCGTACCATGTAGATTCCAGCTTGCTGCATCAGGGCGAGGTCGGCGTCCCATCGCGACTCGGGCCATTGTTCCGGGTACCAGGCAGTTCCCAACATGATGGGCGGCGGCGGCGTCTGCGCGCAGAGGGTGGTTGCTGACAGCACAATGGCGGCGACGGCCAACCAGATTGCGGACTTCAATCGCTGCGATGAAGCAATTCTATCCATGAGATGCTCCTGATTTATGCGGAGGATGAAGGTTAACGGCAGTCGGGGTTCAGACCTTGGTTCCGCGCCTGCCCAAGAACAGCATGACCGCACCAAACAGCAGCATGACGACTCCCCACTCGAGGTTGATGTTGATGCCCAGGGAGCGCTCATAAATGGCTTTGTCGCTCAGCGCGCCGAAGGCAATCAGCAAGACTCCGAAGATGGAGAACAGGAAACCAATGGGCAGCCGAATGTCGAGTCCCATTCTTTTCTCCTATCGGAAAACAATATTCAGCAAAGCGGTGGCCGCCAGTACCACCACAGCCAGCACCGCGGGCCGTTGATACCAGTGAAGACCGTGTTGCGTCGGGCGTTCGGTCAGCGAGTACACCAGGCCCACCAGTTCCTTCTCCTCGTGCGCACGGGTCAGCAGGCTCACTACGCTCGTGATCACGAAGCAGGTGGTCCAGGCATAAATGGCGGTCCAGAAATTCTGCGCCATTTCGCTGGGGTAGACGTGCATGGTGGCGATCCATCCGCCCTTCACTCCGGGGACGGCTCCTTGGGGCAGAGTTAGCGCGTGGTGCAGTGCAGCCGCCATGGTGCCTCCCAGTAATCCGGTGAAGGCGCCATGGCCGGTGGTTCGCTTCCAGAACATGCCTAGCAGGAAGGTCGCGAACAGCGGGGCATTCACGAAGGCGAACACCAGTTGAAGCATGTCCATGATGTTGTTGAATCGCGTTGCCATGTAGGCAGTCGCTACGGACAGTGCGATGCCGAAAATGGTGGCCATGCGGCCCATCCAGAGGTAGTGCGCATCGCTGGCTTTCTTGTTGATGTACGACTGGTAGATGTCGTAAGTCCACACGGTGTTGAATGCGGTTACGTTTCCCGCCATGCCTGACATGAAGCTTGCCAGCAGGGCGGTAAGACCCAGGCCGAGGATTCCGGTGGGGAAGTAATGCAGAAGCATGTTAGGAGTGGCCAGGTCGTAATCGAGCTCCGCGGCGCCGTCTTTGTCGCGGATCGGCTGACCCGACGCATCCATCTTGGCCGGGATCAAGCCTCTTCCCTCGCTTTGGCCCTGGATTGTGGTGGCATGAGTGCCTGCCAGATTGGAGAGATTCTGCGTGGGCAGAGCAATCGCAATCAACCCCGGCAGGATTACCAGGAAAGGGAAAAGCATTTTGGGGAAGGCCGCGATGAGCGGGGTACAGCGGGCGGAATTCATGGAGTTGGCCGCCATGGCCCGTTGGATAACTAGAAAATCCGTGCACCAGTATCCAAACGACAACACGAAACCTAGCCCCATGGTCAGGCCGAACCATTCCACGCCCAGGCGGTTGGTGTGGGGATTGCTCATGCCGAGCCAGGAATGAGTGTACGAGGGATCAAGATTGGCCTTCAGCCCTTGCCATCCTCCGACGTTCTTCAAGCCCAGCCAGACCAGCGGAAGGAAGCCGGCAACGATAAGAAAAAACTGAACCACTTCGTTGTAGATCGCGCTGGTCAGTCCGCCCAGCAGGATGTAGCCCAGAACCACCAGCGCCGAAATCACCAGGGAGAAATGAAATATCCAGGCCTGGGGCAGTCCCAACCGCGCAAAAGGCGAGTCGAAGATGTGAAGGATCTGAATCAGCTTCGCCATGGCATACATCGAAATTCCGGATGAGAACAAGGTCATGATGGCGAAGGAAACTGCGTTGAGCCCGCGAGTCTTCTCGTCAAAACGCAACCGGAGATATTCGGGCACGGAACGGGCGCGCGAGCCGTAGTAAAAGGGCATCATGAAGACGCCGACGAAGACCATGGCCGGGATGGCGCCGATCCAATAAAAATGGCTGGTAGAGATCCCGTACTTCGCCCCGGAAGCACCCATGCCAATCACTTCCTGCGCGCCCAGATTCGCGGAAAGAAAGGCCAGGCCGGCAACCCATGCGGGAATGGATCGTCCGGCAAGAAAGAAATCTGTGCTGGTTTTTACGTAGCGCTTCAGCACCGCGCCGATTCCGAGCACGAAGACGAAATACACGATCATGATGGTCCAATCGATGGTCCGCAACATGAATAGCTCTCCCTCGTGAATCGGTTGATGTGTACTGAAAGCCGCCGCTTTCCGGCAAACGGTGTAAACGATTGCAGGGTTGCGGCGACTTTGTCAATGAGTTTTGCTGGCCGGCCTCTCTAATTTCATGCGACCTTTGTTGGCAATGTCATCCTTGAGCGCAGCTCATCCGTTCGCTTGCGAACGGAGCGGCGGAGTTGAAGGACCCCTACCTTGGCAACGACATTTTCTTCTGCGCGCTCGAACTGCCGGCATTCGTGTTCATGTCCCACGCCTTTTGCGCTCATAGGGGTCCTTCGACTGCGCTCAGAATGACACCTGCCCGCAGTTACTGCTGGCCACTTCGTGATTTCAAATGTGCCGCTGCGCTTTCCGGAGTGATATCGCGCTGCGGCATTCCCAGCATTTCGAATCCCACCATGAATTTGCGAATGGTCGCTGAGCGCAGGAGCGGAGGATAAAAGTGCGCGTGGAAATGCCATTCGTGATGTGGGTTGCCGTCGGTGGGCGATTGATGAAAGCCCATGGAATAGGGAAACGGGACATCAAAAACTTTGTCGTAGGTTGACGTCACCTGCCGCAGCAGTTGGGCCAGCGAGACGACTTCCGTTCGGGTGAACTCGGGGAACGTTCCCAGGTGACGGCGACTGCATACCAGAACTTCGAAAGGCCAGACTGCCCAGAAGGGTACGAGGGCGACGAAACCCTCGTTCTGGCAGACCACGCGAACCTGCTGCCGATCCTCCAGATTAACGTAGTCACACAGTAAACAGTTGTTATGTCTTTCATTGTAGCTGGCCTGGCCGATCAGTTCCTTCCCGGGGATGTCGGGAACCGAGTGGGTGGCCCAGATCTGGCAGTGCGGATGAGGATTGCTGGCTCCCATCATGGCGCCGCGATTTTCGAAGATTTGCACGTGATTGATCTGCGGCATTTGCGCCAGTTCCTGGAATTGGGCGGTCCAGCTATGGATTACATTTTCAATGTCCTTCGGACACATCGTGGCCAGGGTAAGGTCGTGGCGCGGGGAGAAGCAGATTACGCGGCACAGGCCGGGTTCGCCCTCCGCGACCAGCAATCCCCGGTTCCCGATGTCGAGGCGGTTGTCGCGAACCGCGGGTTTGAGCGCCGCAAAGTCATTGTCGAAAACGAAGGTGCCGGTGTAGCGCGGATTGATAATCCCGCCCACCCGGGGATTGCCGGGACAGAGGTAGCAGGTGGGGTCATATTCAGGCTCGTGTTTTGCCGCGACTCTTTCCAGCTGCCCTTGCCAGGGCCGGCCGGCGCGATGTGGAGATACCAGGACCCACTCGTTGGTGAGAGGGTTGAGCCTGCGATGCGGATCTTCAGTAAGCGTCAATAACGTGCCTCTGCCCCTTGGGTTACAATGTACGCTAAAGCCTTACAAGTCCGAGATAACGTTAACAGGATGTCAATTTGACAGGAGACAATGGGCCACCTATTGTGGCAGTTTGTAAGCGATTACATAGACAGTATTTTATACCCCCAACTCGGATTTCACGTCCCGTTTTTGGTTTCGTGTGCGTTACGTTTTGGACCATATGAAGTCGGCAGAATTGGCTCAACATTTTGAGAACCTGTTTGGGTCGCAGCCCCGCGTCTTTTGCGCCCCGGGGCGAGTTAATTTGCTGGGCGAGCACACCGACTACAACGACGGGTTCGTGATGCCCTGTGCCATCGGATTTTCTACTCGGGTGGCCATTTCTCCCCGGCCGGACCGGAAACTGGTAATTCGATCGGAAGAATTTTCAGAGCAGCTTGAATTCGATCTGGATCACCTGCCCAGCCGGGGCAAAGGGGGGTGGTCGGACTATGTCCTGGGTATAGCGGTGATGCTCCAGGAGATCGGGCATCCGGCCCTGGGCGCCAGCTTGCTGGTGCGGGGTGAAGTGCCCATTGGCGCGGGACTCAGCTCCTCGGCTGCCATCGAGGTGGCCAGTGCGCTCGCCTTGATGAGTCTTAATGGCACGCGGCTACCGCTGCCCGAGGTCGCACAACTGTGCCAAAGGGCTGAAAACGTATTTATCGGCGCACGGGTCGGCATCATGGATCAGTTCGTCTCTTGTCTCGGCAAAGCCGGGCACGCATTGCTGCTGGACTGCCGCTCGCTTGAGTTCAAGTTGATTCCCATTCCGGAGAATGTTCGCCTGGTGATCTGCAACACCATGGTGAAGCATGATCACGCCAGCGGCGCCTACAACCGTCGGCGTGAAGAGTGCGATGAAGGCGTAAGGATCCTGACCCGGTGGTATCCGGACGCGCGTGCCCTGAGAGATATTTCGCTGGAACAGCTCGAGCAACACACCGCGGAGATTCCCGCCACGATTTACAAGCGCTGCCTACATGTGGTGTCGGAAAACCAGCGGGTGCTGGAAGGTGCTAAGTACCTGGTTCAGGGTGATGTGAGCCGATTCGGAAGCTTGATGCGGGAATCGCACCGCAGTCTGCGCGATCTTTTCGAAGTCAGTTGCCGGGAACTGGACATCATGGTGGAAATCGCGGAGTCGCTCGACGGCTACTGTGGCGGGCGTATGACCGGCGGAGGGTTCGGAGGGTGCACGGTGAACCTGGTGAATGTCGCTGACGCATCTCGGTTTGCCGGGCAGCTCTCGGAACGATATCAAGCGGCAATCGGAATCAAGCCCGATGTCTACGTCTGCTCCGCGGCAAATGGCGCGAGCGCGGATTTGAACGGAGCGGCGTAGAGGCTGCGGGAACGATCGTAAGCGTTGGCCTGCCATTGCCTCTGGCACGTCGTTGCGCGGCTCTCGCTTTGTTACGTGCCCCTCGGTTTGGGGGAGGGCACGACTTTAGTCGTGCCGCAAAAGGCACGGACTCTCTTAGGGCCTTAGCCCCTGAGGTTCGTTGCTTGCGCCTGCCTCAGGCGTCGAAGGCAGCAGGTTTTCTGCAGCGAAGTGTCAGGAAGCTGCGGAAAGACTCGGGGCGCCCAAACGGCAAACCTCAGGCGCTAAAGCGCGACGAATTCTCAACGGCGTAGCGGCACGACCCAGGTCGTGCCCTCCCCAAACCCACGCACAACCCGACCTATTCGACGACCGGTCCGCTTATAGGGGTCCTTCGACTGCTCAGGATGACACATCAAGTCCTATATGGCGCGGGTCGAACCTCGCATCACCAAGTGGGTCGGAATCGAGTAATCGGCATGTGGCCCGTCTTTTCGGATGAGGGCCTCAAGCGCGGCAAAAGCGGTGACTGCCAGCTGGGTTCGCGACAGGATCACGGTAGTGAGAGGCGGCTGAGTGAGATGCGCGAAAGAAATATCGTCAAAACCGATCAGAGATATGTCTTCGGGAACTCTCAATCCCGCGTGAAGAATCGCCCCCAGTGCTCCAATCGCGGTGAGATCGTTCGAGGTGATGACGGCGGTTGGGCGCTGTGGCAATTTCAACAGGCTTCTCATGGCCATCGCGCCGCCTTCGATCCGGTGGTCCCCCTTTTCGACCATCGACTCAGAGAGTCCCCTGGATTTGAGGCCGGAGAGGTAAGCGTCGCGCCGCATGCGGGCTGACTCCAGGTTCATGGGACCTGCAATAAAAGCAATCCGTCGATGATTGAGCACAAACAGATGCTGCAGGGCTTCGTGAATGCCCTGGGCGTAGTCGATACGAATGTTGGCGCTGTGAGGACCGGTCTTGCCGGTATCCATGAATACCGTGGGGATGTTCCGCCGGGTGAGTTCGGTGACCAGCGCGGGGTCAGCCTCGGAAGTCATGATGGCCACGCCATCGACCTTGCGTTCGACCATGCGCCGAATGCATCCCGCCATCCGCTTGGGATTGTAATCCGTGTTCCCGATGATGACTTCCTGGCCGCGCTCCACTGCCTGATCTTCAAAGCTTTTCACCAGCTCAGGGAAAAAGGGGTTGGTGATATCCGAGATGATGAGCCCCAGCATCCGGCTTCTTCCCGATACCAGGGTACGGGCGTGGGTGTTGGGATAAAAATTCAGCTCTTCGATCGCCTTGCGCACACGTGCCGCAGTCCCGGGCTTCACCTTCTCGGAATCGTTGATCGTGCGCGAAACCGTAGCGGTTGAGACTTTCGCTCTCTTGGCGACTTCCTTAATGTTCATGCAAGTCCACGAGGAAGGCTCGGGAGGAGAGGTTTATTCTAGCAATGATTGCCGGGCGACGGAATTGCTCTGCCGGCCGGAGCAGCGTTGGGCTCTTCCTGGGACCGCATCGCTATATATTGTAAGCGTTTACAGAACTAGCTCCCTGTTAGATAATGCAGCCCTCGATCCTCTACAACAGCCACGTCACAAGGAAACCATGGACCGACGCAATTTTCTCAAGACCACGGGCACTTTCATCGCCGGCGCGAGCATCGCTCGCTCAGCATTAGCCAGCGCCGCGACGGAGCCGAACCCTGCCCAGGGACGGTTGGTTCTACCGTTGAATCGAAACTGGCGCTATAGCCGTACGGTCGTGGAAGGAGCGCACATGCGCGATTTCGACGACTCCGGATATGAGCGCGTCGTTATTCCTCACACCAACGTCCGCCTGCCCTGGCACAGCTTTGACGAAAAGAGTTATGAGTTCGTCTCCAGCTACCGACGCCGGTTTAAGCTTCCGCCCGAGGCGCGGGGCCGCCGCGTCTTCGTGGACTTCGAAGGCGTCATGACTGCCTCTACCGTGTGGATCAACGGCCAGCGACTGGGCGAGTACAAGGGCGGCTACACACCTTTCTCTTTTGACCTTACTCCGCACATCGATTTCGATGGAGAAAACGTGTTGGCTGTGGATGTTGATTCCAGCGAACGGCCTGACATTCCTCCGTTCGGCTATCAAATTGACTACTTGACCTTCGGCGGCATTTACCGCGAAGTTTCTCTTCGTATTGTCCCGGCGACGTTTATCGAGAACGTCTTCGCCAAGCCCAAAGACGTGCTGACCGACCACCCCAGCCTCGATGTCGATTGCTACATTCAGCACCTGGAAGGGCCAGGAGAACAGCTCCGGGTTCAGGTGGTGCTGCGCGATGGCGAGCGGGTAGTTGACAAGAACTTTCAGCACCTTCCTTCCTCTCCGCCAACAACCGAGCCCGTCGTCCACACCGCCCACTTCGGCAGCCTAAGCGCCATAAAAGTGTGGGACCTGGCACATCCGAATCTTTATACAGTAGATGTCCTTTTGTGGCGTGGACCACACCTCATCGATCAGGTCTCACACACCATCGGGTTTCGCGAAGCCCAATTCACCGACCATGGTTTCGAGCTCAACGGCAAAGTCATCAAGCTGCGCGGGCTGGATCGTCACCAGACATTTCCCTGGGTTGGTCAGGCCATGCCCGGCCGGGCGCAACGCCGCGACGCGCAAATCCTCCGCAACAAGCTCAAGTGTAATATTGTGCGGACCTCGCACTATCCGCAGTCGCGCCATTTTCTGGATGCCTGCGACGAGATTGGGTTGCTGGTGCTGGAGGAAATTCCCGGCTGGCAGCATATCGGGGACGAGCCCTGGAAACTGATCTCCATTGACAATGTGGGCCGCATGATCCGCCGCGACTGGAACCACCCGTCCATCATTCTGTGGGGTGTGCGGATTAACGAGTCGAAAGACGACCGTAGCTTCTACGTCCGCACCAATACGCTGGCCCACAAGCTGGATCCCACGCGTCAGACTGGAGGCATCCGCTACTTTCAGGAATCGGAATTTCTCGAAGACGTTTTCACCATGAACGACTTTGGTTTTCCGCTGAAACCGCCCAACCACCCGCGCTACCTGAACACGGAATTTGTCGGACACACTTATCCCACCAAAACTATCGACCAGGTGGAACGTCTTACCGAACATACGCTGCGCCATGCTCGTATCCACGATCAGCTGGCCTCCAACCCGCAATACGCCGGCGGCATTGGCTGGTGTGCCTTCGACTACAACACGCACGGCGACTTTGGCTCAGGCGATCGCATCTGCTATCACGGGGTCACTGACATTTTCCGTGAACCCAAACCGGCGGCCGGTTTCTACAAGTCGCAGTGCGACCCCGCGGAAGAAGTTGTGCTGGAACCGGCCTTCCATTGGGCGCGGGGCGACGCATCCATCGGATTCTCGAAGGCAGTGATATGTTCCAATTGCGACCACCTGAAGCTCTACATCGCAGACGAACTAGTCGCGGAAGTGCAGCCCGACCGGAAAGGGTTTCAGCACCTTCAGTACGCCCCATTCGTCGTGGAACTGGGCGAGCTCTTTCACAAATGGGGCGACCTGCGCCTCGAGGGGTACATTCAGGGAAAACAGGTCATCGTTAAGGAGTACTCCGGCAAAGGCATCGACGAGAAGTTCACGCTTTTGCCCGACGACACCAGCCTGATTGCGGACGGAGCCGACACAACTCGCGTGGTACTGCGCGTCTCCGACGAATTCGGGGCAATCCGCCCATTTGCCAACGATGCCATCAAGTTTGAGCTGGAAGGCCCGGCGGAGCTTATCGGGGACAACCCGTTTTCCGTGGTGGGCGGAACCGGGGCGATCTGGATTCGAGCCAAGGAACAGGCGGGAACCGTTCGGCTGACAGCCATGCATCCGGTGTTGGGAAAGCAGCAGGCGGAGTTTGAGAT
>CATPBJ010000110.1 GCA_955652395.1 uncultured Terriglobales bacterium | reverse complement strand
TGATAGAAACGTGCGATATTACACAACCAAATCGATGAACGGCGGCACAACGTTCAAATGCACTTTGTGCGAGCACACGGTGACCACACTGAATTTCAATAGCGCAGTCGGCAACCGTCGCACCCAGGCGGCAACAGCCATGAACCAGCATGCGGCCTTATTGCATTTGTCATCCCCGATAGCCGCTCCAACCAAGACGGGTGACCGTGGCGCACTTTGAACCACATCTAGCCCTCCCACTCCTTGAGACTTACCGAACCACGAGCCTCCACGCCACAATTCCAATAATAACGACAAGGCCGAGCATAACCAATCACTCGAGCCCTATTCATTTTTTCCGGTTCCAGCATGGGCCACCTCAGATGCAACAGCTTTAGTATGGCCTAGGCCGTTAAGCGCGGTGACTCGGGCGTATAGATTAAAGACGGCCCGAGGGTGAGTCGGCCCAGGAGTAATGTGTGGTCAAAATTGAACAGTTTCCAGCAGAGAATCGACGGATTATGTAGCCGTGAAAGTTACCGAGAAAGAAGCACTGGCGGTTCGCTGTCCTATGTGTGGGGCCAAGCCCGGAGAGAAATGTGAGCTTAGCACTGGCCAACCGCGTGCCGATCCGCATCGAGATCGGAGACTGGCGGCTTCGGACAAAATGCCATAGCAAGCATAGAATCGTCTCATAGCAAACAAAGCGGAAATTCTCAAAGCCGAATTGGCTGCCCTCATCCTTTGGGATCACCTCTACATAGACAATCCCACCCCTGACACAATCGAGAAGGATGCTTGCTTCGCGTATCTTTCGGCGTGTGCAAGTCGTCGCGGAACTAAGCCAATTGGCCTTAAGGAACTAGCGGAGAGAACTTCAATGACGCTGACATCGATTGTTTAAATCGTGTTGATGGCGACAGTCGTGGTCTTCGCAATTCGATTCTTCATGAAGCGTGGTTAAACTACCGGGACTCCGCGGTGTGTGCTCCCGCAGGGCATGGAGGCTCTCGCCACCTATCGAGATCGGCGTGTAGCGCCTTGGGCCAAGATCAACGAGGCGATAGGCCGTGCAGATGGGCTCTATCCCGCCTGCCGACCTCCCCAGGGTAGCAGGAGGTCAAAGCCCCGTCATCTTGAAGTGGCACATATCCCCGATGGACCACCGCCTATCGCCCGCGATAGGCTAAGCCGATTCCGCTCCGGGTAAAATAGCTCGATGGTCTCAGAGCCCGCCACTTAAGTGCCATCAACACTAGCCCTTGCTTCACTGAGACGCGTATATGAAGGCCGCAAAGGAAGCGCGGAGATGCAGAATCCCCTCCTCGCGCTAAGGCGGTTGCGGCGCGGCGAGCGGCGTAGTTCGTGCTTACAGTTCAGCCGCGCGGGGCTGGAACTTGCCCGCATGAGGGGGAGATGGGCGAACAGGGGAGCTGTGATAATCGGCACGCATAGCCCTTAGAAATCCCTACCGCGTTTACTGTATTGGCAAAAAGGTCTGTAGTTTTTACGATCGAAATTAGCACGTTTCAATTATTCCGATACCCGCCGCTTTCCCCGAGCGGCGGGATTTTTTTCGTGAGGGCGAGAACAATGTCACGGCGAACGCGCAAGAAATTTTTCCTGTATCTGCGGGTGGCCCTATTTGGCATAGTGTGCGGCTTAATTGCAGCATTGGCACCGCTTATCGCTGGGAGATAGGCTTCGACCATCGTCCAGGTTGGGGGAAAGCGGGAACCCCGTAGGGAAGACAACGACAGCCTGGTTAGACTCCGGGGATTTCACCCTGAAACTAAGCAGGTAGGCGGTCGCACGATGACTCGCGGGGTGTGTGCCTAGCGAGACGAACGGGCGCAGAGCAAATGCTTGAGTTGGTTTTCAGATTACTGTGAGGCTGAATGGAGCACCTGGAGCTGAGTATCCCGCCAGAACAGAGCGGATCACCGCAGCAGGCAAGGGCTTGAAGTGTGGAAAACATATTTTTGCCCCTCGACGGTCGCCTAAATCGGAACCGAATCACGCAAATTCGGCGGCGATGTCGCATCTGTTTATGCCATACGTTCTAGAAATCCACCACCACCGTTGCAGTCCACAACTTGTCACCATTCTTGGCGTCGAGTACGTGGAGACACCAGCTTTGTGTTTTGACTGGGACGGCGACAGCAGATGCCGTTTGTCCGGCAGACGATGATGACAACGTGGAAGCCTGCGTCTCCCGCATAGCACGTCGGTGGAATGGTCACACGCTTCGCCTATGATAGAATCCGCAGCCGAAGTGGAAGTGACTGCATCTCGTTGATAAAACTGGCGGAGAGAGTGGGATTCGAATCCGTCATAAAACGTCCATTCAAGGACATACAAAGCACGGACTGCATTCAAAGTATATGGAAGTACATGGTAGTTCAGATTAAGTGATTGCAGAGTGATTGCAGCTCTCGCCACAAGATTTTCGCTACCCGCTTGGCCGAGGTCCTTTTGCAGATGGGTGACAGAGAACAATAAACTAGGGTACTCTTTGGCAATGACGGACAAGCGTCAGCGGGTGATTGCCGCTTTAGAAGTTGAGGTCGCAATGACTGAAGCTCACGCCAAAAGACTTTCCACCGTTGCACCCAACCCGGCTGATCCCGAACAGCGGTATGATATGGCGGCGCTAGTCAAAGAGGAAGGAACCAGAGCTGAAATGCTAAGGCAGCAAATCCGCCTGTTACGAGATCATGCCTGAAGAGTTGTCTCACAGTAGATGGTCCGCACTGTCACCGCGCTACCGAGCTGCATTTGCGACGATTGAAGGCACTCTTCAGGGCCGAACGTCAAGACAAGGCGCGCCCCGCCGTCTGGAATGAAACCCAAGTTCGACAGCAAGAGAGGGGACATCGGCGAAACATATCGCTTCAATCTTCTTTGATTTGCACAGTGCCGACTCTCAAAGCTCATGAGTTAGCCTGCAATCCGTTCAGTTCCGACTGCGGCTGATGCTGGGACGTTCAGGTTGGGATCGAATTCAGAGTAGATCGTCTGTCATCCTCCGTCATGGGAGCAGACAAGCCCGCGCTCGCCTTTTGCACCACGGGCTAAGACGCGCGCCTGAATGACATGATTTTGACGTCAATCAAGGGGTCCTTAGGATGAGCACCGAACCCAGCAGGAACAGCACACCGGAAAGACCGAACGCCAGGGATGGCGATGCAGCACTCCACACCAATCCAACAACGAAGCTGGAGGCGAAGTCGCCGACAGCGTTGACTGTGGCGAGCGTTCCGAAACCCATGCCGTGCTGTGGTTGCGGCACGAGTTCGGCGGCAAGGGAGTCTTCGAGGGCTTCCTCGACTCCAACGACGATTCCCGCGAGCGCGAAAACTGCTGCCAGCAACGGCACGCTCTTCGGTCCGGACACCAGAATGACCGCCATCGCCACCGCCAGCCCGTACCCACCCGCGAGGATGACTCGGCGCTGTCGGACGTGGTCTGATAACCAACCGCCGAGGTAGGCGAAAGCAGCATAAAAGATGTTGTGCAGCAGATAGAGTCCGACCGCTATGCTGGCCGCTACTGCTCTCCCGTGCGCCGGTGTCAAGGCCTGCGTGGCAAACAGGATTAGCAGAGTGTGCGAGAAATCGCCGAGACCGAAGATTCCTACTGCGAGAAGGAATTTTCGGAAAGATGACGGCAGTTGGCGAATGCCAAACCAGAAGGAACCAGTGGCGGGCCGGTGGTTTGGCCTCTCGCGCACCAACAGGCCAAACGTGAGCGCGGCCAGAATGCCGGGTACCAGAGTCCACGCCAAAACCCGATGATAGTTGTGAGAAGTCAGGTGAAGCAGCCATAGTGCCGTGATCGGAGCCACGATGGCGCCCAGCGTATCCATCATTCGCTCGAACCCGAAAGCGCGTCCGTAGGCATCCGGCGAGACCCCGGCGGCCAGCATAGCCTTTCGTCCGGGAGTTCGAATACCGCGCCCAAGCCAGGCGGTGGTGCGCGCCACCAGAACGTGCCACGAGCTAGTTGCTAACGCCAGCGCGCCGGTAGCCAGCGTCGTCAGAATGTAGCCACTCTGCACCAGAGGTTTTCTGTGTTTCCAGCGATCTGTGTAGTGTCCGGCTGCGAGTTTGGAGAAACTCGACAGACCGTCCGCTGTTCCCTCGATGGCCCCCAGCCAGCCCGGCCCCGCGCCCAGAGATGCAAGAAAAGCAGGCAGAATGGTTGTGGCGATTTCGTGGCTCCAGTCGCTGAACAGGCTGGTGAGCCCGATTCCGAGGGTGGTTCGGTTTAACCAGGAAGGGCGCGCAGAGGAAGGTTCGTGGTTCATGAGTTCTTGTCCCAAAGCGAAACCTCCTATCACATTCATGGCGTTAGCAGCTTCACGCCATGCAATGCCGCCGTGAAAGTTCTAGGGCATTTCGTGACTTACTGAAACGAGATGATGCGGGTGGCTCCCGAGAGCAGCAAACCGGCTCTTAGCAACAACCACAAGCCTTGCCGCGCATTGCTTCCCAGCCCTCCCGCAGGATGAGGGGAACAATCACCAGCGCAGCGATCGGGTCGGCCCACTTGAGGTGCCAAATCGCGTTGACTCCAAGGCCAGCCAGAGCAACCATGGAAAGGTAAGCGCACAAAGCGGATTCAGCGGCGTCCGCTCTGAGTGCAGCGCTGCCTGTGATTGCTGACAGCTTCCGCTTTTCCTTGGCAAGCCACGGCATGATTGCAGCAGCGGCGATCAAGATGGCTATCCCCAAATACGTGGTTTTGGGTTCACTGTATCCCAGAAGTGTCATTGCTGAAGCTACGGATACATAAGCCGCGAGAATGAACAACAGCGCCGCTGCGATCCGCGCCGCGTGTTTCTCTGATTGTTCCTGCGCGGCATGTGCACGGAACCGCCGTAGCACAACTATCCCGGATAAAAGTTCAATCGCACTGTCACCACCAAAGGCAAGTAGCGCAGGGCTGCGCGCCATCCATGCGGCAGACAGGGATACCCCTGCCTCCACAGTCATCCAAACGATTGTGACCGTTTGAATCCGTTGAATACGCCGGATAATGTCTTGCGTGGGACTTTGCAGAACCGCCGCCATTAAACAGCATTATGGCACGCTTGCCCCCGCGTTTCCCCCCGATCTACAAGCAACAAAATGTGTGGGGAAACTATTCCGAAACGATCTAAGCCGATCGGTCCGTTTGTTTCGCCAACACCCGTTACCTTGCTGCCTTCCTCGCAGCTGCGACAGACTCAACCATTAGCATCTCACCCATCACGCTGCCCTTCACTGTCGCCCTCGTGCCAGCGAGCTTGTCCAGTTCTGCCTCGTGTCCCTCTAGCGTATAGACTTTCTTCCCTACGACTAGCGCGTACTTCGTCCCTTGCTTCACGCAGGTTCGGGTGCACTCAGCCGCGGTCTTGTCCTTAGCCATGTGGCGAGCGCCACACATGGAGTCGCTGACTGTTCCGGTCAGCGTTTTTGGCACTGCCGAAGCCTCAGGCTTTTTTTTCGTCCCATCGGTGCTCGCCGGCATTTGCATTTGGGCGGTCATGAGCATGGCGGAAAATGTGAGTAACGCAATAGTGTTTACGACTGTCCGTCTTGTCTTCATCAGTATTCCCCTTTTTGGTTCGGTTGAAGTTGAACTGCTCTTATCACAATCATTGACTTGAACTCCCTGCGCTGGCCCAGGGCCCTTGAATGATCGCCGTCCTGATCTCCTGGATCGATTTCTGCTGGCGATGCATTTGGCCAGCGAGGAGTGCCTCCCTAACGCAGATGTTGCAACTTGCCGCGTGATCCGTCTTGAAGCAGTCCAGGAGACTGCGGTGCCCCTTTTCGCTGGCAGTAGCAATAGCAAGGCTGCTGAGCCAGGACTTCCGGTATTTCTTTCGCAGCTTGATATGCGTTCCGTACTTCCGTCTGCTTGAAGCTCGCAGGCTCCAGTGTTGCCGGAAGGGGCATCGCATCCTCCGCGCGGCTGTAATGCACCGGCACCGCTGCGATACCTGGCCCAGGGTTCGTCGGCACTGCATGAAACACCTTTTACGCAATGCCTGAAAGCAGTGCGATAGCGGCGGTGCCGAGGACGATGACCGGCCAATGTACGGATAGTACGGAGGCTTTAGGCTTACGCTTCTGCCGCATGCCCACCTCGAATCTGTACAGGCCGACAAAAGGCCTAGCGCTTTCATTGGAGTTCTCCTTTCGATCAGAGTTCATTTGTTTCGCTTTCACTTCCTTGTTTCTCTCTGTCCAGAATGCAGCGTCATAGTGCCCGTTCTCGCGTCAATCCAGGAGAGGGAATCCTTTCGACCCTGTCGTTCCTTTCAGCGCGGTTGCTACTGCGCAGCCGCGTTTTGCCATTTCCTCGTGCATTGTTGCCAGCTCTTGCGTTTTGGTGGCAGACCCGCGGAACCGGCGCGCAATTTCCTTGCAGTGGCCTTCACCGATTGCCTCAGGATGCTTTACGGCCATCGGAGTTGGGTTCTTTCGGCACATCTCCGCCATTTCGTCGTGATCTTTCGCTTCGGCTTCCAATCGCAACGCCTCTGCTTTGTAGTAGTCCGCCAACTTAAGGTGGTCTTCCTTCGTCTTGGCACTCGAGATCAGCGCCTTGACTTCCTTCTTGCTGAGGGATAACCGCCCTTCGGCGGCGGTGTAGCCCGCTGCCAAGAAAACCAAGAACGTCAGCGAAAATGATTGTCAGAGCGGCCTGTAACTTGCGTTTTGTTGTTTTCATAGTTCCTCCTATGCAGCTAAGCTCCGGTTGTGTGCCAAGGCGCAGCCGGGAGCGGATCGAAATGCAAATCCTCGCTTTCCGGGTGCCACCTGACTACGGTTATTTGGTTGCCTCCTCGCTACATCAAAACTCTTTGGCCTGCAGCCCACCAACACCTTTGGCTCTTTGATCCCGCATCGGATTTTCCTCTGCCTCCGTTACTCCGGCGATTCCGGTCGCAACGTGCCACGCCGCAGCGCTCGTTCCTTCATCAACACGAAGAAAACCGGGACCAGAATCAGGACGTGGATCGTCGAGGTAATCATTCCACCGACCATGGGAGCGGCGATCGGCTTCATCACGTCAGAGCCGATACCGCTCGCCCAGAGAATCGGAATCAGACTGGCGAGAACAGCGCACACAGTCATCAGCTTTGGTCGGAGGCGCTGCACAGCGCCCTCAATGGCGGCCTCCTCAATATCGGCCTCTGTGAGCGGCCGGCCCGAAGCAACGCGCTTATCGAGCGATTCGTGCAGATACACGACCATAACGACGCCGGTCTCTACCGCGATGCCAAACAGCGCGATATACCCGACCCACACGGCGACGCTGAAGTTGTATCCGAGCAGCCACTGCAAGATCAGCCCGCCGGTCATCGCATAGAAAGTGGGGAAGATCAGGACCATCGCCTCGGTGAGGGAGTGGAACACCATGTACAAGAGGAGGAAGATGACGAAGAACACCACCGGCAATATGACCTTCATGCGCTCCTTGGCCCGTAGCTGAAACTCGTACTCGCCCGACCACTGGTAGGTGTAGCCCGCGGGCAATGGCAATTTCTGTCGCAGCATTTCGCTGGCCTGGTTCACGAATCCGCCGTAGTCGGTGGTGTTGAGATCGATGTAGACATAGCCCGTG
Organism: uncultured Terriglobales bacterium; assembly: GCA_955652395.1. Taxonomy (GTDB): domain Bacteria; phylum Acidobacteriota; class Terriglobia; order Terriglobales; family Acidobacteriaceae; genus JAIQFF01. The sequence goes on along the minus strand of CATPBJ010000110.1, from coordinate 8,609 downwards.
AGTTGGCCATCTTCATCGCGGATCATTGCGGGGCCACGCGAGAACGAAATCTTGGCCACCTCGGAAATTGGGATCTGGGCACCAGCAGGGGTAGCGATCAACACCCGGCTCAGCTCTTCGACGTTGTCACGGAAATCACGCTGGTAGCGGACATTGATCGGATAGCGGCTGCGTCCTTCGATATTCTCGGCAACATTCATACCTCCAATGCCAGATTCCACAGCTTGTTGCACGTCAGCAATGGTCAGGCCATATTTCGCGGCCTCGGGACGATTTACTTCCACATTGATGTAAAAGCCCTGCGAAACCCGCTCGGCAAAGACAGAGCGAACCTGCGGCAAGCCTGACAAAATCTGCTGGACCTGGGCCCCGAGTTGCTGAAGTTGCTCCAGCTTCGTGCCTTGCAATTTCATTCCGACCGGGGTCTTGATCCCCGTGAGCGCCATGTCGAGACGGTTTTGAACCGGCATCGTCCAAGTGTTTGTGAGGCCGGGAAACTGGAGCTTTTCATCCATTTCACGAATGAGCTTTTCATAGGTCATTCCCGCCCGCCACTTCTCGCGGGGCTTGAGCATGACGGTCGTGTCGTACATGTCGAGCGGAGCGTTGTCTGTCGCGCTGTCGGACCGGCCGACCGCCCCATAGACCGTCTCAACCTCTGGAAACGACCGGAGGATTCGGTCTTGTTCCTGCAAGAGCTGTGAAGCTTGCGTGATGGAGATACCGGGAAGTGCAGTGGGCATGTACAGCGAGGAGCCTTCAAACAACGGTGGCATGAATTGGCTTCCTAGTTTGAATATCAAGGGAAATGTAACGACGAGGAAGGCCAGGTTCAGCAACAGAGTCGTCTTGCGATATTTCAGGCAAAGCCTGAGAACTGGCAAGTAGAGCGCCTGTGTAATTCTTGAAACCGGGTTTGCCGATTCTGGCCGGAGTCTACCTCGAATGAAAATGACCATCAGGATGGGGACAAGAGTGATCGCCAGAAGCGACGAGAAGCCTACTGCAAGAGTTTTTGTCCAAGCCAGCGGACGGAACATGCGGCCTTCTTGCGCCTCTAGCAGGAACACCGGAAGGAAAGAGACCACAATAATTAGGAGAGAGAAGAACAATGCGGGGCCGACCTGCTTCGCGGCATCGATGAGAATGCGCACGCGGTCCCGTTCCGATGGCTGCGACGGACGCTCCGAAAGATGCCGATATCCGTTTTCCACCATGACGATGGCGGCGTCCACCAAAACACCAATGGCCAATGCCAGTCCGCCCAGCGACATGATGTTGGAGCTGACGTTCAGGTAATACATCGGAATGAAGGAGATCGCGAGCGCGATCGGTAACGTGAGAATCGGGATCAGCGCCGATCGGAAGTGGAACAAGAACGCAATGATGACCAGTGAAACGATGATCGCTTCCTCGATCAGGCTGTGTTTCAAAGTGTTGATCGATTCGCGGATCAGCCCCGCGCGGTCATAACCGGATACAACCTCGACACCAGGCGGAAGCGATCCCTTGATCTCTGCCATCTTCTTCTTAACTCCATCAATCACGTTGAGCGCGTTCAGCCCGTACCGCATGACGACGATGCCGCCCACGGTCTCGCCTTCGCCGTTCCACTCCGCCACACCTTCGCGCATATCCGGGCCGAACGAGACTGTGCCCAGATTCCTGATAATCACGGGCGTGCCGTTCTTCGCCATCACCGGCACGTTGGCTAGGTCGTCCAGCGACTTCAGGTAGCCGAGGCCTCGAACCATGTATCGCGTACCGCTCAGTTCGAGCACTCGTCCACCAACTTCATTCGTGCTCGATTTCACCCGCTCGATGACGGTGGATAAAGGAATGCCATATGCGAGCAATTTGTTGGGATCGAGATTGACCTGGTACTGGCGTACGAACCCACCGATACTAGCTACTTCCGCCACACCAGGTACGGTTGCCAACTGATAGCGCAAGTGCCAGTCCTGAAGACTTCGGAGATCGGCCAGGCTGTGCTTGTGGCTATGATCGACCAGCGCGTATTCATACACCCAACCGGCGCCCGTGGCATCCGGACCGATGGCAGGATGTACGTTTGCGGGAAGCCTACCCGCAATGGTTTGCAGGTACTCCACGACCCGAGAACGAGCCCAATAGATGTCAGTTCCGTCTTCGAAGACGACGAAGACGTAGGAATCATTGAACATGGTCTGCGCGCGTACCGCTTTCACCCGCGGCGCGGCCAGCAAAGCAGTAACGATCGGGTAGGTAACTTGATCTTCGATGATGTTGGGTGGCTCGCCCTCCCAGTTGGTGTGAATGATCACCTGCACATCTGAAATGTCCGGCAGAGCGTCCAGCGGAATGTGGCCCATGGACCAGATTCCAGCCAACGTGAGAAGAAGCACTCCAGTGAAAACCAGGAAACGATTGTGTGCGCACCATTCAATGATTCGGGAGATCACGATTACATACCTCCTGTGGCATTGAGCGTGAGCTGCTTGTTGGCAATGATCTGCCCGTTTCGTTGCGCTCTGATGGTGACCTGCCAAGTACCGCCGGAGCCGAGATCGCCTTTGCCCTCGTACGTTCCCCCGCCCTTATCGCTCGCGTTGATCGCAGTCTTCATCGCAGCCATTCCCATCGCGGGCATTGCCGCCATGAAAAAGGTCACAGTGACATTCGCTCCCGCTATTGGTTTCCCATCCTGGCCCGTCAGCTTCACCCGCACGATGTTGCTGCCCTTGTGTGGAGGCTCAGGATCAGTTGTCAGGTCCACGTTGGCTTGCGATTGCGCGGGGACATTCATGGAAGCGGCTTGGCCCGCGCCGGGAGGCGGAGGAACAAATGCGCCTGCAGCCGCCTGCAATTGCGCTTCGGAATCGATCAGGAAGTTCGCAGAGGTAACGATCTCTTCTTCAGCCTTGAGGCCTTTGGTGACGACAATCTCATCGCCTACTTGAGGCCCGAACTCGACTGCCCGGGGTTCGATGTTGCCTTCGCCGCTATAGACGAACACCAAGTTCTTGGTGCCGGAATGAAATGCTGCCGAGGCGGGAAGGACCAGTTGGCGGCCCATTGGTAGCTTCGCCCGAACGTTCACGTACATTCCTGGCCGCAGCTTCAGGCCGGGATTCTGGAACACCAGCCGCACCGGAAGCGTGCGCGTAGTCATGTCTAGCTGCGGAAGGAGATAATCTACGCGCCCGCTGAAAACCCGGCCGGGATACGCATCGACTGTGACCTCTGCCGGGTCACCCGGTTTGATCCTCCCTGCGTCGCTCTGGAACACCTGCGCGAGTACCCAAACGTCGGAAAGGTCAGCCACGGTGTACAGCATGGTTTCAGGCTGCACGTACATGTTAGGCAGTGCATTTTTCGCCGTGATATAACCCGCAACGGGAGAATAGATGGTGAGATCCGTGATTGGCTTTCCGCTCTGATCCAGCTTCTCGATTTCGCCAAGAGAGACTTCCCACTGCAGCAGCCTCTCTTTGGCAGCGCTGAAGAGCGAAGAGGCACCCGAAGCCACCCCGCTCACCGTGCTCTGTTGCAAAGCCTCCGCGTTTTTCTTAGCGAGCAAATACTCTTGCTCGGTCGAGACCAGGTCAGGGCTGTAAATCGTGAACAATGGCTGACCTTTGCCAATAAAATTGCCCGTAGCGTCGGCATAGATTTTACGAATCCATCCGGCGAATCGGGTCTGCACGTAGGCCTGCCGACGCTCATCGACCTGGACGTTTCCAGAGAAACGCAGCTCAGCATTAACGGGCTTGGACTCAACCTTCCCCAGTACAATGCCAATGCTCTGCATCCGCTGAGGCGTGAGCTGAATGGGCGCAAGAGGGGTCTCCTGCATGTTGGTCGTCTGAGTCTCGCCTGCCGATCCTGGCTCCAAGCCTGAGGCATTTGCTGGTGAGGCTTGTGCCGTCGCTCCCATTGCCTCACTGTTTAAGGAACTATTGCCTGGTTGTGCCGCAGCCCCGGCGTGGCTTAAGCGCCACCACAGGACCGATGCCACAATCGCCAGCACCACGGTTGTAGATAGTGCAATCCAAAAAGCACGGCGATAGGCGTTGCGTTCTGTGTCGGGCATGTTTTGTCCTCTCTCGCTGGCGTTCGTTTCGAAGTCGTTCTCATTCATGGCAGACTCACCCCCGTCAGGCGCTCCAATTCAGCCAGCGCCGATTCGTGCTCCACCAACTCGCTCCGATATTCCAAATCGAGGTTCAAAACATCGAGGAACCCGGAAAGCAGGCTTTCGAAGTCTTGTTTGTTCAATTGATAGGCAGACAGGGCGGAACGAAACGTAGCTTCCGATTGAGGCACTAGGCCGTCGTTATAGATCTTGAGCCGCTCTTCCGACGTTTTTGCGCGCACGTACTGTTGCTGGACTTCCGAGAGCACACGCTGCGATTCAGCGTCCAGCTCTCGCCGCGCGCGCTCCTGGTTCTCTTGGGCTTCCGCCAGTTCGGCACGCTGTCGCCCACGATTGGGCAAGCGGATACCGAACGTTGCCATGTAGTAATCGCGAAACTGGCTCGCGGTGTGCTCGTAGGTGTACTGCACGTTGAAATCTGGACGGAAATTCTTGTGTGCCAGATCCACCTGGGCCTCCTGCTGCCGTATGGACGCCGCTTTCGATTGCACGTCCGGATTCTGCTCGCGAGCGCGCTGCAGCAGTTCCGCTGCCGCATAGGACAGCGATCTCGCGGTGAGAGTTTCGGTAACGATGTCCGGAGACTCCTGCGGACGTCCCAAAAACTGCTTGATCTGAGCTTCAAGCAATCCTTCTTCCTGATGATGGTGTGCTATCTCCTGAAGAATCTTCGTATGCTGCAACTGTGATTTCAGCACGTCCTGCTGATTGCCCTGACCCACGCGGTAGCGCGCTTCCGTCGCTTGCTGTACCTGATTCAGCAGCTCGTCACTCTTCTTCAGAATGCCGAGCGTTTGTTGAATGTATGCGAGGTGGAAATAGACCATCTTCAGATTTCCCACCACACTTCGACGCACGGAATCTGTCTGTGCTCCCATCGAGTCCGCTTCGTGTTCGGCAACACTCGCTCGCAATTGACGCTTTCCCGGATACGGCAAATCCTGGGAGGCACCAAACCCGATGTAGGCAAATTCGCTGTTGCTGTAGCCGGCGAAAGGTCGTGGACTGCCCACGCTGAACTGCTGCACTGAGAGTTGGGTCTCGGGAAGAGCCGAAACTTGCTTGGGAACATTGCGCGAAGCCTGCCAGGCGTGAAATGAGGCGGCAATTTGCGGATTCTTCTGCTCCGCCTCCTGCACTAACTCATGCAGAGACGTGGGTGCTCCCGCGTGCTCCGCCATGGCGGGAGATTCAGCAACGGGCCTCTGTGGATTCGGCGGCTCTTGCGCGACGGCATTGCCGCCGATCGCCATCATTCCAACAAACAACGCCGCACTAATGGATGAAATACGCGTGCACCCGAAGAAAATCCGGGACAAGCCAATGGATTGCATCTCTCCTCCGCAAAACAGACATGAGTTTGTAAGCACACGAACGTGCAGACGCACCAGTGCCTTAGCAGCTCAGAGGAAAGACGATCAGATTCTTAGGACGGTTGTCGCTGAATACACCAGCCCTGGCGGGCTATCAGTCGGGGAAGCTATGTTCGCAGCTAACATCGAGTCTGCATCGGCAATCGTTTGCAACGCAACAGGCTGCGCATAAAGTACAACTAAAGAACGGTCGAGCTGAGAAGCAGACGCCTTCAGAGCATGGAAATCGCTCGGAGAGACCTGGATTTGGCAGCATCCATGCGACTTGGCCATGCCCGACCGTCCACACTGCCCCGCCATACGCTTACAGCAGTCGCGCTCCGCTGCTGTCATTGCTGCACCCGGTAGGGTACACGCCATGACCGGCAGGGCAGCCAGTAGCAGTGCAAGGGTCGCAACACCGACTTTAGCCGCAAGTCTCACGCCCATAAGTCTATTCCCGACAACCGTTAGAGGCAACAGCTCGGCAAAAGTTTCAAATTACCCTAGTTTCCGGTCTTTTCCAGAGCCTAGACAGTGCAACCTTTTGTTCTCCGCCTCTATAAATGAATTCGCAAATACGCCGCCATTGGTTACACCTTCAACGTGAAAAATGTCGATTCGTTCGCTGCCCATTGCGACCCCTTGACTCTATATCTAGGTTTAGGGTTTAAGCTCATCACATGCAAATAGGCGAGCTCGCAAAACGGTCTCGTGTGACTGTGCAGACCGTTCGATTCTACGAGCGACTGAAGCTGTTGCCCGAGCCGCGATCGCGTTCGTCGACGGGCTTCGAGCGAAATCGAAAGAATAATCATCCGGTCCTTTCGGGATTGCGGCTTCGTTCTGACGGCGCACTCTGAAGGAAAGACTCTCCTCTAACCAGCACGGCGAAGTGGGTTATCGACGTGTATTTCACTTTCTGACAGGAATGGAGCAACGCGTTCCCACTAGGGTCGAGCGTGCCTCGCAAAGGGCGCGGTCGTTGTTATCCGTGTCGCTTTGTAATTGCATGAAGCAAATGTCCTGCGGGAAACAACGTCAGACCAAGAACTGCACTCGAAAAATCGAGGTAGTGACCAGCGCTACGCGCAAACCCCTAATGCATCCAAGGGAACAAATGAAGTGCTTCGAAGATGTGGGTAAGAACGACCACCACGAAACATCCAGAGCCAAGGAGCTGTAGGAAAGAGTACGCAGTCTTTCCTCTAAAAGAACAGGACTACCGAACCACAAAACAACATGCACGCTGGCACTAGTGCAACCAGTCCTTTGACCAATGTGGGGTTCATAGCGTTCTGTCACCATTCTAAAGCAGGCTTCAGCGCACTTGAAAAGCTGAAGACTACCATGCCAGCGAGCATGGTCTGCTTCATTCCACGCCCGTCCGCAGTGCGCCGAAGCCTGGTTTGGCGACAATCTCGGCCAAATCATACGCGGCGATGAGGAGGCCGATCATCGCAGTCCCAATCCCTACTCGCTCCGCGTACACCGGCAAGTTGACCGCGACGATATGCGCGCCGAATGAGGTTATGAATCCAACGAAACCGAGGAAGGGCCGAGCGCATGGTTCTGCCTGTTTCAACACCCACGACTGACGTCGGTCACGATTGCACTCGCGGCTCGAATTTGCCGTATCGCAGGGCGAGTGTAGGCAGGATGAGGAGATTCAAGAGAGTCGAAGTCACGAGTCCTCCTATTATAGGATCACCGTTGCCATGGGGCCCTCGATCTCACGTCCTGGGTCGCCGCTTCCAATGGCAAGTGGCAACAGGCCAAGGCCAGTAACCAAGGCGGTCATCAAAATCGGCGCAAGGCGTTCGGAAGCGCCGCGAAGGGTGGTGTCCGAGCCCCACGCCATGCCTTCAACCTCAACGAGGTGCTCATAATGTGAAATCAGCATGATGGAATTCCGCAGCGTGATTCCGAACAGCGTTACGAATCCGACGAGCGAGCCAAGGGAAAGATTTCCTCCGGTGACCATTGCCGCGAGCACTCCGCCGACCAGGGCAAACGGCAGGTTCGCGAGAACGAGCAACAAATTGCGATAGTTGCCCATGACGACGGACAGAAGCAGGACGATCCCCAACGCTGCAAGCACCGAGTTCAGCAAGAGGTCTCGCCGCGACTGCGCTTGCGCTTCGGCTGTGCCAGAGAATTCCACATACATGTCGGCGGGGAGTTTCAATCGCGAGATTCATCTTTGCCTCGTCCACAAACGTTGGTGAACAGCAGAAAGCAATAGAAGCAGAAAGCAATAGAAGAGGATGCCGCGCCAATATTCGTGCCAGAGAGTAGGGCGCGCCAGGGAATGAGGAAGCGCAGCTGGCCCATAAACGAGAAGGCCAACGCCAGGAAAATCACGGTCGCTACAAAGAGCGCATTGGCAAGCATGTTGGGCTCCTGACCCGTCGCCCAGTAAGCCTGGAGAAATACGGGAGAGGTCGCCGGCGGCGGGAAGGGGCCTCTCCCAAAGGGAGCCGTCGCTTAGGACGGGCCCAGGCTCACCGACGGCAAACATCAGGCCGCCGACCACGATTGCCACCAGGTTCAGCCCGGTAGCAATCGGGCCAGTGAAAGCTTTTTTGAGGACGTTGACGGCGTTGTCCCAAGGGTCACCTCCCACACCTTGTTTGTATGCAGGTGCGGCCAGAAGCAAAGCCGTGCCGATGCGCAGCAGAGGACGCCGGTAGTTTCTGCGGAAGGAATCTGCGTGCGGACAGACGAATCTTGTTTCACCCAGAAGGTCTCCTATGTGCTTTTCTTTCTGAACTGCAACTAAGGAAGTTCTCGGCGAGATTAGGTGGGCACGGAAGAAGAGTCCAAGACTTCTTCGTCGCGAATTGATAGCGGCTGGCTATAAGAAACGGAGTCCTCTCTCGGGGACTCCGCAACAGGGTTGCAATCGGCCGGGGCCGCCGGCTCGGGGGTAATGCCGCCGAGGATCGTGGCGGCGGTTTGCTGGACGGCTTCGAGGCTCTCGCGTAGGAGATTCGGGTCTCCGTGCCACAGCTGAATGTAGTCATGTTTATGTTGTGCCCAACATAATGCAGAGCATTTTTAGGCCGGCGTCGCGGCAGAGAGGGACGTGGATGTGGTGCTGAACGTTGAGGCCGCGACGG
>CATPBJ010000109.1 GCA_955652395.1 uncultured Terriglobales bacterium | reverse complement strand
GGCACGAGCCACCAGAGCGTGGAGCAGGGTGCGGGAAGTGGCGAGGCCGCGAAGTTGGGTTTGCTCGTCCGGGGCAAGGATCAGGGAAGGCTTAGGGCGTCCGGTGACCATGCCTATCTCAAGTCCATTACTTATGCTAGTTATTTATGGGACACAACACCAGAGAGGTCCGGCCTCTTTGTGGTCTGACTCGTCCGGGAGCTAAATCACCGGAGAGATCGACCTTGACGCGGTGGCCTTCGCGGATCGTGACCGGATTGTGCCCCAATCACGGGTCATTTGGAAATCAAGTTGCTACTTCCGTGCTGGTGTTCCAATCTCTTTTTGGTAGGCCGCGGTGATCGTGCCTTTGCTCTTGGCGATCGGCAGCAGAGTGGGATAGAACTGGACAAACGTGGTGTCCACAGCCGCGTGTGCCCCGTGGCAGGAATAGCAGTCGGCGGATACCGGAACCATTTTGGCGGTCTTGCCGTCATCAAAGCCAAAGAAAGCCCACTTGCCCGGAAAACGCGCTTCGTCTTTCACGTGCACCTCAAATCCCATGAGGTCAGTACCCTGATAATTGCCTTTCTTGTTAATGGAGCTTTTGCTCTCCGCACCGCGAGCTTCCAGCACCAGCATCGTTTTGTCGGGCCAGGTCCCCGTCTCCAGAAATGCCTTGTAGGCCTCAGGGTTTACAAAGACGTTGTCGAACACGTGGTGGTCGCCCATTTGCATCGCTGGGTTATAGCTCATGTCAAACCCAGAGGTTAGATACACCCACTCCCGATAGCGCTCGGGGAACTTGAGCTGAGCGTCGTTGGTATATTCGGGGCCCGAACTCGGCGGTGTCGCATTCTGGCGAAATGCAACCGAGGAAAACAGAACCATCACACTGAGCAGTACGGTATTCATCTTGGGGAGCATGCGCGCAGTATCACGCCGGGCTCTCTGAATTGCCAGACCGGTTACTGCACGGCTCGGGTGATTCGCTGCATTCTTGGCCTCGGCAGACGTGCCGTAGAATACGATCTCAACATGGACGCGTCCCGCATACGCCCTCAGTCGCCAAGGTGGTTCTGGATCGCATCGATTTGGCTTGGTGTTGGGCTGTTCGATGCGACTCAGACCGTTTTCGCCATGCGTACGGAAGGCATGCACCACGCCTGGGCCAACCTGTTCGTGACCCTCCTCCTGTCCTGGCTGCCGTGGGCATTGGCGACACCGCTCGTGATACGCCTGGGCCGCCAATACCCTCCGGTGCGACTGCGGCCCTTCTCCACTTGGCTCAGGCACCTCACCGCCTGCGTCACGATCGGTGTGGTTTCGGCCGCCTGGACGTCGTGGCTGGAAGAGCTACTAAATCCGTGGGCAAAATCCCTGGCTCCAGAGCGGTTCGCGGATCTATGGTTCGACAAGTTCTACAACGGGCTTCTATCGTTCCTGATCCTGTACGCCTCTATCCTAGCGATCAGCTATGTGCTGGACTCCCAAGAGCGATTGGTCCTTCAACAAACCGAGACCGCACGTCTCAACGAGCAGCTCTCCAAGGCACAACTCAATGCCCTCCGTCGACAAATCGAGCCGCACTTTTTGTTCAATACGCTCAACGCCATCGCTGGGCTGGTACGCGAGAGAAGAAATGATGCTGCGGTCAGCATGATTGCGGAGCTGAGCGACTTTCTGCGCCAGGTACTGGAAGATTCCCATAGACAACAGGTGCCCCTGGGCGAGGAAATGGAGTTTCTGCAAAAGTACCTGGACATTCAGCAGGTGCGATTTGCGGAGCGCCTTCAGTTAACGGTAGACGTCCCCAAGGAACTCTATCTAGCTCAGGTTCCCTGCCTGATTCTGCAGCCTATGGTAGAAAACGCGGTCAAACATGGCATCGCGAAACGAGCACAGGGAGGCGCGATTCGGATTACCGCGTTTCAATCCAACGGCATGCTCACTCTCAGCGTCTATAACGACGGCCCCAACCTGCCTGCGGACTGGGACAAAACGCATTCCGGGATAGGGATCTCCAATGCGCGAACCCGCCTGCAAAGCCTGTACGGAGACGCGTTCGAGTTCAGCATGCGGAATCAAGGCCCGGGCGGTGTGGAAGTATCGGTTACCGTACCCTTCAGGGAGGGGTGATAGGTGCAACCGGAAGAACGTCCCACAATGATACGCACGCTGGTTGTTGACGACGAACCGCTCGCTCGCAGCAGTCTTACCGTGTTGCTGCGGCTTGATCCGGAGATTGAAATCGTCAGCGAATGTGGGTCTGGCATGGAGGCACTGGCAGAGATCCGCAGCAAGAAGCCGGACCTGGTCTTCCTGGATGTTCAGATGCCGGAATGTGACGGGTTTAACGTGCTCGAACTGCTGGGCCGAGATCTGCCTCCCGCCGTCGTCTTTGTGACCGCATACGATCAATACGCGCTGCGGGCCTTCGAGGCGGGAGCGCTCGATTACCTGTTGAAGCCATTCGACAATGCTCGATTCGATCGCGCGCTCGGGCGTGCCAAGGAAAGGATCGTGCATGGCAAGGACCTGCCGAGAAAGATGGAGCGTCTGGCCATCAAGAGCGTTGGGCAGATCTGGTTCTTGAAAATCTCGGAGATTGATTGGATTGAGGCTGCAGACTACTATGCGTGCCTGCACGCAGGAACGAGAACACACCTGTTGCGCCGCAGCATGTCCGAACTCGATGAAGAGTTGGATCATGCCGTCTTTTGCCGTATTCACCGTTCGACCATCGTTAACCTTGATAGGGTCCGAGGTCTAGAGCTCAATGAGGATGGCGAATACGAAGTACTTCTCGACAATGGAACCAGACTCCGGTTGAGCCGGCGTTACCGCAAGCAACTACGATCTCGCCTGGGCGTTCGCGATTCGAACTACCCCTAATACTGCTGCCGGGATAGCTGGTGCTGTGGAATTGCAGTTACATGCAGACGATACCTTGCGACAGATCAGACTCGCGCCAAGCGTGTGCAACAGTGTGCGAGTCGAACGCACCGGCGACGGGGTGACCCAGCTGACACGCTCGATACATCTGGCAAGTTCCGGTAACGACTCCGTCCGGCAAAACACACCTGCGGCACCGCAGCGAAAAGCCGCGATCACCGATTCCCTGTGCTCGTTTCGAGCAAAACCACGATCTTGACCGAGGGTTCCGGCTATGGAGACTTCTCGTGACTCGCAGCCCGGTTCTGCCCGGAGAGCTCGCGCGATGTGAACGGGTTCTACGAAATACTTCATGAACAGGCTGACGGATGATCTTTTACTGACAAATTAGCATTGCAGTACCACTCACTGTCATTGACGTGTTCTGTACTCCATTATTCAGAGTGAAACTTAGGTTTTCGGGAGCACTCGCGGTGATGGTGACAGTCCCGGGGGCTGAGCAAGTAACTTCGCCGGTCGAACCAATAGTAGCCGCCACCGTGCCGGTACTCGTTTGCGCGGTCTTCCACGAAAGACCGTCTACCTGCGACAGCTCCCGGCTCTTGCCGTTGGCGAAATTGCCCGACGCAGTGTAACCAACCTGCCCCTGAGGACTGCTCGTGGTGGTTGCGGATTGAGGACTGACTGTAATACTCGTGAGATTCGCGTGGCCAGCGCCGCAGCCGATAAGAACCGTTGCCACCAGCATCGCCAAAACAGATTGTAGATGTCTCATGAAGGTGCCTCCAGCGACTTTGGATGCGCAGGCCCCCTTGCTAGGTTGGTGCCTGGCCTCGGCGCGCGGATTTGCCGTTTCTTTTGATGGGGGTTTCTCAATGCGATTTAATGTTCGCTTAAGGTATGAGTGATCGGAAATACCTGATGCGCGCAGCCCATGAACAATCTGACAGCATCCCATCCGATGAGAACGACGCATCTGTTGATCGGAGGAATTTATGTTGCGACCACGCCAAGCTTAAAGTTCTAGCAATTGTGGCGATCCTGGCATTCGGCGGTCTGTCGCTTGCTCAGTATCGTGACGACGATTTATGGACCGGGCACCTCAATTTCAGACGAAGGTGAAATCGTCGCCCTCATTCGTAAACGTAAGTTTCCACTTATCGGCGATGGTGCCGGCGTCTGGTCGTCTATCCATATAGCGGATGCAGCGCGAGCAACATATTTGGCGCTCGCGCATGCCAACCCTGGTATTTACAACATCGTAGATGATGATCCCCCAGAAGTGTCGGTATGGCTGCCGGAACTCGCACAAGCGGTTGGCGCCCGTCCGCCTCTTCGGGTACCAGCCTGGGTTGGTCGATTCGCCGGTGGGCGATGCTGGAGTCTCAATGATGACCGAAATTCGAGGTTCGTCCAATGCGAAAGCGCGACGCGCGTTGGGCTGGACCCCATGGTAGCCAAGCTGGCGTGCCGGGTTCCGCCAGGGTCTCTCGAAGGCTCCATCGGCGGCAATTCACTCAAAGCTGTCTAACCACTCAGGCCATTCCTGTGCCAGCGTTCGACTATCGATATGGCGATCTGTCCCCCCGGAGTGGAACGGATCAGTCCTCGCAATACTCGGTTGCTCGGATGACGGCTATTTAGGAAGTTATTCCGGGCCGAAGTCGGCTTTGAGGACGGGATCGCACCACCTGGGCATTGAGGCGACTATGCCCCCAGCATCGCTCCCGGCATATAAATATGGATGTTTAAGGTAGAATACGCGGCTGAGAGCAACATTATCGTCTTTGTCTTTTGCAGACTGCCGGGAGGCTTCTTGCTTCTACGCGGGAGAGGCGCAGTGCAATGCACAATGGTGTCGCCAGACCGGAAGCCAAGAATCAAGGCTCCGCGCCGATTACAGAAATCGATGTCCTCTGGATAACGGCTGGCCTCGGCTGCGACGGGGATACCATTGCGATGACCGCGGCCACGCAGCCTAGCATCGAAGACATTGTCACCGGAGCCCTACCCTGGATTCCCAAAGTCAACTTTCTCAATCCCCTTCTCGCGATCGAAAATGGCGACGACTTCCTGAGGCGTTTTCACTTGGCAGCGCAGGACAAGCTGGAACCTTTTATTCTCGTCATCGAAGGTTCGATTCCTGACGAGACCAATAAGAAGGAAGGATATTGGGCTTCATTCGGCACTGACCCGAACACCGGCCAGCCAATTACTACCTGCGAGTGGATCGATCGACTGGCGCCCAGAGCCTGGGCTGTCATTGCGGCCGGGACCTGTGCCACCTACGGTGGAATCCACGCCATGGAAGGAAATCCGACCGACTGCATGGGCCTTGCCGATTATCTGGGCTGGCAGTGGAGATCGAAGGCCGACATTCCCATTGTGTGCGTGCCGGGATGTCCGGTGCAGCCGGATAATTTCATGGAGACGCTGCTGTACCTGCTCCATATGGCCGCAAGTCGCGCGCCCATGATTCCGCTGGATGAGGCATTGCGTCCAACTTGGCTCTTTGGCAACACAGTCCACGAAGGATGTGATCGCGGCGGCTTCTACGAGCAAGCCCAGTTTGGCGAAGAATACGGATCGCCTCTATGCATCGTCAAGCTGGGATGTTGGGGACCAGTGGTGCAATGCAATGTCGGTAAGCGGGGCTGGATGGGCGGGATTGGCGGTTGTCCGAACGTGGGCGGAATATGCATTGGTTGCACTATGCCAGGCTTTCCTGACAAATTTATGCCCTTCATGAATCAGCCACCGGGCTCGCTGCTATCCTCGGCGGCGGTGCAGACTTATGGACGGGCGATTCATGCCTTGAGGCGGTTTACGCAGGCGTCACTGAACAAAGAGCCGGGATGGCGCAAGCGGGTGCGCTCCAGGGCGCAAGAAATATGAGATGTGGAGCGAACACTCTTGTCCGGTGATTTTGAAGTTGGTTTCACGCCTGGTTGCGTTTGGATTCATAGGAACTGAATGAGTTCTTGTGATAGTTGAATCCAAATCAAAGACGGCGGACAGGAGCGTTCGCCCCACATTTCACTGTCGTGACTTTGAGGAGTGAGCATGGTTTCGTTTTCGTGGCCGCAGACACGCGCGAATGACACGCCGAGCGCTCGTCCTTCCGCGGCTGCAGAACCGCAACTCGATGCTCGGCAAGCTGAGGAGATTCTCCAGGGCCTGGCGGGCGTATTCACCTGTAATTCCGGCATGGCCCGCCGCATCGTGTATCCGCCAGAACAGGCAGTCACGGCATCGGTGGCAGATCCGCAACTCCCCAATCTGGAAGCCAGATATCGCGCCCTGGTGGAACAAATTCCCGCGGTAGTATTCATGGCGTATCTCGATCGCGGCATTGGCGAGGCTTACGTCAGTCCTCAGATCGAAGCGGCGTTGGGTTTTTCACAAGAAGAGTGGCTGGAAGACCCCGTTCGCTGGTATAGCCATATTCATCCCGATGACAAGCAACGCTGGAGTACGGAAGCGGCCGAAATGTTTCTTACCGGCAGCTCTTTGCGATCGGCCTATCGCGTGGTTGCGCGCGATGGCCGCGTGATTTGGTTTCACTGCGAAGCCAAGATGATTCGCAAAGAGGATGGCGAGCCCTGGTTCATTCACGGAGTGGGTTTCGACATTACCGATCTGAAGCGGACGGAAGAGGCACTGCAGGAAGAGCGCAATGTGGTCTCTGCCATCCTGCACACCGTGGGTGCGTTGGTGGTGGTACTCGATCCGGAAGGCAGGATCATCCGCTGCAACCGGGCTTGTGAACAAACCAGCGGATATTCCCCGGCTGAAGTTTCCGGCCAGAAGATCTGGGACGTCTTCATGGTTCCAGAAGAAGTGGACCGTTTCAAATCGGTCTTTCAACACCTTTGTTCGGATCAGCTACCCAGCGACTATGAGGGCTACCTGGTCAAGCGGGACGGTGCTCGCCGCTGGATCGCCTGGTCAAGTACTGTGTTGCCGGGCAACGACGGAACGCCTGCCTATATTATTGCTACCGGAATCGATATCACCGAGCGCAAGCATCTGGAGAAAACGATTCTCGAGGTCAGTGGCCGCGAACAACGCCGCATCGGGCAAGACCTACATGACGGCCTGGGCCAGCATCTGACCGGCATCGCGTTCATGAGCAAGGTACAGCAGCAAAAGCTCATGGAAAAAAGCATGCCTGAGGCCGGCGATGCGGCCAAGATCGTAAAACTGGTCAATGAGGCCATCAACAAGACGCGTGAACTGGCGCGGGGCCTGTTGCCGGTTGTGTCCGACGCGCAGGGACTGATGTCGGCGCTACAACAATGGGCGGGCGAAGTGGAAGACCTGTTCAGGGTTTCCTGTCGGTTCCAGTGCTTTACCCCGGTGCTGATTCATGACGACACGGTGGCCACGCACTTGTACCACATTGCTCGGGAGGCGGTAAACAATGCCGTCAAACATGGCCACCCCCGCCAGATCGCGATTCGCTTGGCTGCCGATCAGGATCGGGGCGCGCTTACCATCACCGATGACGGCTTAGGAATTGCGGACATCCCAGCCAACAATGCCGGTATGGGACGCCATCTGATGAACTACCGGGCCCGGGTCATCGGCGGGTCTCTGGAGATCCAGCGAGTGGCGACAGGTGGAACCAAGGTGACGTGCTTATTCCCAGTTCAGGCAACCGATCATCGGGGTGAAGGGCGAGAGCGAAGTGTCCAGGATTAAAGAATGATGAAGACCGAGATCGGGGCCAGCGGCAAATCACAAAGCCAGGCGACTCCCAGAAAGCACAGAGTCATGGTGGTCGATGATCATCCTATCGTGCGCCAGGGTTTGGCCCTGCTCATCAATCAGGAATCTGATCTCTTGGTTTGTGGTGAAGCCGAAGAAGCTACGGGCGCGATGCACGTGCTGGCTTCCGCCAAACCGGACATTCTCATTATAGATATCTCGCTCAACGGTCCGGACGGCATCGATCTGCTGAAGAACATAAGGAATAGTAATCGAACCCTGCCGGTCCTGATCCTCTCCATGCACGATGAGTCGATCTATGCGGAACGCGCGCTGCGAGCGGGCGCCAATGGTTACATCATGAAGCAGGAGGCGACGGAAAAAGTTCTGGTGGCACTGCGCCGCATTCTTGGTGGTGAGATCTACGTGAGCGACCGCATCGCCAACAAGATGCTGAAACACTACATCACCGGATCAGGCACGCTGCGACACTCTTCCATCGCCGACCTGAGCGATCGTGAACTGGAAGTATTTCGTTTGATCGGAGAAGGGCACGGAACCCGGCAGATTGCCGAAGAATTGCACCTTAGCGTAAAGACTGTCGAATCCTACCAGGCGCACATCAAGGAAAAATTATCTCTCCGCAGCGCGCGCGAACTCATGCAGCACGCCATTCAGTGGAATATGAACGAGAAGACTGCCTAAACTAACTTTGCGCTCTTGCGTCCACTGCGGTTAAAGACATTCACTGCAAAGTTCGCCCAGGCACGGCAAATAACGCAAGGGAAGTCGGCGCACGTTCTGCTTCACTTCCTCTTTCCAAATTTGGCAAATTGCACCATCCGTCAACCATATTTGCCCTCGGTTCTATCGGGGAATCCCTGATAGAAAAAATAGTGTTTCCCATGAAACTGAATAAGTGGTGCTCCCGCTTGTGAGGCATCTTTGATTTGTTGATTCTAGGGGCGTCAGGAACACCACACACTTTCAGGCTTTCATTCTGAGCGAAGAGAACTGCTAACCGGGCAAGACTTTAAAAATTATTCGCCAATCGTAGACGAAAATTCGGCAACTCCCGTCCTCCAGTTGAGATGGGAAAGGAGAGACCAGCTATGGCAGCGGAAACGGTTCCGTACGGTCGAATCACGCAAAAACCATCGCCTGTCGCCGAGGTACACATTCTCTGGATCACCGCCGGTTTGGGTTGTGATGGAGACTCGGTCTCAGTTACCGCGGCAACTCAACCCAGCATTGAAGACGTTCTACTGGGAGCCATTCCGGGTCTTCCCAAGGTGCACTTGCACAATCCCGTCCTTGCTTATGAAAACGGGGACGACTTCCTGAAATTTTGGTATCAGGCGGAGAAAGGCCAGCTCGATCCTTTCGTCCTGGTGGTGGAAGGCTCCATTCCCAACGAGAAGATCAAGAAGGAAGGCTACTGGGCAGGACTCGGAACTGACCCCAAGACCGGTCAGCCCATCACCACCAACGAATGGATTGACCGCCTGACCCCGAAAGCTTTGGCGGTAATGGCCTGCGGCACTTGCGCGAGCTACGGCGGCATTCACGCCATGGAAGGCAATCCTACCGGCGCGATGGGCCTGGCGGATTACCTGGGTTGGGACTGGAAGTCAAAAGCTGGTCTGCCCATCGTCAATGTTCCGGGATGCCCGGTGCAACCGGACAACTTCATGGAAACTGTACTCTACCTCTTGTACCAGGTGGCTGGACTGGCGCCCATGATTCCGCTCGATGATCAACTGCGTCCCACATGGTTATTCGGCAAGACCGTCCACGAAGGCTGCGACCGGGCCGGCTACTACGAGCAAGGCGACTTCGCGGAAGTGTACGGTTCCCCGAAATGCATCGTGAAGTTGGGATGCTGGGGGCCGGTGGTGAACTGCAATGTGCCGAAACGAGGATGGATGGCTGGGATCGGCGGATGCCCGAACGTAGGCGGCATTTGTATCGGTTGCACCATGCCCGGATTCCCGGACAAGTTCATGCCCTTCATGGATGAACCGCCCGGAGCCAGAGTCTCCAGTTCAGCAATCGGGGCTTATGGCCGGGCGATTCGTGCCCTGCGCTCGATGACCCAGTCCACGGCCAACAAAGAGCCGAAGTGGCGGCATCCGCGCGCGGAACTGACCACCGGGTACCACGCAAGATCTTATTGAAGAGCCCAGCTGAGAATTTCTACTGAGAATCCAAAGGAGCGATCGCAATGAGCACTATCACCGCGCCGACCAAGGATGTTCCCAGCAAAAAGGGGAACCTGGTGGAAATGAACTGGGACCCGATCACCCGCATTGTGGGCAGCCTGGGCATTTTTACCAAAATCGATTTCGAGAACAAGCATGTGGTCGAGTGTCACAGCACTTCGTCGATTTTTCGCGGGTACAGCATTTTCATGAAGGGCAAAGACCCGCGCGACGCTCACTTCATCACCAGCCGCATCTGCGGCATCTGCGGCGACAACCATGCCACCTGCGCCACTTACGCTCAGAACATGGCATTCGGGGTCAAGCCGCCTCCGATTGCCGAGTGGATCGTCAATCTCGGTGAAGCGGCCGAGTATATGTTCGATCACAATATTTTCCAGGACAACCTGGTGGGCGTGGACTTCTGCGAGCAGATGGTGAAGGAGACCAACCCCAAGGTTTGGTCGAAAGCGCAATCGACGGCGGCGCCGCACGCCAGCGCGCACGGGTACCGCACCATCGCCGACATCATGACCGCGCTCAATCCGTTCACCGGAGCTTTCTATCGCGAAGCCCTAGTGATGAGCCGCATGACGCGCGAGATGTTCTGCCTGATGGAAGGCCGTCACGTTCATCCGTCCACTCTTTATCCCGGCGGCGTGGGTACGGTGCCCACCGTCCAGCTGTTTACCGACTACCTGGTTCGACTCATGAAATATGTTGAGTTCATGAAGAAAGTCGTACCGCTGCACGACGACTTGTTCGACTTTTTTTATGACGCTCTGCCCGGCTACGAGGAAGTCGGACGGCGGCGTGTCCTGCTCGCCTGTTGGGGGTCGTTCAACGATCCCGACGTTTGCGACTACACCTACAAGAATATGACGAATTGGGGTCGCGGCATGTTCGTTACCCCCGGGATCGTGGTCGATGGGAAACTGGTAACCACAGACCTGGTGGACATTAACCTGAACATCCGCATTCTGCTCGGCAGTTCTTATTACGACGAGTGGAAGAACTCGCAAATCTTCGTCAAGAATGACCCGCTGGGGAATCCCGTCGACAAGAACCATCCCTGGAACCAGACGACGATTCCGCGGCCGCAAAAGCGCGACTTTGGCGGCAAGTACACCTGGGTGATGTCGCCGCGCTGGTTCGACAAGCGGACGGGCGACCATCTGGCAATGGATACTGGAGGTGGGCCGATCGCCCGCCTGTGGGCGACCGCTTTGGCCGGACTGGTGGACATCGGATACATCAAGTCCACCGGCAGTAGCGTGAAGATGTATCTCCCTAAGACCACATCGCTGCCCGAGGCCGAGTTCGAATGGAAGATCCCCAACTGGAGCAATGCCATCGAGCGCGACCGCGCCCGAACCTACTTCCAGGTCTACGCCGCCTGCGCCGCGCTGCATTTCATGGAGAAGGCGATGGCGGAATTGCACGCCGGACATACCAAGACCTGGACCGAATTCAAGGTGCCTGAAGAAGCCATTGGCTGCGGCTTCCACGAAGCGGTTCGCGGCGTGCTCTCGCATCATGTGGTGATCAAAGAGGGTAAGATCGCCAACTATCATCCGTACCCTCCAACTCCCTGGAATGCCAATCCACGTGATGTTTATGGCACGCCCGGTCCTTACGAGGACGCGGTGCAGAACACCCCGATCTTCGAGGAAAACGGCCCTGACAAGTTCAAGGGAATCGATATAATGCGCACGGTGAGGAGTTTTGATCCTTGTTTGCCTTGCGGCGTGCACATGTATCTGGGGAACGGCAAGGTACTCGAGACGCACCATTCCCCTATGTTCGGTCTTCAACCGTGAACCCGCAATATGGTTGACCAGGGAGTGAGGGTGCTCGTTGTTAGGAATCGCCAGGTACGCTCGTCAGAAGGGCGGATCTGGCATCTCAAAACTGCACGCTCTCACTCACACTCTTTTGATCGGTTGCCAGTCATGATGTGATTTTGATTGTTGAACAAGGAGCCTTGTGGCCGACAGCAGAGATTTTCGGGAAGACATGCAGCGGATCGGCGGCTTGGTGCAGGAAATAGAGGCGATCGCTGATCCCGCGGCGCGAGCCGCCACCAAGAGCCTGGTGCAATCGCTCATGGATTTGCACGGTGCGGCCCTGGAAAAGGCGCTCGATATCGTCGTCGACGCCGGTGAACCGGGAGTGGGCATCATTGACCGGCTGGGCCGGGACGCACTGGTAAGCAGCGTTCTGATTCTTTACGGCCTGCATCCCGAGGACATTGGAACCCGAGTGGTGAAGGCAGTGGACCGGGTGCGACCGCAGTTGCGGAAACAGGGCTGCGAAGTTGAACTGCTGGGAGTGAACGATGGTGCCATCCGGCTGCGAGTCGAAACTGGCTCGCATACGTGCCGCTCGACCGCGAAAACGGTTCAGGCAACCCTGGAGGGAGCCATTTATGACGCCGCGCCGGACATGACGTCGCTAGTCATCGAGGGTCTTGACGAGAAGCCCGCTTCCGGATTTGTGGCTTTGGACAAGTTGATGGGCAGTCCTGCCGGATTACCTATTCCCGCTGTGCTGTCGGCGGCTCTGGAACCGCAGGACGCGGATTAGGCGGATTAATTAATAGGACGCCGGATGGTTTTTGGGGACGTTAAAATCATGAGCGCCGGACAATCTACAGAATCCTCCGACGGCTTCGGAACGCTGCGGCAGTTCGCGCGCCGCGAACGGCCTCTCGAGCGTTGCGAGTTGTGCAGCGTCGGATTGGCGTCCAGTCATCCCCACCTGATTGAACTGGCACAGCGCAAACTTCTCTGCACCTGCGAAGGCTGCGCGATACTATTCAGCGGCCAGGGCGTGAAGTTCAAAAGGGTACCTCGGCGGGTGCGTGCTCTTCCGAATTTCAATCTCAGCGACGCCGAGTGGAACGGCTTGATGGTCCCCATCAATATGGCTCTCTTTTTCAAGAGCAGCCTTGAGGACCGGGTCATTGCGCTTTATCCCAGCCCCGCGGGAGCAACCGAGTCGCTGCTGGAGCTGGAATCCTGGAATGACATCGTGGCGCGCAATCCGATCCTGAACGAAATGGAGTGCGATGTGGAAGGGCTTCTGGTCAACCGCCTGGGCTCTGCCCGCGGATATTTCGCAGCCGAGTATTACCTGCTTCCCATCGACGAATGCTACAAGCTGGTGGGCCTGATTCGGATGCACTGGAAGGGTCTTTCCGGAGGGACGGAAGTGTGGCGCGAACTAGGTGAATTCTTCACCCGCCTGAAGGCCCGATCGGTTGAGGTCAGGGAGGCAACTCAGCTGCAGGAGGAAGAGGAATCTCGTGCCTGATCTGAGCTTTCAGGTCGAGGGAGTGGAAGTTGTCGCCAATGCGGCGACTCCTCTGTTGGCTTTTAAGCTTGGTCTGACCGACGCCAATCCCGAACAGGCGATTCATACGGTCGCGTTGCGCTGCCAGATCCAGCTCGAAGTAACCCGCCGCAAATACACAGCCGAGGACCAGGAGCGCCTGATTGATCTGTTCGGCGAGCCCAGCCGATGGGGCCAGACTTTGCGAAATCTCTTGTGGACGCACGCCAATCTGGTTGTGCCTTCGTTCAAAGGAAGCACTCTGGTCGATCTCCCTGTGCCGTGTACTTTCGATTTCAACGTGGCTGCCACTAAATATTTCGACGGCCTGGCGGACGGAGATGTACCGGTCTGCCTGCAGTTCAGTGGGACGGTTTTTTACGCCAGCGCCGAAGGCGGCTTGCAGGTTGCGCCCATCTCCTGGGACAAGGAAGCCCGCTTCAAACTGCCAATAAAAATCTGGCGCGACATGATGAGTTCCTACTATCCCAACAGCGCATGGCTGTGCCTGCACAAGGATGCGTTGGACCGCTTGTATCAATACAAAGTTCGGCACGGCATTCCCACCTGGGAAGAAGCGTTGGAGCGCGTCATTCCGGTCCAAGAGACGGTGATCTGATGAATCTGGAAGTGGTGGACCAGATCGCAAAGGCGGTGCTTTACGAAGGGTACATGCTCTATCCCTATCGGCCGTCCTCGGTGAAAAATCAGCAGCGCTGGAATTTCGGCGTGCTTTGCCCGCAGTCATACAGCGATGCCCTAAGGGGCAGCGAGGCCTGGACCATGCAAACGGAGTGCCTGGTCGACGGCAGTTCGATGACCGGACTTGAAGTTCGAGTCCGGTTTCTGCAGTTGGTGTCACGCACCGTCGGCAAACTGACCATGCCGCTGAGCGAATTGTTGCCCGGAGAAGTGCCGGAGTTTCGCCTGGTGGACAAACTGGCGGTGAACGATCGCGTCTATCAGCCCTGGCAGGAAGCGATCGAACGGGAAGTGATTTTGCCGGTGTACAACGTGGAAGCTTTGGGCTACAGGCTGGTGCCCGATGCTTTTGTTTTTCCTCCGGAAAAACAATTCGAATATCTGCGTGACGGCGGCGGACAGATCGTTGCTGTGATCGTCCGCGAACGAAGATCCCTTAGTGGTGCCGTCGAAATCGTGGGCGAAAGGGTTGCGGACGGACTATTCAAGGTCAGCGTTCGGATTCGCAACACAACTGCTTTTGTGGCGGCGAAAGATGCCAGCCGCGACGACGCTCTGCTGAGTTCCATGGCCTCCACCCATACCGTTCTTGGCGTGCAGGATGGCAGATTCGTTTCGCTGCTGGCGCCTCCGGAGCCCATCGGCGAGCTGGCCGCGAGTTGTCAGAACGTAGGAACTTGGCCCGTGCTGGTCGGAGAAAAGGGACAATGCGACACACTGCTCTCCTCGCCCATCATTCTCTACGACTATCCACAGATTGCACCGGAGAGTGCCGGAGATCTCTTTGACGGGACCGAAATTGACGAGATTCTCTCATTGCGCATCCTGACCTTGACTGACGACGAGAAGCGCGAGATGAGCCAGTCGGACGAGCGCGCTCGCGCCATGCTGGAGCGCACCGAAACCATGCCAGTCGAGCAGTTGATGAAGTTGCACGGAGTCTTGCGGGGGCTGCGCCCACTCAAGGAGGAAACGCCATGAACGAGTGGGAATGGCAACTTCTGGAAGAAAAAACTCCCGTCGAGCATCTGGACATTTCGGGAGTTGAGGTACGAAGCGGCAGTCGCGTACGCCTGCGCCCGCGGCAAGGCGGCGATGTGATGGATATCGCGCTGGCCGGGCAGACTGCGACCATCGAATGCGTCGAACAGGATTACGAGGGCAAGTGCCACGTCTGCGTAGTTCTTGATAATGACCCGGGAAGAGACATGGGCCTGCTGCGACAGCCCGGTCATCGGTTCTTCTTCGATGCGGAAGAAGTCGAACCGCTCTCCGAAGAAGAAGCCCGGCGAGTGGCGGCGACGCAGAAGTCCAGCATTCTGGTCGCCGGCATTGGAAACATATTCCTGGGTGACGACGCATTTGGCGTCGAAGTGGTCCGCCGCATGGCTGGCCTCCAGCTTCCCGAGAGCGTGCGGGTGTCGGATTTTGGTATTCGAGGTTTCGATCTGGCTTACGCTCTGCAGGACGGTTACGAAACCACCATCCTGGTGGATGCTTGTCCGCGCGGCCAGCCCCCCGGGACGCTTTATGTCATCGAACCTGACTTGAAAGCGTTGCACGATCCGGAAACTCCGCAGGCCGCAGTGGAAGCGCACGCGATGAATCCGCTGAGCGTGCTGCGCATGGCCAGAGCCATGAATATCGAAGTGAAAAACGTTCTGCTGGTCGGCTGCGAGCCCGAGACTCACGGAGGCGACGAGGGCCAGATGGGACTGAGCGCGTCGGTCGACGCCGCAGTCGATGAAGCGGTCAAGCTGGTGGAGTCGCTTGTGAACAGGATTCTGAACGGGGATCGGCCGGATTCGAGATCTTCAAAGCTGTGAAAGTTCCTGAAATGCGAGAAAAGGAGAACGCCGTGGCCACAGAACATAGCAATGGGAGCGTCAGTGATAGAGACACGCTATTCATGCTCAGCGGGGTGGCGTTGATGGTTTTCGGGGCGGGCTTGATCCTGACTAATCCCATCGCCAGACGTTACATGGGACAGTTGGGCGTCGGCGATCTGTCAAATTTGGCGCTGCCAGATCTGGATCGCTATCTGAAGTTGCGGGCGATGTAGGAGGTTGGTCAACATACAGGTTCCCAGCCAGTTGGAGGGAGAATACCCGATTGTCTTCAGTAGGAACGCCACAGGCCACGAAGGTTCGATACCTAATCGACCCCAAGCGGAGCACATTCGTTGTCCGGGCGTTCGCTACCGGGCTGCTTTCTTCGTTCGGCCATAACCCGACGATTGCAATTCCAGACTTCCAGGGTGAGGTGCAATTCACTTCCTCCACTTTGGAGGATGCGTCGCTGCGGCTTGTGGTTCAAGCGGCGTCGTTGACGGTGACCGACGATATAAGCGACCAAGATCGCCAGGAAATCGAGCGCCGTATGCACAACGAAGTGCTGGAGACGGACGACTTCGCGGAGATCGTTTACGCATGTCCTCGAGTTTCTTCGGTCCAGAAGATTTCCGAGGGCCAGTACGCGGTCACGTTAAATGGCGAGCTGGCGCTGCACGGGGTAACCCAAGCGCAGCCGGTTTCCGCGCGGGTGACGATCCAAGGGGAAATTTTGCGGGCGGCCGGAGATTTCCCGGTGCACCAGAGTGATTATGAAATCCGACCGGTGTCGGTGGCCGGCGGAACCGTGAAACTCAAGGACGAGGTCAAGGTGACGTTTGACATCGCCGCTCGCAAACAGGCCTGAGGCTGGTCGTTAGTCATGGGTCGCTAGTCTTGAGTCTCGGCGGAAGACGAGACGGTCAGTGGCTTGTGAGCGGAAGAAAGTTGCAAGGAGTCGAGGTTTCGGTCTTGACCAACGACCACCGACTAACGACCAACGACTACGGAGGATGTCGCATGTGTCTAGCCATACCAGGGAAGATCGTCGAAATCTCTTCCGATAATACGGATTCGGCGCTGGTCGATGTCGTCGGTGTCCGGCGCAAGATTGATCTCGGCCTGTTGCAGGATGACAAGCCGGCGCCGGGCGACTGGGTGCTGATCCACGTTGGCTTTGCCATGAGCAAGATCAGTGAGCACGACGCTCTCGACCAGATGAATACGCTCAGGGCTCTGGGAGAGATCGATGGAGCGATGCAGGAAGTTCAGGGCTACGGTCTGGAGGACATGAATTGACGCCCGCTCGGGTCCAGCCAATGAAGGGGGATCGGCATGAGATTCGTTGACGAGTTTCGCGAACCCGAATTGATTTCTAGAACGGCTGAGGAAATTCGCCGCCTGGCCGGCGACCGGCACTACCGCCTCATGGAAGTATGCGGTGGCCACACTCACGCCATCTATCGCTTCGGCCTGAAGGACATACTTCCGGAGAATATCGAACTGATCCACGGCCCCGGTTGCCCGGTTTGCGTGCTTCCCATGGGACGAATCGACGATGGTTTGTCCATCGCGCAGGAGCCGGGCGTAATCTTCGCCGCTTTCGGCGATATGATGCGGGTCCCCGGAACTCAAGGCAGTCCGCTCGAACACAAGGCCCGGGGAATAGACGTTCGCATCGTCTATTCGCCTTCCGACGCTTTAAAGCTGGCTCGTCTCAATCCTCAAAAGCGCGTCATGTTTTTTGCCATCGGGTTCGAGACCACGGCACCGTCCACTGCGCTCACGTTGATGCGCGCCAAGGCCGAGGGCATCCACAATTTCTCGGTATTCTGCAATCACGTAACCATCATTCCCGCGATTCGAGCGATTCTGGATTCTCCCGACATGCGGCTTGACGCTTTCATCGGTCCGGGGCATGTTTCGACCGTCATCGGCTGCCGTCCCTACCAGTGGATCGCCAAAGATCAACGCAAACCGATTGTGGTCTCCGGCTTCGAACCGTTGGATATGCTGCAATCGATCGTCATGTTGTTGCGCCAGTTGAAAGCGGGCGAAGCCAAAGTCGAAAACCAGTACAAGCGAGTGGTTCCCTGGGAAGGCAACCGCGCTGCGCTGCGGGCGATGGCTGAGGTTTTCCAGTTGCGGCCGTACTTTGAATGGCGCGGCCTGGGATTTATCTCGCAGTCTGCCCTGCGCCTGAACGAGAACTACGCCGCATGGGACGCGGAGGAGCGCTTCGAGGTTCCGGGCGTTCGCGTGACCGACCCCAAGGCCGCGCAATGTGGAGAAGTGTTGAAGGGCGTACTGAAGCCGCATCAGTGTAAACTTTTTGGCCACGAGTGCACGCCGGAGCATCCCATCGGCGCACTCATGGTGTCATCGGAAGGATCATGCGCCGCCTATCACAACTACGAACACCGGAAAGCAGCAATGGTGACCAGTCTGAGCTCGATCGCCTGAGCGTCCAGGCCGTCATGGATGTCAAGCCAGCTTCTGTCCGGTTCCGCGATCCCCAGATCGAGATGGCTCACGGAGCCGGAGGTAAAGCCAGCCGCAAGCTGGTTGAGGGTCTCTTTGCGCCTTTGCTTTTTGGATCGGCTCCCGGGCCTCTGGGAGATGCCGCGCATGTTGATATCAACGGGACAAAAGTTGCCATCACGACCGATAGTTTTGTGGTCAAGCCGTTGAGTTTTCCTGGTGGCTCCATCGGTGAACTGGCCGTGAACGGCACCGTGAACGACCTCGCGGTCTCAGGAGCCAGGGCAGAAGCCCTCGTCGTCACTTATGTGCTCGAAGCCGGACTGCCGACCCCGATTCTCGAAGCCGAAGTCCGCGCCATGGCCAAAGCCGCGCGGAACGCGGGAGTTCGCATCGCCGGCGGCGACACCAAGGTCGTCGAACACGGCAAAGCGGACCAGATGTACGTCACTGCCACCGGCCTCGGACGACTGATTCATGGAGTGACCATCGATCCTCGCTCGGTGCGGGTCGGCGACAAGATTCTGCTCTCCGGGCCCATTGGCGATCACGGCATCACTATCTTGTTGGCGCGCGGGGAACTCGATCTTGAAGCTGATCTTCGTTCCGATACGCGCTCCGTGCTTCCCTTGGTAGAGACACTGGTTCGGACTGCCGGTCCCGGCATCCGCTGGATGCGCGATCCAACCCGTGGGGGGGCTGCCACATCCTTAAACGAGCTGGCGCGGGATTGCGGACTGGGGATGGTTCTTTTTGAAGATCAGATTCCGGTGCGCGACATGGTGCGAGGCGCATGCGAGTTGCTGGGGCTCGATCCGCTCCATATCGCGAATGAGGGCCAATTCCTGGCGGTGGTTTCGCCGGGGTACGCCGACGCCGCGATCAATGCACTGCGCCTGGCTCCGGGCGGGAGCGAAGCCCAGGTGGTCGGCGAAGTGCGGGAACAACCGGCGGGCACGGTCCTGGTGACAACCCGTTACGGGGGCAGCCGAATCGTGGATATGCTGGTCGGCGATCCCTTGCCGCGAATTTGCTAACCGAATTCGTTAAGCGAATTTGTTAAGTAAGAAACGCTATGGCAACCGTGGTTGAACTCGCGAGTCAGGTCGAAGAGCGGCTGCTCGAGCGGAACGACCTGTTCGAACATTTTTTCTCGCAAGAGGCGCCGCGTCTAGCGAGAGCTTGCCGCGAGATGTCTGAACGGTTCCTTCGCGGAGGGCGTTTGCTCGCCTTCGGACGCGGGCCGTATGCCACCGACGCACAGCACGTCTCGGTAGAATTCGTTCATCCCGTGATCGTGGGCAAGCGTGCGCTCCCCGCTCTGGATTTATCGATTCTGTTTCGTCCCTGGCTCGAAGCCATACTTCATCCGGAAGATATGGTGATGGGATTCGGCCCGCCCGAAGGCGATCCGGAAGTCTGGGCCACGCTGCAGCAGGCCCACTTGCGAGACGCGATGACCTTCGCCCTGCCGGGCATGGAAGGTTCCTATGCGCTCGATGCCCCCACCCAGGATCCATTCATGCACCAGGAGATGGTCGAAATTCTGTACCACACGCTGTGGGAGACGGTGCACGTTTTCTTCGAGCATCGCGAACTGGGCCATGAAGTGGGAGACTCGGCGTTTCTCTATCCATTCCTGGGCACGGAGAAGCAGGGAACCACGGACCTGCTGGCTGAAGTCGCCGCCTCCATCCTGATGAAGGTTCATGACGATGCCAAATTGCGCGGCCAGGTAGCCCGGGAGGAGTCGGACCAGATCAGCAACACGGCGTTAGCAATTCATGAACGTCTGCAGCGTGGCGGCAAACTCGTTATCTTCGGCAACGGCGGTTCGGCTACCGACGCCAACGACCTGGCGATTGACTGCGTACTGCCGCCGCTGGGTTTTAAGCCTATCCCTGCGGTGTCGCTGGCTCTTGAGCCAGCCAACATCACGGCTGTCGCCAACGACATTGGAACGGAGGCGATTTTCCTGCGCCAGTTGATCGCGCAGGCCCGTCCGGAGGATGTTGCCGTCGCGATCTCGACCAGCGGCGGATCGCGCAACATCATTATGGCTCTGGAAGAAGCCCGCAAACGAAACCTGCTGACCGTCGCCCTGCTCGGCTACGACGGCGGCGAAATCAAACGCCAGCGCCTGACGGATTTTCCTCTGGTGGTGCACTGCGACTACATCCCTCGCATCCAGGAAGTGCAGGCTTCGATTTATCACGTCATCCGCGAAGCGCTGGAGGTGCTGAATCGTGGCCAAGCTTGAACTTTACGGCACGGCGCGCTGTCCCTACACAGGGGAAATGCGGGATTGGCTCGAGTGGAAGCGTTCTGAGTTTGTGGAGTACGACGTCGAAACCGATCCCGTGGCCCGGGGACGCATGCGTGAGGTCGCGGGCGGGCAGCGCAACGTCCCGCTGCTGGTGGAA
Source organism: uncultured Terriglobales bacterium (assembly GCA_955652395.1). GTDB lineage: Bacteria > Acidobacteriota > Terriglobia > Terriglobales > Acidobacteriaceae > JAIQFF01. The sequence goes on along the minus strand of CATPBJ010000109.1, from coordinate 19,505 downwards.
GAAGGGAAGGTTGTTCAGGTCGGCTGGCAGGGTCGCAGCTGCATCGTGGACGTGGAGTGACCATGGCCAGTGCCTGTTCCATTCGAGTCCGCGGGGTGGTGCAGGGTGTTGGCTTTCGGCCGTTCGTGTACCGCCTGGCCCGCGCGAACACCCTCGGGGGATGGGTGCTGAATGGCCAGGAAGGGGTCGAGATCTATCTTGAAGGTGCCGAGCAGGGGCTGCAGGCATTCGTGCGCGAGATGAAGACGCAGCCGCCGCCCGCCGCGAACATTGCGGACATAGATGTTCAGCAGGTTACACCCCTCGGCGTGAACGAGTTTACGATCAGGGACAGCGGGCAGGCGGATCGGCCGACGGTCCGGATTTCGCCCGACCTGCCGGTGTGCGATGATTGCCTCGAGGAACTCTTCGATCCCAGCAATCCGCGTTACGGGTATCCCTACATCAACTGCACCAATTGCGGTCCACGCTACACAGTCGTGCTCCGCTTGCCTTACGACCGCGTAAATACCACGATGAGGGATTGGCCTCTGGACGACTATTGCGCCGGAGAATTCAGCGATGGGGGCAACCGCCGGTTTCACGCACAGCCAGTCGCCTGTGCGGCTTGCGGGCCCAGTTATTATCTTCAGCCGCAAGAGAGGACCTTCCCAGGGACCGAAGGGGCGGTTCACCATGCGTCTCAGCTTCTGAACGCGGGAAAAATTCTGGCTGTAAAAGGACTGGGCGGGTATCACCTGGCTTGCGATGGCCGGAACCCAGCGGCCGTCGCGGCTTTGCGCGAGCGCAAGTACCGCAAGGAGAAGCCGTTCGCAGTCATGGCTCGCGATCTCGATGAGGCCCACAGGCTGGTGGAGCTTTCTCTGGACAGCGCAGCTCTGCTCACTTCTTCCGCGCGCCCCATCGTGCTGGCGCCGGCGAGAGTCGATCTGATCGGGGTGGCTCCGCAAAACAACGAACTGGGAGTTATGCTCCCTTACACTCCGTTGCATCACTTGCTGTTCGCCGCTGGTGCACCCCAAGCTCTGGTCATGACCAGCGCCAATCGGTCGAACGAACCGATCGCCTATGCCGACCAAGACGCACTCTCGCGTCTTTCCGGTATTGCCGATGCATTCCTGATTGGACAGAGGCCCATCGCCCGCAGGGTTGATGATTCGGTCGTCCGCGACGGAGTCTTTGGGCCCGTCATCCTCCGGCGAGCTCGCGGGTATGCTCCCGGGGCCGTGGCGAAGCTGCCTTGCGAGCGGCCGATCCTGGCGTTGGGCGCCGACTTGAAAAACACTGTCACGCTGGTGGTTGACGGCCAGGCCTTTGTCAGCCAACACATCGGAGACCTGGAACACTACGAAGCCTTCTGCGCATTTCAGGAGACCATCTCCGACCTGGTTTCTATGTACGAAGTGGATTGGCACGAACTGCTGGTGGCGCACGACGGTCATCCGCAATACGCCTCCGTGCTGCACGCTTCCGAGCTGAAGGTGTCACGGAGGCTGGCGGTGCAGCATCACCGTGCCCATGTGGCATCCGTGCTGGCCGAGCGGGGTGAGTGGGAGAAGCGCGTGGTGGGAGTAAGTTTCGACGGCACGGGTTACGGAGACGACGGCAGCATCTGGGGTGGCGAGATTTTCGTGGGCAGCGTTCAAGAGGGCTTTGAGCGAGCGGCTCATCTCCGCAATGCAGCACTTCCTGGCGGGGATGGTGCGGCGCAGTGTCCAGTTCAAGCTGCGGCGGGTTTCCTGGCGCAGCTGGACGCCTTGCCAGATATGACCGCGGCTCCTTTCAATTTTCCGGAGCGATTTGGAAACGCATTGGAGTTAGTGACGAAAGGTGTACGCACTTTCTCAACCAGTTCGATGGGCCGACTTTTCGATACGGTTGCAGCCTTGCTTGGGTTTACCCGGGAGGTTTCTTTCGAGGGACAAGCTGCGATGTGGGTCGAACAGCTGGCGCGCGCCACCTCCATCCATGAGACGTACGCGTTTCCCTTCAGCGGGGCGGAGTTGGATTTTCGCCCGCTGCTGCAGAGCGTTCTGATAGACCGCCGACATGGTCGAAATCCGGGTGAGATCGCGCGCGCGTTCCAGCGAGGAGTTGCGGCAGGCTTGCGGGATTCGGTGGTCAATCTTTGCCAGGCGTACGCACTGGACACCATCGTCTTGTCGGGAGGAGTCTTCCAAAACGAGTTGTTGCTCGAAGATATCGAGGCGTTGCTCGAGGCTGAGGCGATTTCCGTGTGGACAAATCATGCGGTACCGCCTAACGATGGAGGAATCAGCCTGGGGCAGGCGGCGCTGGCGGCATTCGCCACTCCGCGTTGGACGGACGGAAGATCACATGCATGAACTTTCCATCGCGATGAGCATTGTCGAAATGGCGCAGGCGGAGGCGCTGCAGCGCGGAGTGCAAATCAGGGCGGTACACGTCAAACTGGGAGCGCTATCTGGAGTCGTGAAGCAAGCCCTGCTCTCCTCCTACGAAATGGCGTGCGACGATACGCTGCTGCGAGGATCGCGCCTGGTCATCGAGGATGTGCCCGTGGTGATCTTCTGCCCTAAATGCAAGGTGCCGCGTCCGCTGAGTTCGGTGCAGTTGTTTTGCTGTGGCGAATGCGGCACTCCGACTTCAGAGATCGTTCAAGGCAGGGAACTCGAAGTGGTCGCACTGGAGACACAGTAATGAGCCCGGAACCCCGGTTGGTGGAAGTTCGAAAGAACGTACTGAAGCAGAACGATATGGTCGCCCGCGCCCTTCGGGCCCGCTTTCGCGCTGCGGGAGTGTTCGTCGTCAGCCTGGTTTCGAGTCCGGGATCGGGTAAGACGGCTTTCCTGGAGAAGACGCTGACCCTACTTCGCCCACATTATCGAGTGGCCGCTCTGGTGGGAGATCTGGCGACGGAAAATGATGCGGCGCGACTGGCTTGCAGTCAGGCTCCGGTCAAGCAGATCATTACGGGCACACTCTGCCACTTGGAAGCTGCCATGGTACAGAATGCCGTAGACGAAGAAGAGTGGGACCTTAGCCAGTTGGATTTCCTCTTCATTGAGAACGTGGGCAACCTGGTATGTCCGTCGGCCTACGATCTTGGCGAGGATCTGCGCGTGGTTTTGCTATCGGTGACCGAGGGTGAGGACAAGCCGCTCAAGTATCCAACGATTTTCAACAGTGCTGACGTGGCCATCGTCACCAAAAGCGATTTGGCTGAGGCAGTCCAGTTCGACTCGGAAGCCACACGCCGCAACATTCAAGCCGTTCGGCCGGGGATGCTAGTCTTTCAGCTTTCCGCTAAGAACGGCCAAGGGATAGGGGAGTATCTGGGATTTCTGGCGGCACGCCTCGCCGAGTCACGAGCCGCGGCTGCCGTTTAGCAAGCTGCCACAAATAGCCACTACATACTAGTGATTTTGATGTAGCGACGAATGTCGGGCATGCTCCTTATCAAGACATATCCGACGTATATCAGACCGATCGTTCCAACTATGTTTCGCATTGTGGTCAGGGCTTTCACAATTTCCCCTTTCAAAGAAAAAGCACACGTGTATGAGACATTGGACTTCGATGCGCGGCGGTCGCGCGCGGTTGTGCATCGCCGCAGCGATCCTGCGGCAAGTACGTGCCTTCCTCACCTCTGCGCCCACCGTCGCTAAACGAAGGGAAATTGAAAGGCTGAATCGGCAAGGCGTGTTTTAGCACCTGCCCCGATGATGTCCGTCAGAAATTTTCAATCATCCATGCGTTGTTCCCCGAAAGCGCTCGCAACAGTGCGGCCGGACGGCCGCCTCCTTCTCCGAGTCCAAGGTCAGGGCGAGCTCTGGGCGAAATATATCAAGCCGGAAACCTCTATTCCTGACCACGGCCACTTGATGCATCTGTTCCTAATCTCCTACATGAATCACATGTACCATCTTCATCCCGAGCGCATCGAAGGCGGCTCGTTCGCGGAAAACCTGCCTGCCATCTTCGCCGGCAAGTACCAGGTTTTCGCGGACATCGTGGATGATAATGGCGTGCCTTGGACTGCGGCCGGGCAAATCGATCTGCCGAACGTCGGGGGTGTGCCGCTTTCCGGACGATGCTCAAGCGTCCGAGAGCCCTCTCACGCCAACCAAAGGCGATGCCTCGTTGGCGCAGTTGCCCGATGGCGGACGCATGATTTGGGAGCGCGACTCCTCGCTATTGAGAGCAAATGTTCCCATGTCTTTTCGCTTCCGGATCGAAGATCGAAACGGTAAAGCGGCCGAGGATCTCGTGCCGTACATGGGAATGGCAGGGCACGCAGCATTTGTCGTTCGAATTTCTCCGTGTTCGCACATGCAACCTGGCTAGCTCCCATGATGGGATGGGGATGCCCACGCATGCATTGTCCCCAGAGATCTCATTTCCCTACGGATTCCCCAAAGCTGGCGGGTGACACGCTTCGTTCGGGTTGCTGAAGCGAACTCTGCTTTCCGATGGTCGTAGCCAACCGACATCAGGATCCACGAACGGAGTCGTTGTGGGAACCGAACGACCAGTTTCCGGACGGATTGGCGCCAATGCCGAAGTCCGGTTGGTTTCCGAGTGCGGCGTTGGCGCGCGCAATCGTCGAGGAGACAATTGGATCGCTCGGTATTGTCGCCCCCCTCTCATGTCGTGAAAATGACGCTCATTTCTCGCGGGCTCGCGGCCTCCGCCGCGAAAGCAAAGCTGCCGTTCTCTTTCATCTCCCGTGCGGCACGAAGAAACGCGCCAAGTGCAGCGCGACAGAGCGCGCTGCCCACGCTGACGCGCCTGACTCCAATTGCTGACAGTTCACTTAGACTCAATTGAACACCTTGCAGACCCATCACCACGTTCACCGGGCGATCCACAGAGCTGACGACGGTGGCAATGTCGTCCTTGGTAGCTAGACCCGGCGCATACAGGACATCGGCGCCCGCCTCTTGATAGGCTTGCAGCCGCCTGATTGTGTCTCTGAGGTCTTGCCGGCCATGCAGGTAGTTCTCCGCCCGGGCGGTTAAGGTGAAGGGAAAAGGAAGGGCTCGCGCTGCCGCCACCGCCGCCCGGACTCTCTCGAGCGCGTGTTCCATTTCATAAATGGGATGGTCAGGGTGCCCGGTCGCATCTTCGATCGATCCGCCGACAACTCCCGCCGACGCCGCAAGCCCAATGGTTTCGGCAACGATTTCCGGGGCGTCTCCAAAGCCATTCTCAAGATCGGCACTCACAGGCAGGTTAGTGGCCGACGCGATTGCGGACGAATACGCGACAGTTTCCTGACGGTCAAGGGTGTTGTCCCGACGCCCGACGGAGAAGGCGTAGCCCATGCTGGTCGTGGCCAACGCCTCAAAGCCCAGGTGTGCCAGTAGGCGGGCAGTTCCCACGTCCCACGGATTGGGAATGATGAATGCGCCGTCACGCTCATGAAGCGCGCGAAAGGCCCGCCCCTTAGCAGCTTGGGTCACCATCGGGGCAGCAGTCGTCGTCATTGGTAATCCTCCTCGCCTAGTTTAGCCCCTGAGATGGACACAGAAAGGCATGTAATCGGTTACGCGTCGTCTTCCAGAGAAGGAAATAACTCATCCAGTATCTGTTCGGCTGCGTGGGAAGATCGGTTGATCAAGTTTTTCCGAACCTGCTAGAAGCCGTAGGAGATACCAAAGGCGAATTGATGTCGAGCCTGCAGATCCAGCCCCGGCATGATGTTGCCGGCAGCTTGCGCGAGCCCAAAGTCGATTGTGAGCTTGGGCGTCTCCACTCCCCAGCCATGCAGTGGCAGAGCTCCCGACGGTATGATCCGAACCGCATAGGTGAGCGTGGTCGGTATGACCGCCCCTGGAAGGCCTTCGATTCTTCGCGGTTGCTGCATGAATTCAGAGCCTAGCAGGATGGTGCTCTTTCCCGGCCCTTTAAACGCAAATCCAGCCGCCCCGAATGCACGACCGTAGTAGCCGGGAGCGTTGCCCGCCAGACCCAGCAATGACGCGTTGGTGGCCTTGAATCCAACATTGAAAACCAGGGGCAACTTGCGGATGCCGGTAAAGGTCTTGGTGGCGACAAGGTAAAAGTCCTGATTGTTCGTGTTCTTCCCTTGAATCACGCCACCTACGTTTCGTACTCCGGTGCGCACGACCAAGCCAGCGGACAAGGCTGGCACCAGGTTTCTCCGTTCCCTTACTAGATTTGCTTTCGCATGAAAGACGTTGAAGCCGCTGGTCCACAGACTGCTCAACCCCGAGATGTTGCCATCCTGATGGAGATTCCTGGTGTACCCGAACTCAATCCGGTGGAGAGCTCCCATGCTGATGGACACTTGGTGAAAATTGCCCAGGACCGGACCAGCGTCCAAAAAGTGATAGGAAACTACTGGAATTCCAAGCGCGGCATTTCCGGTGGGAACAGGATACGCCAGCGGAGTGATGAAGACGCCGTCCTGTCCCTCCCAATTGAGGCTCTGAGCCGAGGCCGCTCCAGTACTGACCCCCGCCATCATGATCGCCAGTAATACGGTCGCCAGAAGGCCTGTGATTCTTCTCTCCCTTGATTGCAACGCATCGAGATGTGTTTTGTTCCGCATAACTACTCCAAGAATTCGAAATCGGCCTTGCCACTTACCGCTGCAGTCTGCTCTGATCGGGCGCGGTCTTTAGTCGCCAGAGCTTGATTGTCCCGTCTTCGCTGCCTGAGGCCAACCAGTGCCCCCGAGAATCAAAGGCGACCGAATAGACGGGATGGTCGTGCCCGACGAGAGTCTGTACCTCCTGTCCTGTTTGTACGTCCCAGATCTTGACCGTCTTATCCCAACTCCCTGAGACCAGCCAGCGGCTGTCAGGGCTGAACGCGAGGCTGGTGACCACTTTTCCATGACCGGTCAAGGTATGAACCTCGCGGCCGGTGACTACGTCCCACACCTTTAAGGTCTTGTCTGCACTCGCAGAGGCAAGCCAGCGCCCGTTCGGACTGAAAGCAACCGCGTAGATCGGTTTCTTGTGACCAGTCAGCTTGTATATCTGTTTCCCGCTGGATGCGTTCCAAATCCTAATCGTTTTATCGTCGTCCCCGGAGGCGAGCAACGTACTATCCGGACTAAATGCGATGTAGATGATGGACCGACGAAGCCCGGCCAAGTCACGCACCTCGCGCCCCGTCTTAACATCCCACAGGCGAACGGTCTTATCGTCCACTCCGGAAGCCAGCCACTGGCCATCGGGGCTAAACGCGATGGAATAAACCCAGTTGCTGCCCAACACACCCAGAGGTTTGTCGGTCGGAAGGGTGCGGATTTCCTGTCCCGTAGTGGCGTCACGCAGGGTTACGGTGTTAGACGAATCCTCCGTCGCCAGCCAATGACCGTCGTGACTGAAGGCAAGCGCCTGAACTTCCTTCCTCTTGTTACTGGCAAGGGTGCTCAATGGTCCGCCGGTCGCGACGTCCCACACTTTGATGGTCTCGTCCCAGCTTCCCGAGGCGAGCCGCTGCCCATCCGAGCTGAACGCGACAGTCGTGACCCAGCCGGAGTGGGCTTTGAGGGTATGGTCCAGTTCAAAATTGGGCGTGGAGGAGTGCGTCGAAGTGACGGGCGCAGGAATTATCGGGGTGACCGGAAGGATAGGAGCCTTGGTGGGCGCACTCAAAGTCGGAGGCCCAAAGGGCTCGAGTTTCGCTGTTAGTGTGTAAGTCTCGTCTGCCTTCAGGTCGAAACGCTCATCATAATCGCGATAGCCATTGAGCCTCAGGCCTACGCGGTGCGGGCCGGCCGTAAGCGTCGGGATGCTGGAGCGGCCGTCCGAATTTATTGAGCCGAATAACCGACCATCGACGAAGATTTGCGAACCAGGCGGGGCTCCCTGAATTACAAGCGCTGGGACCGAAGGACGCACGATTGCGCCGTGATCCTTGATCGACGGCGTCTTCCCGGGCGCAGCCATAGTCGATGCCGTGTTCGGCGTGGAAGCAGCGCTAGGCCGAGCCGACGAGCGTGTTGAGGGAAGAGGTTCAGGAGGCCAGGGCCGATCTGGATTCTCGAGGCTCCGTCGCCCGTCCGCTTCCCCAGCTTGTGAAGTTTTTTCTGGCACCGAAGCGGATGATTTGGCTGGAACGGAAGGGGCTGTTCTCGCCGATTTGCGCCGAAGGACTGCCACGGACAGCAGAAGAGACAGCAACAGCAAAAGGACTGCTACAGCAATGAGTAAACCCGGACCTCGCAACCGTGGTTTCTCAGGCGAGGGAGCAAGAAGTCTCGCCCCTGGCTCTCTGGACTCCGCTGGCGCCGGAAATAAAGCCGGGCCGAGGGACTCGGCGATGCGTTGCAATCCGGCCACAACGGTTGCGTCGAAGGCAAATGGACGGGAAGAGAGAACTTCGATGACGCCTTTTGTCTGAAGTGGTACAACCACAGCGGAACGCAGCTGCAAACTCGTCGCCGTCGAACCGCAAACTCGGGTGTCTGTCTTTGTGTCTTGACAGACCACGACCCGCCCGGTTTCAAGGCACTCTCGGGTCAGTGCGGAATCGGGCTGCAGACGTGAACCCACTTCCGGAGCAACACCCGTACTAGCTCGGCAAACGATGCCGTGCTCGTCAGCGGCAGCCACAGCTGCACCATCAGCACCCGTCAGTGTGCAAATTCGTTCGACCACTTCCTGCAAGAGAACCGATGTCGATCGAAAGGAATTGGTGGCGATTTCCCGTTCCAGTTGGCGCATTCCGGCTTCGACAGCGCTGGGAGCACTGAGGGGCTCTCGGACTGGGCCGGGAGGGGTAGCGACTTGGGCACTTCGTCTTGCCATCGATGCTCCCGTTCCCCATTAGTGAAGTGAAGGGGACGACTACGGAGCGTGCAGGACGCGAATTCTACCACAGTGTGCATTCCACCGTGGAGTCGGGTCAATTACTCGAAAACAGTGCTGTCAACATCCGGAAATTGAATGCGTGTTGGGTTCCAGCAGGCCGCTAGACAATCTCCTGTACGGGCAAATTGCGATCCGCGCCACATCGAGGCCTGGCGCGAGTCAGACCGCCGCCACGGGGAAGCGGAAGGTAACCGTCTTCACGGAAGGAATTTTAGGCCGGTAGCGGCGCTCTCGCCGTTGCTTCTGATCGCCTCAACTATCGCCAACACCAGCGGCGGCGAACCCTACGAAATCGCGGTGCCCGACCCGCGTGTCGAAATGGGGAACTGCTCAACGAGCGGCACCGCCTGCTCTTTGTCGACTACCTGAGGATCTGTTTCCGCTTCGGCGGCTTTCCGGGCTAGCACGGTATCGATCGGGGAGTTCCCTGGAAATTGAAATCTTGCGCGAAGATTTGCTCGCCTTCTGAACATTACTATTCTGGAGTGGGATCCCTCCGATTCCCAAAACAATCGCTACGATGATCCATGTCGAGGCATACGGGAGTACCAGGGCACAGGCCCCGCTCATCGATCGTCCCTGCAAGGTTCTCTAGCGACTAAGCGTCAGAAACAGAGCTGAGGCGGAATGATCCGGCCTTGAACGGACCAGAGAAAAACAAAAAAGGCGGCGAATTCGCTTCGCCGCCCGATTGTCGTTTTGTGGAAACTATCGTCCGCGCTTATCGCGACGCACATCACGGCGATCATGCTTCACGTCACGCACGTCATGGCGGATATCGCGGTGGTCAGCTCGCACATCTCGCTTGTCGTGATTGATGTCCCGCTGGTCTCTGTGGGCATCGCGCAGGTCCCGATTGCGGTCCACGCGGTCATGACGGATGTCGCGGCGGTCGTTGCGGATATCCGCTCGCTCGGCAGCTGCGCCGGCAGTGTTGCCGGTTTTCAGGTCATGAGCCAGCGCGGCATCGTCCCGACGTATTTCGCGACGATCATGGTTGATGTCCCGTTGGTCTCGGTGGGCGTCGCGCAGGTCCCGATTACGGTCCACGCGATCGTGATTGATGTCGCGCTGATCATTTCGCACATCACGACGATCATGGCGGATATCTCGGCGGTCGTGACGGATGTCTCTTTGATCCTGGCTGACGTCGCCTTGTTCTGAGGCGCTGGTGCCGGCCTGACCAAAGGCAAAGAATGAGACTAACAATAAGAAAGTTAAACTCAGTAAGCTTCGTCGCATCTTTACTTCTCCTAAGTGCCTTTTTCGATCCCTAGAGGATTAAAACCCAGGCTCAAAGCAGAAGTTTCGCCTGGGCCGAGGCCACGCTTCAACTATTTTGGAGCGTTGATGAGTACTTTGGTAATGCAGTGCTGGAGCCGCCGCGACCCGAAGGCGTAGGGAGGGTGGATAGCTGTCGGAAATCGCGATCCCGCCACCAACTGGGTTCCTGATTACGACAACTACCCAAAGGCCCCACTCCGCAGGGCCTTTGGGATCAATCTCGGCGCACCTTTTCTCTGCTTCGCGCCCAGACTGTGAGAGGTATCTCCTCAAGCGGATCGTAGTGAGCTGATGCTTTCGCTGGCCAATACAATGCCATGGCCTGCCGACCCGGCTATGTGGGTACTGATGAGAGCGAACTCAAAGATTTCGAGGGGTCGTGCACGCAGGCGGGGCGGCGGCTTACAAGCTTCGGCAGGATGCCCCTGCTGATCATCTCGCAGGATACGGACGTTGGCGATTCAGTGGGTGCGCATAGCCTTGGCTGCGCTCGCCGCCGAGAGAAGTCTGTCGACCTCCTGTGCTGGTCAGTAGCGCTTCAGCTTGTTTGGTCTGCTGATGACGCCTGGCTGAACCCAGGCTTGGACTCGCATGCGTGATCCCCACATCCACAGCCCAGCGACCAATGAGGAGTTTATGACTGTTGCCAGGTCTGCTGGCGAACGATGAGATGGCACAACGTATTTCGCTTCCCACAACTGCTCAGGGTCAGCTTCTACGAAAGGGTCTAGATTAAGAGCGGTGTATCATCTGCCCAACCAGGGTTTGGGGAACGCCTTTCATTTTCCAGCCCAGGACAAAGACAGTGCAGATACAGCAATCCAGAAAAGCCTTCGCGGCCGTCGCTCTGCTCCTCGCCATAATGGCGCTGCTATCCGGCGGCGCCGTGCGGCGGGAGTCTGTCACGGTTGATGAAGTCGCGCACATTGGCGCCGGGGTGAGTTATCTGCAGAAGCTGGATCTGCGTATGAACGAGGAGCATCCGCCGCTGACGAAGGTACTGGCCGCGCTGCCGCTTGTCCTGCGCGGAGTGCACGCTGACTACTCGCATCTTTCCTGGACGTTCAGCAACAAGAATCTCAACGAATTCCTGGGAGAGTGGGTGTTCGGCCACTGGCTCATCATGCGCTGGAACGATCCCTACTCCACCGTCCTTTGGGCCCGAGTGCCAATGTTGTTGGTCACTCTGCTTCTGGGCCTTGTTTTATACGTTTTTGGCTCGCGCCTTGGAGACGCCTGGGGAGGGCTCTTGTGCCTCTGCGTCTATGCAAGCATGCCAGCGTTTCTCGCATTCGGCCCGCTCGTACTCACTGACACTGCGATCGCGCTGTTCTGGGTCCTGGCCGTTTGGCAACTTCCTGAGATGTGGCGCTCTCCCTCCCGCCAGACCGTCCTCAAGTTTGGGCTCGCTCTGGCCGGTGCTTTTCTTTCAAAATTCTCTTCCGGATTGTTGTTCTTCGTGTTTGTCGCTTTCGCGCTCAGTTTGCGTTGGCGCGGTGCTCCGGAGCAGCCAGCGGATGAAGCCGCGCTGCGTGCTTGGCGGCGCCGTGCAAGGCATAACCTTGCCAAGGCAACACTCTGGGCCGCCTTGTTCGTATACATTGTTTATTTTGTCCTCTCCTGGAACCAGCCGACGGATTCGTTCAGCATTATTCCCCACTTTCCCGCCTCGCCGTTCTTGCGGCGGCTGCTCATGCCGTTATGGCTCTACTTACGTGGTCTCATTGTGTTCGCGTTAAGTGCTGGGAGCCGGCCAACGTATATTCTCGGCCACGCCTATTCTCACGGTGTCTGGTTTTATTTTCCGACGCTGTTTATCTTGAAATCGCCGCTGGCGTTTCTTCTTTTGCTGCTGCTTGCCGTTGTGATTGCCATCCTCTTGAAAGGGCGTCCCGGCGGACAACCACCGGCGATACCCAGCGGCATGGACCTTCACTGGCGCGCTGTATGGGTCTCGCTCGCGGTCTTTGTGGGCGCTTGTATGGTAAATCGGCTGGACATTAGCATTCGTCATTTCTTGGTCGCGCTGGCGCTACTGATTCTTCTGCTCGCCCCACTGCCACGTATGCTGCAGGTGCTGTACCGCTCGAACTGGCGCGGTGCGCGCCCGGGAAACTGGGTGACCATCGGCCTCGCGATTGCTTCCCTTGCCACCGCGGTCTGGGCTTACCCAAATTACTTTCCATTCCTGAACGTGCTCAGCATGGGACGGCCAGGCTACATCTTGGTGAATGATTCCAACCTCGATTGGAACCAGGCTCTGCCGGAAGTGGAAAGCTTCGTGCGGCAACGCGGACTGAACCGGGTCCTCTTAGATGAGTATGGTTTCTCCGAGCCTACCGCATATGTGCCCCAGGCCCAGCTCTGGAGCTGCCAGGCGCCTTCTCCTTCGGACGGCGGACAATGGGCAGTTGTCTCCGCCAGTAACATCGCAGACGGACACAATTGCCTTTGGCTCATGCGGTATCCTCATCAAGTCCTGGCCAGCGGTAGCATGTACGCCATTCAGCTCCCACAAATGATTCCCGCGGCTGGCACGCGCGGAGGCCCACCCCTGCCTGAGGCTTACCGTTATTTTGGCGGTTTTTTTGGCTTCGATCCGCTTCCACTGTTTTTGAATTGCATTCGCGATCCCCAACAGCTTCTACCCACCATGGACCGGCTGCAGGCGCTGATGGAAGCCGCTGCCCAGAAGAAGAAGTAAACCCAGTCGTGGCGCAGAAAGGGGGGGCGCGCTCGTGAGCCTGTCTGAAGAGCTCCCGCTGCTTCTCCAACGAGACTAAGTCTTGAGAGAGCCGCCGGCGGGGGTTCCAAAACGTATGGCAATCTGCGGCCGAACTGAATCCTGTGACGCTCTGGGACCATCCTAAGAAACGGGTGTTATGAAGTCCAAAGCAGAGAAATTGTTGGTGGTGGAGTCTGACGATACTCTCAGGGAACACATCGTCGCGGTGCTGAGCGATGCGGGATATGAGGTCTCGACCAACTACCAGGAGGGAATCAGGGCAGTTCTCACCTTCGATCCCGACGTAGTTGTCCTGGGTGCCGATCCGCCCCAGCTCGACTGCTGTGACCTTCTTTCCGAAATCAAGGGTTCCGAGCACACGCAGAACATACGGGTTGTGATGCTATCTCCCGGAGAATCGGCCGAGCGGACTCGGGGGCTGGATCTTGGGGCCGACGATGTGCTGTCACTGCCCTTCGACCCACACGAATTGCTGTCGCGGGTGCGCTCGCAGCTACGGAGCAAACACATCGCGGACGAGTTTCGGGAACGGCTGCGCTTTGCCGAGGAGAATCGAAATGCCACCCGGCAGGTCGTGGCAGCCGTCAATGAAGAACGGCGGACGCTTCGGGTTGGCGGCCTGGCGACTGTTGCCGTGCTTATCGTTGCTAGTGTGATCTTTTTCCTCTTCTATCGTCGCACTCAGGAACAGAATACCCGAGTCTATGCTGCGATCACCCGATTGCAGACTGGCGTATTGGCACAACAACAGTTGATGGAACGCTCCCGTCGGGCCCTTGAAGACGGGGAACGCGCGGTACATCCCTGGCGAGCGATCCACAAAAGCTTCAACTTCAAAAGAAGAGCGAAGACCTGAGATCGCAAATTGCAATCGGCAATAGCGAAAACGCTTCCGCTCTGCAAAATCAATTAACCGCAGTAGAAAGCCGCCTTCAGAAGCTCGAGACCGAGGGCAAGGCTGCGCAGACGATTATCCAGTCCTACGAGCCGAGCGTCTGCCTCATCCATGTTGTGCTTGCCTTCCGCGAGCATACCACCGGATTGAGATTGCACTACGCTGGGTTGACGGGCAGCGGCGAGCCAACCACCGACGAACACAACAACCCACTCTTGAGCCTTACCGGGAATGGTCCGGAAGTACATCTGAATGTTTTTGGTACTGGGTTTCTCGCCTCCGCCAGCGGACAAATCCTCACCAATCATCACGTGGCCGAGCCTTGGTGGCAGAATGATGATTTGAAGGAAATGCTCGATCAAGGTCTTGAGCCAGTGATGGCTGAGATGACAGCATATTTCCCCGGCGTGCCACACGGCATTGCCGTCAACACCGAGAAGATTTCCTTTGCCGCGGACGTTGCTGTCGTGAAAGGAAATGTTTCGGAGCTGGGAATCAAACAGATCGCCCTGGCCGACGGCCACCGTTCGGCCGTTAGCGGGGGGCCCGTCGTGCTACTTGGTTATCCTACTGCTCTTGATGCAATTCTGGCTCGGGCCGGCGCAGAGACGCTTCAGTCCATCGCGACTGCAACCCAAGGTGATCCGAAGCAGGTGATGGAAGAGCTCGCCCGCCACAACCTGATCCGGCCGATCACCACCCAGGGGCACATCGGCGACGTACTACCTGACAAGATTGTCTACGATGCCCAGACCACTTCGGGCGGCTCTGGCGGTCCGCTTTTCAATAATGAGGGCAAAGTTATAGGAATTAACTTTGCCATGGTGCGTGAGTTCGGCGGATCGAATTTCGCCATTCCTGTTGGCTACGGGAAGTCACTTCTGAAACCTTAAGTCGCCGCCGCTGCAGAACCACCTCGCGGACCTCTCGTTGGGTGTTCTCCGTTTGTGCTCCATGCGCTTTTGGACATTACCCATCAATAACTTGCGAGGTATAGCGGTGTCACAAATGAGTTCTCGCCGCCCTCACTCGTTTTCAAGCCTTACATCTGGGGTCGGGGCTTCCGAGTCGGACGCAGTGTCTCTCATTCGGCGAGAACCGTGCCCCGTTTTGTGCTCCGCTTCCAACCAATGAGTATAATGGCGATGTTATGCCAACTACGGCTGCTTCTCCGCTGTACACGTCATAGTCGTACCTCGTTGCTTGTCGGAGGATTCAACCCTCATTGACTCATTGACTTGCCGTCCTTGGAAACTGTCTTGCGTGTGACCCCGACGACTTTCCCGTCCAGCTTGCCGGTTTCCTCAAGTGTGTAGTCATCGATGAGCTTCAGCGAGACAGTAGCGTGTGCAGGGTCCCAGCCTGCGGGATAGTCTTTGCCGTCGACCTTCGCTTCGTAGCTCTGGCTGCCGTCGGAGACCTTCATTCCACGCGCTGTGCTCTGAATAGTGGTCAAAGTACCGGCGCGGGTTGCGTTCTTGACGGTCTGCATCTGCCACTCTCCCGAGAGCTGGTGCGAGCCCGTCGGGCCCTTACTCACTCTCGTGAACCCTGCCTTTCCGGTAACCCTTTCTGCTTCCATCGTGTTAGTGAACTCCTCCATCATCGTCTGTCCGTCCAGCGATACCGTTTCGGTACACACGAATGTGGGCTTGTCCCCTTTCTTCATGGTGAACTCTATCGAACTGCTATCCAATATTCGCACCGCGAGTGTGTCGTAGTTGTGTCCGGCCACTTTCTGGTCGGTTCCATCAGTCTTCACGTCAACTTTCGGGACGCAACTCAAGCAGTGGTACATGTCTTTCTCGAACAAGTATTTTTCCGACGGGCCAGAGAATCGGAGCGTGTCCATCTTCATCGCCCACGTTCCGTCGAAGCGACCCTGCGCTAACAGGAGTGATGGCACAAACAACAGCAGAGCGAGCAGATAGTTCACAGGAAATCTCCTATCAACTTAGGGCAGCCGGGTGAGGCTCAGCGCACATAGGCTGCGGATAAGTAAAAATTGTACGCTGGGTCCTTTCACTGTTGTAAACAAGCGTGGGTGTTGAAAAAGGGCGCTTGAATTGAGATCTTCCGGTTTCGAGTACCCCGTGCGGGAAGTTCCCTTGCGAAGGCGTTATAACTAGACCGTCACGGGGAGCGGTGGTCTTGGCACTTGGCTGAGGAAGCGGACCAGCCGTTTGATATTCTGCGCCGCCGCTGCCAGGAAGAACTGCTCGCGAACGAACTTCATCCTGCGCAAGCGCAGGCGACGCAGTCCGATTTGATTCCTGAGTTCTGCGAACAGTGCCTCCACCTTTCTTCTCTCCCTTTGTGAGTTGGCGGAGGCTGGAGTGTTGACCAAGTCTCGAGCGCGTTGCCGGGCGGGCTCATGCATATGGATGGCGAGATACTTGTACTGGCCAGTGGTGCACTGCGCTTTTGCGGACACGCACCGCAGCGCTTGCGGCTTCCGATGTAGGCATGAGTTCGGTTCCTGACATTCAAGCCGACGAAGTTGAGTTGCCGGCCTGCGGGACAGCGATAGCTGTTGCTTTCGGGAAGATAGGTGAAACGGTCGGGACCGTAGAGCGGGTTGTTCTTGCGGAGAGCATTGTCCCGCGTGCGCATAGACGGAGTGATGCCCCAGACTGGGCGATTGCACGGTCTTCCGACGTATCATTACGGGAGACTTATTCTATTGCCCTTGCAAATCCCATGCCTGCGAGCGCGCCGCGCATGTAGGAGAAGCTGCTGGCGACTCCCAATATCGGATCATCTGCGTGCACCTCGTACTCCAGGTCGACGAACCCGCTGTACTTCGTCGAGATCAGGGCCTCGAAGATGGGGCGCAGGGGCATCATGCCGTCTCCAACAGCAACCTGGCTTTCCTTGCTCTGGAAATCTGTCAGGTCTTTCATGTGGATGTTGAAGAGCCGCGGTCCCACGGCGTGGATGGCCTGCACCACATCGGTACCAGCGCGCACCGTATGCCCTACGTCGATGCAGCATCCGATGCGGGGGTCCATGTTCTTGACGACCTTTAAAATATCCAGGGGCGAATGCCACAGCGTGTCCTCGGGGCCGTGATTGTGGATCGCTATACGGATGTCATACTGCTTCACAAATTTCTCGATTCGCGGTAGGGTCTCCGGCGACGGGTCCCCGGCAACAATCACGGGAATGCCGGCTCGCTTGCAGTACTCGAACTTGCTGCGAATGTCTTCGTCTTCATCCTTTGCGAAGTAGATCGCTCCGGCGGCGTGGAGTTTGATGCCTGCGGCAGCGTAATCCGCCAGTGCTTTCGCCTCCTCTTGCGGGTCCATGGGCAGATGATCCTTAACGTCTTTCGCGTTGAGCGCGTTGACGCTCAACTGCCGCATGAAACCGATCATCTGTGACCGGGTGAAGTTGCGGAACGTGTAGCTGGCGAGTCCGAGCTGTACTGGCGGGAGAGTACCGTTCGCGGCAGCAGTCTGTACCGGCGCGGCGGCGGCAAGGGATGGAACAAAGCACGCTGCTGCGGCAATCGCACTGGAGCGGACAAAGTTACGACGAGAGAAGACGGTTTCCATATATTCTTCTTGATATTTTGCTGTTATATCTTCGTTCGAAAGAGCCGCGAGAAAACTCGGCCTCTCAAGGCGCGACCGCGGGTGTTGGCTAGACACGGGGCTCCCAACCCTTTTCGTATTCGCGGCCCCACATCTTCATGGCCTGTGGATCGTTCAGGATGTGAGCGTTCCTGGGATCCAGTTGCAGCTCTCGATTGACCTCCCACGCTATATTGGAGAGCTGCAGCATGGTGACAGCAACATTGCCGGTGGAGACGGGAGCATGGAGCTTTTCGCCGGTCCTGATGCCGGCAATGAAGTTCGCGAAGTGCGCGTCCGTCATGGAATCGCGCCCGACGAGATCGGAAGACGAAGTCGTACTACCCTCCTTGAGTTCGCTCGTCTTGTTCCCCTTGAGATCATAGATCTCATAGCCATCGCGATCCACAAGCACCGTGCCGGTGGTTCCGATGATCGTGGAGCCGCGATCGCGGTTGTAATACTTCATTCCCGAGCAGCTCTTGCCTTCCCATGACAGCAACTTGTCATCGTACTCAAAGCTTGTCACCAGCGTGTCGTAGAACTGCCAGTCATCCTTGAACTGGTACCTGCCTCCCGACGCGGTAACCCGGTTCGGATAATCAACCTCCAGCGCCCATCGGCAGACATCGACTTCGTGTGTTCCGTTGTTAAGGGACTCGCCGGTTCCGTAAATCTTGAACCAGTGCCAGTTGTAAGGCTGCACGTTGTCCTTGTATGGCCTTCTCGGCGCGGGCCCTTGCCACAGATCCCAGTCAAGTGTGGACGGCACGTGCACTTCCTTGCCACTGCCAATCGTCTTTCTCGTGTTGACGTACCAGGCCTTGGCGAAATAAGGACGTCCAATGAGGCCGTGGTGAATCTTCTCAATGATCTCGATGGTGTGGGGCGAAGACCGCTGCTGGGAACCCATCTGAACGAGCTTCCCGTACTTCTGTTGCGCCTCGACCAGGAGTGCACCTTCTGCCGGATTGTGGCTGCACGGCTTCTCTACATAGACGTGTTTGCCAGCCTGCAATCCTGCAATGGCCATCGGCGTGTGCCAGTGATCAGGAGTGGCGATCGTGATCGCATCCACATCCTTTTGCTCCAGAACCTTCCGGAAATCTCTCTCAGCGACAGGCGCATAGCCTAGCTCGTGCTGCGCGGTATCGGCGAACTTCTTGAGGATGTTGCTCTCTACATCGCACACATGCGAGATGCGGGCTGTGTTCTTGTTCGCCTTAAGCGACCAGAGATGGGCATACCCACGGCCATTCAAGCCTATGACGGCAAAGTTGAGCCGATCGTTGGCGCCGAGAATCTGAGCGTAACTCTTTGCCGTCGATCCGATGGCCAAACCTGCGGCTCCCACTGCAAGCGTGTCGAGAAATTCACGTCGCGTAATCATGGGGTCTCCTTTCTCCATCCGGTCACTCGGGTAAGCGGATTTGCTGGTGAGCTTGCGACACACGGCAGACTCGTCGCGGCCACCACTAACCCGGCTCCAACTGTTTAAGAACTCTCTTCTCCCACTGTCGCGAGGATTGATTTTAGCCAACTGTCCCTGATTTCCCAGAGAAATTCGCCTCTATCCGTTCTGTAGACCGCCGGTCTGTCGGTCCCAAGGCCTGGTTCTGACAACGGTTTCACGAGGCCCTGGCTCAGATTCTTGGGAAATATCCTTGAGACGCGGGTGGGTAGCTTTGTGACCGAGGGAATGGAAGTTCCCGTCGGGCGTGTGAAGTGCGGGCGTGGGCGCCCCGAGCAGGCCGGGTTCGATATCGTTGGCGATTGTTCCTGAATCACGGGCTATCCGGAAGCAATCCCTCCAGATAAAAGACAGGCCGACGGGCGAGGTTCGCGCATAACTGTTCATAATAGGCGTGGCTGTTGAAAAACTCTTTGCGGAGTCTTTCAACCTCAAAATTCCTTTGCAAGTTGTTGAATGTTCGTTCGCTATGGACGATAAAAGTCGCTGAAATTACTGCTTTGGTTCCTTTTTCAACAGCCACAGGCGATTACCCCGGTCAATGCGTGCAATGGCGATGTTACGCCAACAATGCGGGATTCCACCTCGACCGATAGCCGACTAACCGGCCAGCGGTGTGATTGCTTCCGCGAAGTCGAAGATCCGGATACTATCGCATGAATGCCCCCAATGCTAATCATCTTCGGCGGACTACCGGGCACTG
>CATPBJ010000108.1 GCA_955652395.1 uncultured Terriglobales bacterium | reverse complement strand
GCGCGAGTCCAGGTGAAATAGTCGCCGTCATCGTCCATCGAGTAGTCAGCGTCCTGGGAGGCGTAAAAGCCGCCGTGATCACGGTCGCTAAGCCGCTCATCCATCCAGCGGACGATGTCACGGGCGACCGCAGCGAAGAACTCCGAGCCGGTCACCTGATAGGCGTGGACGTAGTTCTTCAGCAGTTCAGAATTGTCGTAGCACATCTTCTCGAAGTGGGGCACGATCCAGTGCTCGTCCACCGAGTAACGGTGAAAGCCGCCGGCGAGCTGGTCATACACGCCGCCGCGCGCCATTTTCTCCAGCGTGGGGACGAAGACTGCGCGCAGCGTCTCGTCTCCCGAACGTGCGTACTGGTCCATCAGAAGATCAAGCACGGCGGGATGAGGAAACTTCGGCGCGGTCCCGAACCCGCCATTGTGCGGGTCAAACATTTTCAAGGCTGCTTCAACAATCGCGTCGATTTCCTTGGGCGAAAACTCACCACCACCGCCGCCGGCGAAAGAATCCGCCCGGGAGATGGCAGTTTCGACCATCTGCGCCTGGTCGATCACTTCACTATTCTTCTGATGATATGCGTCTGCGATGGACTGCAGCACGCGCTTGAAACTGGGGCGCCCATAGTTTTCGTTGGGAGGAAAGTAAGTGCCGCCATAAAACGGCTTGCCATCGGGCGTGAGAAAGGCAGTGAGCGGCCAGCCACCCTGCCCGCTGATGGCGCTCACCGCGACTTGATAGCGGCTGTCGATGTCGGGGCGCTCATCGCGATCCACTTTCACTGCCACGAAGCGTTCATTGACGATCCGCGCAACTTCCGGGTCGTCGTACGATTCGCGGTCCATCACATGACACCAATGGCACCAGACTGCGCCAATGTCGAGCAGGACGGGCTTGTTTTCGCGCTGCGCCATGGCAAAGGCCTCCTCGCCCCACTCGTTCCACTGGATGGGCTGGTGCATGGCGGAACGCAAATAGGCGGAGGATGCTTTTGAAAGCGAGTTAACGGTCTGGGTGGACATCTTTCAAGTGTAAACGGTCGGGAGAGTCCCAGGGCTGGCACTACCGCTTATAAATTACTTTGCCATGCAGAATTGGAAAGTCCCTCCCCGCAAATCCGCCGCCGATGGCCCCCGCGCCCCCCAATAGAAGAGCCGAACCTCCCCGGGTGAGCGACGTACTACGCAGGCTGGCACCCACGGCCGCGCCGACTGTCGCACCCAACGTAGCTCCGATCGCGGTGTTGGCCTCGTCGCTGTGCTCCAGGCGAACTTCGCGGATGCGCTTTCGGTCGAAGGTGACTACACCCGGACCAATCAGAGTCCGGCGGCGGACGGGTTCGCAAACCAGGATGGTATCGGTCGCGCCCCGAAAGTCGCACAGAACATGAAAGCGAATTTTCACGGAAATCCGGGAACCGGGCGCGAGATGCTCTAGGGCGCGCCAGTCCCCAGCCTGAGCTTGCGCAGCTGAGGCCAACACCAGCCAGGCAAGCACGGAACAGAAGATCTTTAAGGTTTGCATGCACCGCATGTTAGCTACGGCAGCGGCAAACCGTTTGGAGGGTTGTGACACTTTCCGGAGTGTCATATGCAGTTGATGTGCCTGAGCTTAGCTCGGACATCTTTCGGCCGTCCCGAAGCGGTCTGGCCCTCGGAGCGGCGGGCGAGGACGACCGTCGGACAGCCGCCGGGACGGCGGCGCTACTGCAATCAGGTATTGAGCGGGCGGCTGATGAACTCCTGATAGCGCCGCAGTTCGGCGATCGAGGACTCCGAAAGCAGGGAGAACAGAATCCCGCGGCACCCCTTGGGCAACTCGGTCGCGATCACCGAATCGCAGACCACCGCGACGGTCTGACCCAGGCCGCGCTGCCAGTTCGGCTTCCTGGCATCTCGAACCACCAGGCTGTCGCCGTGCAAGCCAGCGGCGATGAGGAGGGTGTGGGCCAGCTTCAGAAAGTCCGGCCATCGCGATGCAATACCAACCAGCGCACCTGGAGGAGCAGGTAGCCATTCCTGAAGCGAGAAGGTACCGAGCGAACCTGGAGCGTAAGTAGTTCCGTCCCAGCGGGCAACGCCTTGCGAACGATTCTCGCCTTACTGGGAAGAACAACGGGAATGGCGCCTTCAATGATTTCGCGCGGCTGGCCGTCCTGTAACCCGCAGCTCCTCACCGGGAAGGGAACTGCCTGCTGCATTTCCATGGCTGCGATTCGCCTGAGCTCTTCATCCGGCTCAACGAGCAGGAAATGATCGGGCGGTTGCAACTCCAGCCATTGCCGCAGACGCCTCCGCACGCTGGATAGAGGAGTCCCAGCCTGGCGCGCGGCACGAAACAGGTTGGCAATCAACTGGTCGAGTGCGAGCCCTGATGATAGCGAGACTTCGGGTTTGCTTTCCCGCACATAGACGCCGCTGCCGTGGCGAAGTTCCACCCACTGCTCTCGCTCCAGTTGCCGATGGCCCGCGCTGACCGTGTTGGGGTGAAGACGAAACCGTCGCGCCAACTCCCGCGTACTGGGCAGGCGCTGCCCGGGAGCTAGATCGTCGCTCAGGATTGCCCAGAACGATCTGGGTCACCAGTTGTTCGCGGATGCTGACTGCACTGCGATGAGCAAACCAGAGTTGCATAGCGCATCTAGGAATCGGAAATCTTCAATCTGAAATTATGCACAGAGCTGCTTGGCAATCGCGCAGTACAAATCCACGGCCTCCTGCAGTTGCTTCTTCTCGACGTATTCGCCATCGGTGTGGGCGACGTGAATCGATCCCGGCCCAATCAACAATGGCTGACCCCAATTGCTGAGCGCGGGAATGTCCGTCGTGAAGGCGGCAACCATGGTGGGAAGGCCGTCCAAAGTGCGCAGGCGGACGAACGGAATTTCCAGCACAAACTCAATCTTCGCCAGATCGCCAACGGCGGCAACGATGTCCTGCTTCAATGGTTCTGACGAGCCGACCAGGCGGTAGAGTAGTTGCGCCCGCGCTTGGTCCGGGATCACATTGGGGGCGCGGCCGCCCTCAATCACTCCGATATTCAGCGTGCACGGCCCAATGCCATCTTCAGCCGGCAGCTTCATCGCGCGCAGACGGGCGAGAGCAACCAACAGCCTGTCAATCGCCGACTCGCCCAACTCCGGATACGCCGAGTGCGCCATCCGTCCCTCGGCGATCACCTCCACGCGCAGCGCTCCTTTGGATGCGACTGCCACTCGGTTCTCGGTAGGCTCGCCGTTCACCAGAAATTTGCAGCCCGGAGGCTCCTGGTTTGCCACTTTGGCACCCAGGCTGTCCCGCTCTTCGCCGACGACGAAAAGCAACCCAACATGAACGCCTTCCACATGCAGCCGTTCCGCGGCTTCCACCTGCGTCGCAATGATTCCCTTGGCATCGCAGGAGCCCCGCCCGTAAACCCGCGCAGCATCTTCGGACGACGGGATAAATGGCGGGACCGTATCCATGTGGGTGGAGAAAACAACCGTGGGCCGCGGCTGTTCCGGGAACGTTGCGAACACATTCGAACGCGCGCCTTCGACGGGAATCTTCTGCGACCGAAAACCTCGCCGGAGCAATTCGCCGTGAAGGAAATCGCCCACCGATCCCTCGTTGCCGGTAATGGACTCGATGTCCACGAGTTGACGGGTAAGGGCGACAGTATCCATGCGCGACAGGATACAGCAGTCCCACGCGGTCTCAGAAGGGTTACCCCCCGCCCGTCGCAGAACATCCACAGGGTCCAGAGGACACTGACGCAAGTTTCGATTCGTTGCTATGCTTAACTAAACGCGATGGACATGCAAGCCAGCGCAATCCGCTCCCTCTTTCTGGACGGCCCTGCGGGTCGTCTCGAAGCCCTGCTCAATGCTGGAACTGCCGACGCGACGTACGCTGCCCTGGTGTGCCATCCCCATCCGCTATATGGCGGCACGCTGCACAACAAAGTGGTCTTTCACGCCATGAAGGCACTCAACGGTTTTGGCTTTCCCGTGCTGCGCTTTAATTTTCGCGGGACTGGCTTGAGCCAGGGCGAGCACGGCCACGGAAATGGCGAACTGGGAGACGTCGGAGCCGCTCTGGACTGGCTTGACCATGAGTTTCATTTGCCCTTGATTTTTGCCGGATTCTCTTTTGGCGCAGCTGTAGGTTTGCGGGCCGCCTGTCCGGATGCGCGGGTGACGGCGGCGATCGGACTGGGCTTGCCGGTATCGCCCATTGACGATCGCACCTACGACTTCGGCTTCCTGGCATCCTGCTCGAAGCCGAAGCTCTTTGTCAGCGGCGATCGCGATCAGTTCGGAACACTGGCGCAGTTGGAAGAGCTGGTTCATTCCGCTTCTGATCCGAAGAAGCTGATTCTGGTGGCGGGCGGCGATCATTTTTTCGAAGGGCGCCTGCGCGAATTGCGAGACGCCATTGAGCAGTGGGTGAGGGAAGCGGTGGATATGTAGAACCGGCCGCTTCATTCGGCGCATCCTCTGCGACGGTTCGGCGGGCAAACTGCGCCTGCGAGGGCGAGACACCCTCGCGACTTCCGGCGGTACGCCGGCGTTCCTAGCGCCTTTTATAATCCCTTGCACATGCCTTTATCCGCCGCCGATCGTGAGAAGCTTGCCCTGGACATGCGGGTCACCGGGCGTCACCTGTTTGAGCACGCCCTGGCGGAAGCCAGCATCGACCGGGCATTTCAACGGCATGTGGATTGTGATCGTGGAGTGCTCCGTATTTGCGAGGACCTGCACGACCTGGATTCGTATAACCGGGTGTTGGTGATCTCCATCGGCAAAGCTGCGCATGCCATGGTCAATTCGCTTGAAATGCAGGCGGGCAATCGCTTCGAAGGCATTGTGGCCAGTTCGGTCGATCCCATTTCACAGGTTCGCGGCTTTCGCTACTTTCGCGGAGGGCACCCGACGCCCAACCAGGAATCCATCCGGGCTGCCGAGGCCATGCTGAAATCGCTCGGCGCACAGAATGCATCATCGCTGGTGATCTTCATGCTCAGTGGCGGAGGGTCATCGATCGTGGAAAAGCCTATCGACGATGAAATTTCGCTGCAGGACGTGATCGCCACTTACCGGGCGCTGGTGCACTCCGGTGCGCCCATTGCTGAGATCAACGCCATCCGCAAGCATCTCTCTGCTATCAAGGGAGGAAGGATGGCCGTCGCAGCCGCAGCGGCTCAGCAGGTGTCGCTCCTGGTCTCCGATGTCCCTGACAACACTCCCGATGCGCTGGCCTCGGGCCCAACCATGCCCGATTCCACTAGCGTTGCGGACTGTTACACCATCGTTGAGAAGTACAATATGCTGGAGCAGTTTCCGAATTCGGTGCGTGAGTTGTTTCAACGCCACGCGCTGGAGGAAACTCCCAAGCCCGATGATCTGGCCTTCCACCGTTCACGCTGGTGGCCCTTGCTGTCAAACGCTTCGTTGCTCAATGAGGCTGAAGAAGAGGCTCAGCGCCACGGCTTCAGCGTGGAAATAGACAACAGCTGCGACGACTGGGACTACGCTCGCGCGGCGGACTATCTTCTCGAGCGTTTGCGCCGATTGCGCCACAAGTCTGAACGCGCCTGCCTGATCTCAGGCGGAGAAGTTACGGTGAAGGTTGAAAATGGCGGCACCGGCGGCCGTAATCAGCAGTTCGCTCTGGCCTGCGCGGCCAGAATTTCCGGTGAGGCTATTACCGTGCTCAGCGCCGGAACCGACGGCATCGACGGCAACAGCCCCGCCGCCGGAGCGATCGTGGACGGCAGCACGCTGGAACGCGCCAAAGCCCGCGGACTGGACCCCAGTGCCCAGCTGGCTGGTTTCAATGCGTATCCATTTTTTGAGTCGCTGGGTGATGCGATCACAACCGGTCCCACGGGGAATAATCTACGCGACCTGCGGGTGCTACTTGCCTACTGAGAGCGCAATGACTGCGCGAGTCGTCTGACGGTGATTCTGTCTCAATCCAGTCTCCGAGGCCGTTTGATTTCTCGGAGTACGAGCGGTCCCAAGGCAAGCAGGATCGGAGCCGTGATCGCACCCGGAACGTACTGCCGACACACCCCTACTCCTGCGAGGTGATTGAAGCCATTCAGCGTCTCCACAGCTCCCGCGCCGCCGGCCCATGTCAATGCCCATCGCTGGCGGCGCTCGACGAACGACCAGCTCCCCAGGAGCGTTGCAATCAGAACCATATTGACGGCGCCGAAAAGGTCGGCGGGCCAGCGAAATTGCGGGTACCACGCAAAAGAGCGATGCAGCACGCCCGAGCCGACCCAGAAGAAGTCGTAGAGGTGGCTGAGCATTTCTTCAACGCTATGCGCGGCCTGCACCACCCCGAGCGAGAGATAAAGCGCGCCCAAGCGACTCATGGGGGCTTGATGCACGCCGCGAACTATACTGCCCGCACTGCTTCCTGTCCGCTCCGAGCAGGTTCGCGAACTCCTCTACCCGGACTCTGGACCAACGGACGTCGAAAGACGCCAAAAACGACTAAAAAAACCGGGTCACACCCTCTTCCAACACGAACACTCGATCCTCGATACCCGCAGCCCTGACTTCTTTCTCCAACAGTTGCAGGGGCTCGTCCATCGGTTCATGAGAGAGTCGAAAAGTGCCGTAGTGCATGGGCACCATCCAGCGGGCATTCAGATCAAAAAAGGCCCGCATGGCATCCGCCGGGCTGGTGTGAACGTTGCGGAAGGAAGGAGGATGATACGCGCCAATGGGCAACAGGGCCAGTTCCGGCGCCAGTCGCTGCCCAATCTCGCGAAAGCCAGAGAAGTAAGCCGTGTCGCCGGCGTGATAAATCGAATGCTTGCTGTCGCGCAGCACGTAGCCACCGTATCCGCGGTGGGAATCTTCGATGACTCGCGCTCCCCAGTGCCGCGAAGGCACATGGGTTACGGTCAGCTTGCTGTGACGGTAACTGTTCCACCAGTCCAGTTCCACGACCCGGTCAAACCCGAGGTCGGACACCAGATCGAAAACATGATGCGGCACCACAATCGTCGGCGCCACTCCGTGACGACGTCTGTTTTGCCGAACGATGGCGCGCAGCGACGGCCGGTGCAGGTGGTCGAAGTGGGCATGGGTCACGAGTACCAGGTCAATGGCCGGCAGATCGCGCATCTTCAGGCCCGGCTGCCGCAGACGTTTGAGGACGAAAAGCCAGCGCGCAAAATTGGGATCGATGACCACATTCTGGCCGCCGATCTGAACGAAGAAACTTGAATGACCGATGAAAGTCACTCCCATCTCGCTGTCGGTCACCAGCTTCGGTTTGTGGGTACGGCCGGTGCGGGGAGTAACTACGGAGCGCCGCACCAGGCTGCCGAACTGCCGGGCGCGACTGCGGAGAGCGCGATTCTTCAGGGTACTCTTTAACATCTAGCCTGCTGTGACGGGAAATCGAAGCCGTGGAAACCATTTCACGAGTTCGCCCGGGGAGATCAGCATTGACTGGATCCTCGTTGACCTCCTTTCGCAAAAGACGCAAAAAGAAGGGCGCAGTCGTCATTCTAGAACAAATGCACGCGGGATTGCCTTGACCCTGGTTACCGCTGTCAGTTCTAATCGCTGCTGGTCATCACTATCTTCAGGAGAGACTCAGGATGCGTGTTACCTTCTTAGGCTTGGGAATTATGGGACGACCGATGGCGTCCAATCTGGTCAAGGCAGGTCATGAGGTTGCCGTTTGGAGTCGTACCGCGGGCAAGGGAGTAGAAGGCGCGCGCAGCGCGACTTCGCCCGCCGATGCGGCCCGGGGTGCCGAAGTCGTGTGGATGTGCGTTTCTGACACCAATGCGGTAGAGAGCGTCCTGTTCGGGGCGCAAGGGGTCGAGGAGTCACTGGCCGAGGGTATGACCGTAGTGGATTCCAGCACGATTTCGCCTTCGGCGACTCGCAAGTTCGCGGAGCGGGTTGGAACACGCGGAGTGCACTACGTGGACGCGCCCATGACGGGATCGAAGGTGGCGGCTGAAGCCGGTAGCCTCATTTTCATCGTAGGCGGGCATGAAGCCGTGATCGAATCACTGAAACCGCTGTTCGCCGCTATGGGAAAAGTGTTTTTCCGCATCGGCGAAACCGGCAAGGGACAGTCTGCCAAACTGGTGATGAACCTGCAGATTGCGCTCATCTATGAAGGGTTCGCTGAAGGCCTCACTCTGGCCACGAAGCTGGGAGTGGATGTCGAGAAACTGATGCCGGTGATTCAGGCGTCGATGATTCGCTCCGGAGTTGTGGACTACAAAGCGCCTTTTGTCCTGAAACGCGACTTCACCCCCAATTTCCCGCTGCGGCTCATGCATAAAGACATTCGCTTGACGCTGGAGGCTGCCAAGGAAGTTCGGGTGAAATTGCCAGCTCTCGAAACCGTGGAAGAAATCTACGAAATGGCAACCGAAGATGGACACGAAAATTTGGACTACGCGGCGACCCTGACGTTGCTTGAGAAATGGGCTGGCGTCGAAGTAAAGGGCGCCTCGGCCTGAGTAATTTCCGGGCTGGCGCCGGGAGGGCACGGCTTCCCGCCGCGCCGGAGCATTCTCGGACGAGATTTACGGCGCGACTGAAAAGTCGTGCCCTTCCGCCAACTAGTCCACTGGGGTTTCCCAACCTGAAAGCCCTGCTTTTCCCGCTTGCGCCTTGGGACGGGTTTCCGTCTGCATTACCGTGCTAGTACTTACGTAACACCCCGAGTGTCGGCTATTACAGAAGTTTTACACGCGCCAATTTCCCACCCTGCTAACTTAAGTCCAGGAAGCTCAATATCGGGCAAGGGAAAAGAACATGGCGATAGACCTACAGGTGTTGGATCGGAAAGCAGCTGCGGACCACGAAATCAACTGGGTAACCGCGATTTTTATGGGCCTGTTCCACTTGGGCGCAATCGCGGCGCTGTTCTTCTTTTCCTGGAAAGCTCTCCTGGTCTCGATGTTCCTGTGGTGGGTTTCTGGATCCCTCGGTATCGGCATGGGCTATCACCGGCTGCTGACTCATCGCGGTTACAAGACTCCCAAGTGGGTCGAGTACGTCTTGACTACATCTGCCACGCTGGCGCTCGAAGGCGGACCTATTTTCTGGGTGGCCACGCATCGTATCCATCACCAGCATTCTGATCAGGAAGGCGATCCGCATTCTCCCCGCGACGGCAAATGGTGGGCGCACATGGGCTGGATCCTGACCGGCAAGTCGATGCACCACGACACGACTACGCTGGCGCGTTACGTTCCCGACCTCGCCAAAGATAAATTCCACGTCTGGATCACGAAGTATCATTACGCTCCCATGATCGTCCTCGGTTTGATCCTGCTGGCAGTGGGCGGCCTCCCGTTCCTCCTGTGGGGTGTTTTCTTCCGCACCGTGATCGGACTGCACACCACCTGGCTGGTAAACTCGGCCACGCATAGCTGGGGCTCGCGGCGTTTTGTCACTCGGGACCTCTCTACCAATAGCTGGTGGGTGGCCTTGCTCACGTTCGGTGAGGGCTGGCACAACAACCATCATGCGCATCCGGTCTCTGCCCGGCATGGTCTGAAATGGTACGAGATCGATTTCAACTGGTACGGTATCTGGGCGCTGAAGAAGTTGGGGCTGGCGCGTCAGGTCTACTGGGTAAAGCTCTCTGAGCTGCGCCGCCAGGAAGAAGAACAGGGAACGCCGGCGGAAGCACGTGCCGAACTTGTCTCGGCCTAGCCATGTGGGGCGGACACTCTTGTCCGCCGCCCTTGACTTGGACTCTAGATAGTCAGACATACTCAAGGCCTCGTAGTCGAACAGCAACGAAAACCTGAGACCAACTTCAAAGGCGGCGGACAAGAGTGTCCGCCCCACACCTCTCTTCGCGGTAGAATTCTGCCATGCGTATCAGCAGCCGCCGCAGGGCCATCGCCTTTTTCGTTGTTCTAGGCGTTTGCCTGGTGTTGCTGGCGGTCGGACTGAATGTCGGCTGGATCATTCTCAACTGGCGCGAAGGGGTTCTGCTTTTCCTGGGTGTAATTTTCTTCGCCCTGCTGATCGCCGGACTGATCGTGAACACCAGTTTCCTGGTACGAGAAATTCGCCGCAACGAACAGCACGACAGCTTCATTAACGCGGTTACCCACGAGTTGAAAACTCCCATCGCTTCCATCCGGCTTTATCTGCAAACCTTGCAGCATCGCGATGTGGATGAAGCCCAGCGCCGCGAGTTCTATCGTCTGATGCTGGACGATACCGATCGCCTGATGGGCACGGTGGACCAGGTTCTCAAGGCCGGCGAGGCTGGACATAAGCGGCAGGACCGGCGCGTGCCCGTGGACTTCAGCGGCTTGGCGCGCGAGTGCGTGGAAGTGGCTCGTACCAGCCACCACCTTGCGCCTGAATCGATAAGCTACGAGCAATCGGTCAACCGCGGCGCCGCCGCGGGCGTTTTGGGCGATTCCGAGGAACTGCGTGCGGCGGTTTCGAACGTGCTCGACAACGCGGTCAAGTATTCCGGCGATCACGTGGAAATCTCGGTACGTCTCGACACGCCCGATGAGAAGCGGGTAACGCTCAGCATCCGCGACCAGGGGGTAGGGATTCCGGCGGAAGAGTTGAAGCGCATCTTCAAACGTTTTTACCGCGTGTCCAACCGCTCGCGGAGTCATGTGAAGGGAACCGGCCTCGGCCTTTTCATCGTGCGGGCAATCGCCCGTAAGCACGGCGGCCGGGTGTTCGCCGAGAGTGAGGGCGAAGGGCGTGGCACCACCGTAGTCCTGGAGTTGCCAAGAGTAAACTTGTAGCGCCGGCTCTCGTGGGGCAAGATGCGGCCCCTCCATTTCGGTGTGGCGATTTGAGAGATACATGAGTCATGTTCTGATCGTCGAAGACGAAGCTCACCTGGCCAAGGGCTTGCAGTTCAATCTGGAGGCCGAGGGACACTCGGTCGCCGTCGTGGGCGATGGCGAACGGGCGCTGGATTTGCTCTTGGGGCAATCCGGCGCGCGCGCCGATTTCGATGCTGTAGTGCTCGACGTCATGCTTCCCGGCAAGGACGGTTTCACCGTGGCCGCGGAATTGCGTGCGGCCAAACAATTTGTCCCTGTACTCATGCTCACCGCGCGCGGACGGCCTGAAGATGTGCTCCAAGGTTTTGCCTCGGGTGCCGATGACTACCTTCCCAAACCTTTTGAACTCCCTATCCTGCTGGCTCGATTGCAAGGACTGTTGCGACGCCGGGAGTGGATGCGGCAGAGTCCGGCGGCGAAAGCCGCCGCAGCCACAGAGTATGAAGTATTTTCGTTCCACGGCCGGAGCATAGATTTTGGCAAGCTGGAATTGCGGGTCAACGGAAATACCATCCAGCTGACTCTGATGGAGGCGGAACTGCTCCGTCATCTCATCCGGAACCAGGGACGGGTCGTCTCCCGCAAATCGATTCTCGAAGAAGTGTGGGGTTTGCACGAAGACACCGACACCCGCGCGATCGACAATTTCATCGTTCGCCTGCGGCGCTATATCGAAGACAATCCTTCTGCGCCACGACACCTGCTCACCGTTCGCGGCGTGGGCTATCGCTTCGTTGCGGAGCCGGAAAAGGAGTGACGCGCAGGCCGCAAGCGCTACTCGCGGCGGCCAAGATTGGAAATGAGATTTTCCCTATGATTCAGGGCCATTCCATCGACGCGCTCCATGGCGAACACGTAAAGCGCAACGGCGAAAGCGGCTGGCAGTAAAAAGATCAGTAGTTCCATCCAGGAATTGCCATACCCGCGTGAAAACCAAAGCATAAGTGCGCCCATTCCGAACAGCGCCCCTCGAATCCCAAAACTCGCCAGCACGGTTGTCAGAGAGGCCCTTTGTCTCCCAAACACGCCCGCTTCCACCCGGCTGGGAGAATAGATCGAGAACAGATTTCCTGCAGCGAGGTCAATCGGCAGTACAAACAGAATGCCCGCCAGCGTGGCCAGGGTCACGCCGAGGGACGGCGGCCGATACAGCAAACACGTTCCCAACCACACCAGCAAAACTTCCACAGCAAAAACGGCTGCATGCGCCAGATTCTTCCCCAACATGATTTGCCGGAAGCGCGCTGGGGACGCGAAGAAGAACTGGGTACCGCTGCCATCAGCCCCAAAATTGTTGTAAGAAAGATTGGTCAGCAAGAGCAGCGAGTAGGCGGCTCCGAGCGGAAAGGTAAGCCCGGGAGCATGCGCGAACAGGCCTTGGTTTTTCCCTGAACTTCGAAAAACCGCCAGCATGAACAGAGGCACGATCAGAGTGAAGAGCATCGGCCCGCTGCGACTGAGATAGCGCAACTCTTTTTCGAAGACGGCGGCGACCGGTCCTGGAAGTCCCGGCAAATTCCAACCCGGGCGAACCGCCGGAAGCCTGCTGGTCAAAGCTTTGCGGCCCGCCGATTCGCTAAGGTTTTCGCCGCGATACTCTGCGCGCAACCGAAAATTCAGGAGCCACACGAATGCAATTCCATAGAACAGCAGAAGCAGAAAAGGGATCACACTGGTCGTGACCACGCTGGACCCGGGCTGCGGCTGTACCGATCCCGCAATGGCAGCGGCGGCAAGCCCCGGCGGGAGAGGCCGCTGCGCGTTGGAGAGTTTCTGTCCCAGCATTCTGGTTTCGGGTATGGATCTATGTTCGTAGACTGCGATCAAGGGTCCGATCAACTGAAAACTCAGAATGAAGAGGAAGAAAAGGATGCCCATGATTTCGCGCGTGCGCCGCTGGGCCAACCAGCGTTCCAGCCAGGCGAAGAGCATGCGCGCGAGAACTAGATTCACGACGGCAAAGGTTAGGAGCACAATCGTGGCCCAGGGAAGCACACTTGGCCGGGCGACTCCGATGCCGATATCGATTCCGATCAGCCACAAGCTGCCCACAGCCGTTGCCGGGTCCAGCGAGCCGTAGGCCAGGCGGATCAGAAAGTACAAGCGATAGCTCAGGGGGAAACGCAGAAGATTTGCAGACTCGACGTTCTGAGTAAACGCCGTCGCCATTAACGGAAACAGCTGCCAAAAAAGAAACACGGGCCAAAGCAGACCTCCGAGCCACTCCGCATTTCCCTGCAAGAGCACAAACCAGGCTGCCCCGCCCAGTCCAATCGCACCGCCGATGCCACCGCCCACAAAAGCCAGGCCAATGAAGATGCGCGAGGCCAATTCCAACCGGCCGCGAAAGGTTCGCAGAGAGTTGACAAACATTCGCCAACGCAAGTCAGCGACCGCCCCCAGCTGCTGGCGCGCTTGCGGAGTCAGACTCACCCTGCCCGTCATTTCGTTTTCATCCTGCCTTTGTCATCTTAAGTTTTAACCCAGCCATGACAATTCCTGGCGATCGGTTCGCGATCCGCCCACGATCAGGAGGAAGATTTGTTCGAGTGTCAGCTTCTCGCCTGGAACACCCGCTCCCGCGCTCGGGAGGCCCGCCGATTGCGCCTCGACTCCCGCCCGCAGTTCCTCCAGCGAACCTTGGGCCACCAGCCGCCCACGATGAATGATGCCGACATGAGTGCATAACCGTTCTACGATTTCAAGAACGTGCGAAGTCAGGAAGACAGTTGCGCCGCGCGCGATCATGCGCTGCAGCATGGCTTTCAAAGTGCCGGCTGCGATAGCATCCACGCCTTCGAAGGGTTCATCCAGAAACAGGACTTTCGGTCCGTGGATCACGGCCGCCGCCAGAGCCAGCTTTTTCTGCATGCCATGCGAGTAGTCCGTGACCAGCGCCCTGGGCTGATCGGTGAGCTGCATGAAGTCGAGCAGCTCAGCCGTCCGCTTGGCCGCCGTCTCGTGGTCCAGACCATACATTCGGCCCACGAAGTTCAAGTATTCCGACCCGGTCAATCTCCCAAACAGCGCCATGCCTTCGGGTACCACTCCGATCTGCCGTTTCACTTCCACCATGTTGCTGACCAGATCGAGGCCAAGAATCTGGATTCGTCCGGTGGTGGGCGCGAGCAGGCCGGTGAGCATCTTGAGGGTGGTTGATTTTCCTGCACCGTTCGGTCCCAGAAAGCCGAAGAATTGGCCCGGAGCTACCCTCAGATTCACGTCTTCAACGGCGGCGAGGTCTCCGAAGCGCCGCGTCAGGTTTTGGGTGGAAATGGTGGGAGAAACCATAGAAAGTTCTGACTCTAGCACAACCGGTGGCCGCTCCAAGGTCTCCAGCCAACACGGAAGCGGCACTCATTACGATGGTGACCTGGCCTACCGCCGAAACAGACGGGAACAATAGGTGTCCCGCCGGAGTCGACCTAAAGTGCGCCGATGAAACTCACGGACGTCGGGCTTCATTAGCAACATTGACCTAGTGCTTTTGCCGGCGTCCTGGTTGTGTTGCTTTTTCTGTTCATGCTGCTGGCGTCAACTCCACATCACGGAGTGTCAGCCGACTTACCGAAGCTGTGGCATCCGATGTCCATGCGAGGTGCCAACCGGGAAGACGCGCTAATCGTTGTGATCGTGCGCGACGCCAGTATTTGTTTCGGCAAGGGACGGACGAGGCCCGACCACTTGCCTGCACCAATTCGAGAAGGTGTGGACCGTGACACAAAGAACAAGAGCTACATCCGAGTCGACGCGCGTGTCAGATCCCGAACTGTTCTTGGAGTGTTGGAGGCAATTCGTTCCGCAAAATGAGGGTGAGGCGACCGCGAGCGGCTGGAAACGTGGTGCGGGTTATTGCTTCGAGGCTGATGCCCCAGCGGCCAGTTCGCGAAGCACGCTCAGAAATCCTGCGGCGGCCCGCTCGTCAGAGAGAGCTTCCAGCGGAACCGTGGCGGCAATGTGAGGCGACTCGGAACGGAACCGCACGCTGATCAGGTTGTGCCCGCGGGCGGTCATCAAGGTGTTGACCACGGGCGAGAGTTCCTGGGTCCAGCGAGTACGGGTTGTAAGAACGACCGGCCCGGGGCGCGAAACCGACCAATCGCGGGGCTGGGACGATAAATGGCTGTGGTGCTGAGACAACCAGCGATGACGGAACACGTCGAGATGGAAACCGGGCACGCTGTCCAAGTCCGCTTCAAAAGTAAGCGTTTCCCTCTGCTTGTGCCAGATGCTGACAAACCACTTGAAAGGGATAGGGCGAGGGCGCAGGCGGATGGTCACCCTGGCGTTATCGAACCAGTGAGCCGTAAAGCCGAAGCGGGCCTGCAGTAGAGTCTGGCCCAGCCAACGCGCGTCCAGCATTTGGCCTGTGTTGGAACAGGCGGCTTCGACCCAGTGCAGCGCGGTTGTGCCCTTGCGGCGGTTGTAGCGCGCAAAATAGAAAAACCAGACCGCGAGTAAAACCACCGCGCTGAGCGCGTCGATGAGCACCAGGCGTCCCACAAGGGCCTCTCTGCAAATACTACGACTTGTGACGCAAGTACCGCAACAGGTTCCTGACCCTTTTGTCGGCACCGCATGTTGGGCAAACAGGAGCGAGGCAGACACCCGCTTCACGACTACAATAAAGCCGTGGAATTCGCGTTGCGAGATTTCCGGCACGAAGAATTCGAGACCTTGTGGCGTATTGACCAGCAGTGTTTCGCGCCCGGGATTTCATACAGTCGTCTGGAACTCGCCACCTATCTGCAGCGGCCCGGCGCATTTGCCCTGGTGGCGGAAGGGTCCGAAGTCAGCGAGACCAACCCCCGCAGCGGGCTCTTTAACGACGGCCAGCCCTCCACCGCCACTGTGGGATTCATTGTTGCTGAAACGGGGAGCCGGGGCACGGGACATATCATTACCATCGATGTTCTGCCCAACGCTCGCGGAGTGGGCATCGGATCGCAGTTGCTGCGGGTCACCGAGGACCGGTTGCGCACCCTCCGCTGCCACTCCGTCATTCTTGAAACGGCAGTGGACAACATGCCCGCCCTCTCCTTTTATAAACGGCATCATTACACCGTAATCAAAACCCTGCCACGGTACTATTCGAATGCGGTCGACGCGTTCGTGCTGAAGAAAGATTTGCTTTCGCCGCCGCAGCCAGCTAAGTTGCCCCAATGAGCCCAACGCGAATGAGGGTTGCGATTCAGGGAGAAGCGGGCTCGTTCAGCCACGAAGCCGCGCGACGAATGGTTCCGGGCTGCGATATCGTCGCTTGCGCGCGTTCGGTCGAGGTCTTCGATCGTGTGCAGCGTAGTTCGGTGGCTGCCGCCGTGATCCCTATCGAGAACTCTCTTGCTGGCTCCGTGACCGAGCATTTTGATCTGTTGCTGGCGCGGAAGGTTTTCATTGAGCAGGAATTCCGCTTGCGCATCGTGCACAATCTGATCGCGCTGCCCGGAGTCAGGCGCGGCGATCTGCGCCGGGCTTACTCGCATCCCGTGGCTTTGGAACAGTGCCGCGACTTCTTCGCCAGGAATCCGAGGATTCAGCCGACGCCCTTCTATGACACGGCTGGCAGCGTCAAGCATGTGATCGAAGAAAAATTGCGGGATGCTGCCGGAATCGCCGGCGCCCAGGCGGCGAAGGCGTACAAAGGCCACATTCTGGCGCCCAGCATCGAAGACGACAAACGCAATTTCACCCGCTTCTTTCTGATCCGCAAGGCGCGGTGCGTGCTTCCCGGAGCCAACAAGACTTCGATTGCTTTCAGCGTCAAGAACGTTGCCGGCGCGCTCTTCAAGGCGCTGGCGGTATTCGCCCTACGCGACATCAGCCTGACCAAGATCGAGTCGCGGCCGCTGCGCGGGCGACCCTGGGAATATGTGTTCTACGCTGACTTTCTCCGCGGGGACGACGAACCCGCTCGCAACGCGTTGCGCCATCTCGGCGAGGTCGCCGACTTGGTAAAGGTGCTGGGAATCTATCTGGCAGCCTAGACATGCAATGTAAGCGCGAGCGCCTCGCTCGGTGGGCGGCCGGCAAGCACGCCCGCGGCCGGGTTTAGACCCATTTCGTCACCAATCGGTCTCAGCACCTTTGATTGGGTACAAACCTCCCGATTAGGGTTTAGAATTCAACTACTTTCAAGTGGATGGGGCCCTGCATCCTTCCGGGCCTTTATGTCATCAAAACTTGAGCACAAGACACTCAAGGTGAAATATGGCAGAAAAGACGCGCACTGAGCGCAACACCAAGCCAAAAGAAAAAGAAGAAGAAGAAACCGGGATTCTGCCCATCCTGCCGGTGCGGGATACGGTACTTTTCCCCCATGCCGTGCTGCCCCTGACCGTGGGTCGGGAGAGCTCGGTTCAACTCATTAATTCCCTAGGCGAGGACAAAACCATCGTGGTGGTGGCGCAGCGGGAAGCCCGCGTCGATGCCCCCCAGGCCAGCGACCTCTATACCGTTGGCACCCTGGCCGTCGTCCACAAAGTGGTTAAGATGCCCAACCAGAGCCTGTTCGTTTTTGCCGAGGGCCTGGAACGGGTGCGACTCACCGAATTTTCTCAACTGACGCCTTTCATGCGTGGCCGCGTAGACTCGGTGCCTGAGGCCATTCCGCCAAAGAGTCCCGAAGTGGAAGCGCTGCAGCGGAACGTTCTTACCCTGTTCCAGCAAATCGTGGCTGGCTCCCCGACTCTATCGGACGAGCTTTCGACCGTGGCCATGAACATCGACGAACCCGGCCGGCTGGTGGATTTCATCGCCTCCTCGTTGCCGTCGCTCTCAACCGCCGACAAGCAGGACACGCTCGAAACCACCGATGTCCGGGTGCGTTTGGAGAAGATCAATCAGCATCTCGCGAAAGAGCTCGAAGTCCAGCAGCTGCGCAACAAGATCCAGTCCGAAGTCCAGGACCGGGTGCAGCAGACGCAGCGCGAGTACTACTTGCGCGAGCAAATGAAAGCCATCCAGAAAGAACTGGGCGAGCAGGATGAAGGCGCACGCGACACCGAAGAGCTTCGCCAGAAAATCGACAACGCAGGCATGCCCGACGAAGTCAAAAAAGAGGCCCTGAAGGAATTAGGCCGGCTCGCCCGCATGTCACCCATGGCGGCGGACTATTCCGTAACTCGCAACTACGTGGAGTGGCTGGCGGCGCTGCCCTGGGCCAAGACTTCCGGCGGCGAAGTCGACATTATTAAAGCCAAGGAAATCCTCGACACCGATCACTATGACCTCAAAAAGGTCAAGGACCGGATCTTGGATTATCTTTCCGTACGCCGTCTGAAACCCGGAATGAAAGGACCCATCCTGTGCTTCGTTGGCCCCCCGGGCGTGGGCAAAACCTCGCTGGGCAAGTCGATTGCACGAGCCCTGGGACGGAAGTTCGTTCGCATCTCCCTGGGCGGGGTGCACGATGAGGCAGAGATTCGCGGTCACCGGCGCACGTACATCGGCGCATTGCCTGGACAAATCATCCAGGGCATCCGCCGGGCTGAGACCAAAGATCCGGTTTTCATGCTCGACGAAATCGATAAAGTCGGGCGCGATTTCCGCGGCGATCCTGCATCGGCGTTGCTCGAAGCTTTGGATCCCGAGCAGAACTCCACCTTCCGGGACAACTACCTGGATGTGACCTTCGATCTCTCGAAGGTGCTGTTCATCACCACCGCGAACATGCTCGATCCGATCGCGGAGCCGTTGCGCGACCGCATGGAGATCATCGAACTCCAGGGTTACACGGAAGAGGAAAAAGTCCACATCGCTTTTCAATATCTGATTCCAAGGCAGATCGAAGAGAACGGCGTGACCGCGGAACAGATTGAATTTCCGGAAGAGGGTGTGGGCTACATCATCCGGCACTACACGCGGGAAGCCGGGGTGCGCAATCTGGAGCGCAACATTGGCACCATTTGCCGCAAGCAGGCTCGCCGCCTGGCTGAAGGCAAAACCGACAAGCTGGTTGTGACCAAGGAAGTAATCCAGGAGTTCCTAGGCGGAATCAAGGTGCGCAGCGAAGGCGAAATCGCCGAGCGCACCAAGCGTGCAGGCGTGGTTGTGGGTCTGGCCTGGACGCCTTCAGGGGGCGACGTGTTATTTGTCGAAGCCAATACCATGAAGGGCAAGGGTGGCTTCACCATGACTGGGCAGATCGGCCAGGTGATGCAGGAATCCATGCAGGCAGCTCTGACCTGGGTGCGGTCGAACGCAGCCATACTTGGGATTCCGGAGAATTTCTTCGCCGAGCATGACATCCACATTCACGTGCCGGCGGGTGCGATTCCGAAAGACGGCCCTTCGGCGGGAGTCACGATGGCGACCGCGTTGGTGTCGCTGCTGACGGGTCGACCGGTACGTCCCTTGACCGCCATGACCGGCGAGATCACGCTGAGCGGAGACGTCCTGCCCATCGGCGGCGTCAAGGAAAAGGTGCTGGCGGCCAAGCGCGCGGGTGTCCATGACGTGATTCTTCCGGCCGAAAACAAGACGAACGTGGAAGAGGACTTGACCCCTGAGCAACTCGCGAATATTCGAGTTCACTACGTGAAGACGATTCACGAGGTCCTGGAGCTAGCCCTGCCAGCCACGCAGCGCGAGGAGAAGCAAGACGAAGAGGAGCGGGAAAAGGTGCTCAGTGCCCAGGGCGCCTCGTAATCCCGGCTTCTGAATTCTTTACCATGAATGCCAGTCTCTGCTACTGAGACTGGCATTCTTCTTGTAGGGATAAGTCCATGTGTGTCTGCACGGGGGTACGGGTCGGCGGTATAGAACTAATCTCGCTACGAAGTGTTTAATCTGTATAAAGCGTGCCGTTTCCGGCCGCAGCGAGGAACAATATGCGAAAGACGAAGACATACCGCAGGTGGTCAGTCGGAGTTCTCCTGGCGGGCGTATTGCTGATGCTGCAAAGCCCCGCAACCTCGGTGGCGCAAGATCAAGATGATGATCAGGATCCGCCCAGCCGCGTGGCGCGCATGAATTACGCACAGGGTTCGGTTACTTTTCAGCCCGGCGGAGAAGGCGACTGGGTAACCGCGGTGCCCAACCGGCCGCTGACCACTGGCGACAATCTTTGGACTGACCAGAGATCTCGTGCCGAATTACACGTAGGCTCAACGGCGATACGGATGGCGCCGGAAACCAGTCTCACACTGCTCGACCTCGATGACCGCACCACACAGCTTCGCGTGTCGGCAGGCACGATCATCCTACGGGTTCGCCATCTGGACGACGGCGACCTCGTCGAAGTAGACACGCCCAATCTGGCCTTCAATCTGCAGCGTACCGGCGAATACCGGGTCGACGTCGACAGCAACGGGGATATGACCAATGTCAGCGTCTGGAGCGGCCGCGGCGAAATCACGGGTGGCGGATATTCTTACACCGTCGTGGCCGGCCAGTCGGCTCGCTTCTCCGGTACCGACCAGCTGAACTACGACATCGCACAATTGCCGGGCTCAGATGATTTCGACAACTGGGCGTTTCAGCGCGACCATCGTGAAGACGGCGCCGAATCCGCCAACTATGTTTCACCGGAGATGACGGGCTACGAAGACCTGGATGACTACGGGCATTGGCAGTACGTCGGCGGCTACGGAACAGTTTGGGTTCCGTCGGGTGTTACCTCGGACTGGGCACCCTATCGGAACGGTCATTGGGCTTACATCGACCCCTGGGGCTGGAGCTGGGTAGAGGACGAGCCCTGGGGTTTTGCCCCGTTCCACTACGGACGCTGGGCCTATGCCGGAAACCGCTGGTGCTGGGTGCCGGGTCCGGTTGCCGTCAGGCCGGTGTACGCGCCTGCGCTGGTGGCTTTTGTGGGCGGAGTCGGAATCTCGATCGGCGGCGGCCCGGGCGTGGGCTGGTTCCCTCTAGCCCCTGGCGAAGTCTATGTGCCTTATTACCGGGGAAGCCGCAATTACGTTGAGCGCGTCAACGTCACCAATACCGTGGTGAACGTTACCCGGGTGACCAATGTTTATAACGTGTATAACTCGCGTGAACGCAGTGTCACGAACCTCACCTACGTGAACCAGCGGGTGAACAACGGCGTCACGCTGGTTTCGCGGGAAACCTTCGTAAACGCGCGTCCGGTGTCGCGGAATCTGGGACACTTCGACGCACGGCAAGTGGCGGAGGCGCCGGTCGAGCGCGGCATCCAAGTGCAACCGGTCAGGGCCAGCGTGTTGGGCGCGGGTGCTCCGGCAAGGTTCAGGCCGCCGCAGGCGATCGTGAACCGCCAGGTCGTGGCGACACAGAGACCTGCTCCTCCCCGGCAGCCTTTCGAGCAGCGGCAGGCGGCTATCAACGTACGCACCGAGCGGCCGAGTGAACAGCCCCGGCAACTGAGCAATCCCGGGCCAGGCAATCAGGGCACAGAACGTCCGCAGGCTCGTCCGCAACAGCCTATCAGTCCGCCTCAAGTCGCCTCTCGTCCTCAAGTGCCACGTCCTGATGCTCGTCCGCAACAGCCGCTTGTGGCCCCGCGGGTGGCCGAACCTGTACGCCCCGAAGGGCAGATGGTTCCACGTCCGCCCCAAGGCGGGGTGAACCAGAACGAGAACAATCGCTTCTCGCAGGGTTGGTCGCATCCCCAGGCCAAGCCCGCGCCCCCGGTGCAGGAACGAAACGGGGCCCAGGCCCGGGACGATGAGAACAAGTTCCGCAACTGG
Organism: uncultured Terriglobales bacterium; assembly: GCA_955652395.1. Lineage (GTDB taxonomy): Bacteria > Acidobacteriota > Terriglobia > Terriglobales > Acidobacteriaceae > JAIQFF01. The sequence continues at coordinate 25,711 of CATPBJ010000108.1, read as the reverse complement.
CAGCAACAACGCCAGCAGGCCGCGCCGGCGCAGAATCGCGCACCACAAGTGCAGCAGGAACGGCATGAGCAGCCGCGGCACGAGGAGAACCTGCCTAAATCGCAGAATTGATTCGTCCGCGCGCCCGTTTGAATTGCCAGTTTCCAAACCGGGACTGGCAATTTTTTTGAGCCGACCTTCCGCCAAATCGCCGCCTGCACGATAGACTACTGGGAACCGGAAACTGGAAACTGGGAACCGGTTTCTCATGCAAATCCGCGTCTTATTCTTCGGCATCCTCAAAGACCTGGCCGGTAAACCCAGCGACTCGCTCAGCCTTCCTGAGAGCGCCACGCTAGGGGACGTTCTCAGTCACTACGAGCAAGTCATTCCGCGACTGAAAGACACGGGATCGTCACTCGCCATGTCCGTCAATCAGGAATACGCGGGACCTTCCACGAAGCTCAGGCCAGGAGACGAAGTTGCGCTCCTGCCGCCGGTGAGCGGTGGAACGGCCGACGGGGCAGGCAAAACGGGAAAACGTAGCGAGCACGCTGCCATCGTCCGCGAAACGATTGAGACGGCTTCTACGCTACAGGGCATGAAGCGGCCCGAGGACGGGGCTGCCGCCGTATTCGAAGGCATTGTTCGCAACCACACTCGTGGCCGCCGCACTCTCTATCTGGAGTACGAAGCGTATGAGGAGATGGCTCTCAAGCAGATGGAAGAGCTGGCCGGGCGGGCGCTGGCTGAGTTCAAGATTCGCGATGTCACCATCATTCATCGCCTGGGACGGCTTGAAATCGGCGAAACCAGCGTGCTGATTGTGGTGTCTTCACCCCACCGGGCGGCCGCCTTCGATGCCTGCCGCTGGCTCATCGATACCCTCAAACGCACCGTGCCTATCTGGAAGAAGGAGTATTTTGAAGACGGCGCCGTCTGGGCCAATGGCGAGCCGTTTCCGGGCGAGATTCCCAGTGCCCAAGGCACCCATTCCGGGGGACTTGCATCTAAGTGACCAGCCGGTTTGTCTGCATTCTCTTCGATCTGCGATTTCTCAGCCCGCCAAATAAGGAGCTTTTTGTTGCAGGGTTCTGTACAGCTCAGGAGAACGCAGAGAAGTGCCCTGGCTTTCCAGATGAAACAAGTGGCAACTGCAGGTCTTCTGCTAGTTCTGTGCCTTGTCTCCATTGCCCAGGAGCCCGACACCACTTTCAAAGTCGACGTCAAGCTGGTGAACGTGTTCGTCACCGTGACTGACGAACATGGAGGACCGATCGCCTCTCTGAAGAAGGACAACTTCCAGCTACAGGAAGACGGCCACCAGCAGAAGATAGCTGTCTTCGACAAGGAATCGGCCCTGCCACTTTCAATTGTTCTGGCGATTGATACCAGCCTGAGTACGCGCAAAGACCTTCCACTCGAACTGGCTTCGGCCCGTCGCTTCGCGCATACCATTCTGCGTCCGGTGGACGCACTGTCTCTTTACCAGTTCAGCGAGACGGTGAGTGAGCTGACTACCTTCACTTCAGACCTCAAAGTGATCGATCACGGCATCGACCGGATTCGCATGGGCTCAGCCACAGCCTTGTATGATGCCCTGTTTCTAGGTTCACAGGCCCTGGAGCCGCGCTACGGCCGCAAAGTGATGGTGGTCATCACTGACGGCGGAGATACCATGAGTAAAGTGGATTACCAGGAGGCAGTGCGCGCGGCAGAGACCGCCGAAGCCATTCTGTACAGCATCATCATTGTGCCCATCGAGGCCAGCGCGGGACGTGACACCGGCGGCGAGCACGCCCTGATCCAGCTTTCTGCCGATACCGGCGGCAAGTATTTTTACGCTGCTTCATTGCCGCAGCTGGAAGACGCCTTTCGCCAGATCAGCGATGAACTGCGCACCCAGTACTTGCTGGCCTACTATCCTTCGCAGCGGCTTTCCGATTCGGATTTCCGCCACATCCAGGTAACGGTCGGAGGGCTGCCGGCTGATTCCGGATTCAAGGTGCGCCATCGGACGGGATACTACACGTCCAAATCGCATTGACCTTCGGCAGCGCTACGTGTGAGCTGTTGACGGGATAAATTCTGTTGTGAAAATCTTGTAGGATTGCTGATCGGACATGTTTTGCATGCTTGGCATGCTGCGCCCGTCTTCTGCCTTCCTTAAAACTGGGCAGTGGCCTGAGGGCCGTGTTGCGGGCGTTGGGGTGTGCCGGCACGAATCTCTGTAAGGAAGGTAAGCGAGACGAATGTCGAGCAATACTGGTTGTGCCCGTTCCGTCTTCAGAGCGATCGTGGTCCTTCTCATTATTTTATCGCTGGCCCACGCCCAGGATTCATCCACCGGCAATGTTTCCGGCACGGTAACCGGCCCCCGTGGCGCCTCGGTAAGTGGAGCTGACCTTACCATTACCAACAAAATAACGGGACAACCCGCTCACACTACAACCAGTCCGGCGGGCACGTACGCGGTTCGAGACCTCATTCCGGGAGAATATGTTCTGCACGTGGAGGCGAAAGGATTTCAGCCCGCCGACCTTCTGATCAGAATCAATGCGGCAGCGACCGCGACCGGCGATGTCAAGCTGCAACGCGTCGTTGCACCGACAGCCCAGCTAGTTGACACCGAGACTGCAGAGGTGCGCGGTGCGATCGATAGCGCTCAAATGGAACAGATTCCCACGGATCGTGGAGTTTTGGATTTGACCCGGCTCGAACCCGGGGTCCAGGAGCTCGACGGCCGGGTGCTGGCACCCTCCAAGAGCGGACTTACGGCAGCCTCCATCGTGGGCCGCAATGGCCGAACCACCCGGATGCAGGTGGACGGTATAGACATCACGGATGAAGCCGTGGGCGCCACCACGATGAATATTCCGGTGGGTGCCATCCAGCAGGTCGGGGTTGAGCAATCGCTGCTTCCGCTTTCTTCCGGTCTGGCCTCCGCCGGAGCAGTGAACGTAGTAACAAAGTCAGCCACTGATGAGCTCCACGGCCAGCTGTTCGGCAATTTTCGCGAAAAAGCCGCCGGCGGGGCTGGTTTTCCTGGAGATAAGGACAATTCCTACTCGCGCCAAGTTTTCGGTGGGAATGTTGGCGGCGGATGGAAGAAGGACAAGCTGTTCTACTTCTTGTCCGGAGAGTATTTGAGACAGGACCTTGATGCCCCGGCGGTGTTCAACACGCCCTTCGATGTTCTTGACGGAAGCTATCGCGCTCCTTCCCACGAAACCGAAGTCGCGGCAAGACTCGACTACAAACTTTCTTCCCGATCGCAGCTGTTTTACCGGTTTGCTTACGACAACGGCAACAACGTGAATTCTTTCGGCGGCAGCAACTTTCAGCCGCTTAAGAGTCGCGATAATACGTGGGGGAACGCTGTCGGTTTCGACTTCACGCGTGGACCCTATGTCCACAGCATTCGCTTCGCCTACGACCGCTACTCTAACCGCATCGTGGACGCCGTGGGGGGAAGCAGCATTTTCGATCCTACCCCTGGAATCAGCTTGAATTTCACGGGTGGCTCCGGATTCGCCAGCGGGCCCAACCCGCAGGCCCCTCAGCAGACTAAGCAGGAAAACAAACAGGCCCGCTACGATGGCACCAGGACTTGGGGAAGCCACACATTGCGGTTCGGTGCGGCGCTGAACAAGATTGACAATCTGATTTCTGCCGATCGGTTTGGTCTGGCCCCGCAGATCGGGTCGGACACGAACGCAGCCTCGGTTGTGTTTGCCGCCGCCCGACCAGGCGGCGCCAGCAATCCCCTGAACTATCCGGTGGACAGCGTTACTCTGGGAAACGGCTTCAGTTGTTTCAGCGAAAAGTCGGGGTTCGGATCTCCCTGCGGCAGCTTCGGTGACACGCGCATGCAGGCGTATCTCGGCGACACCTTGAAATTGCGTCGCAACCTGACCGTGACTCTGGGAGTGCAGTACGTTCGTGATACCGGGCGTAGCGATTCGGATCTGGCGGCCATTCCGTGCTCGGCGGTCGCAGCTTCTTACGGAAGCCAGGCGCCTTGCACCGGCAGCGACGACCTCCTCACTCATTTCGGAGGAAATGCCGGGGTGGGTGGCCGGGTGCGTCAGCCCGACCTGAATTTCTCCCCGCAGTTTGGCCTGGCGTGGGACCCCGGGAAGGCTGGACGAACTGTGATCCGGGCCGGCATCGGTATGTACTACGACAACAACGTGTTTCGCAACCTGCTCGCGGATCGCGTTGCCCGCCTGGCAAACGGCCAGTTCAACGCGCAGGCAAATGATCCGTGCGCCAGCCATGGCGTCGTCATCTTCCCCGGCAATCTTGCCCAGACCGCCGCGAACCTTTGCGGACAGCCGATCGGAAACGTGACGACAGCAGTCGCGGACTTGCAAACCGCCTTTCAGGCGGCCAACGCTGCCCTGAGTCCAAGTTCTCCGAATCCCAGCTTCCTGGGACAGGCGCTAAACAGCCAGCAGGGCCTGCTGTCGCCCACCTACCAGACTCCGCGCTCGTTGCAGATGAACATCGGGCTCCAGAAGCAGTTGTGGCCCTCAACTCTTTTTAGCGTGGACTATGTGCGCAACGTAGGCACCCACTATCTGATTGGGTACGACACGAATCATGTGGGCGACGCCACACACCTGAACGCAAATGCCGCGTTGAACGCCATCAACAACACGCTCAGCTCGAACCCACTGAGCTTGGGTTGCGCGCCGGCTGTGAGCGCCGGCGCCAGTTCGCAGACAGCTGCGAACTGCTACCTGGCTGCGGTGCCAGCTGCCAGCATTGCCGATTTCGCTGGCCACGGCCTGGATTCCGGCGGTCAGTTTCTGGCCGGCGCTCCGGCGTCTTTGTTTGGCCTGACCCCGGCTACCGGCGCGGCCTTTCCAGGAATCAATCCGCTCGTAGGCCGAAATACCATGTTCTTCCCCGCCGGACGTTCGCTCTACAGCGGAGTGCAACTCTCGCTGCGCACTCATCTCACCAATCCGGTGCGGGGAGTTCTGAGCGGTAGCCTGCAGTTTTCTTACACGCATTCCAGCTTCCGTAGCAACGTGGCCGGAGGGATCGGCGATCAGGACCTGCTCCCCCTGGCGGCGGATTTCAACCACCCCAGCGCGTTCTTCGGCTCTGCGTCCCAGGACCGCAAGAACCAGTTTTCCCTCGGCTCGATTCTGGACTTGCCTCGGGGCGTCCGGCTCGGCTTGGTAGCGCAGGTGGCTTCGCCTCTGCCTCAGACCCTTTTTCTTCCCTCCAGTGGCGGGGTAGCAGGAGAGATTTTCCGTACCGACGTGACCGGCGACGGGTCATTCGGCGGACAGAGCCAAACCGGCGCCGGTTCCTATGGGGATATTCTGCCGGGAACCAACATCGGATCGTTCGGGCGCGCCGTCAAGACGAACGGTCTGAACACGATCATCCAAACCTACAACACCAACTTCGGCGACCAGTTAACCCCGGCCGGTCAGGCTCTGGTCAATGCCGGTTTGCTTTCGCGATCGCAACTGCTGCAACTGGACGCGCGCTCGCCGACCATCGCAAGTCCTCCGCCAGGAAACGTAGGCCTGGCTTGGTTGAAGACATTCGACTTGACCCTCGCGAGACCCCTCCGGATGGGAGACCGATTTGTTCTGGAGCCCAGCGTGTCGGCATTCAACATCTTCAACTTCGCCAACTTCGATGGTCCGGGCAATCGTCTCAGTGGAGTACTCAACGGAACTGTAGGATCAGTGAACGGCACGTCCGCGACGGATCGAACGGCCAATCGCATCGGCCCCGGATCGGGAGTGTTTACGCTGGGTGCCCCACGCCAGATCCAGTTCGGAGTCAGGCTTACCTTCTAGGAGCAGGCTTGGTGTGCCGCCAACAGGGTGCACAGGCAGCGTGTAAGATTACTTCTATGCCCTTTCACGGACAAGGATCCGGCGCTCCCCGCAAGGGAAGGCCTGCCCCTCCCGAGCAGACGTCGGAGGAGGCGGCATACTTGAAGTCTCTCGGAGAAAAACAGAAGCCCGTAAGCATCAAGCTGGCAGACGGCGAAATCGTCAAGGGCTGGATCGAATATTACGATAAGAACATGGTCCGGCTGACCCGCGAAGACCAGCCTAACCTGTTTATCTTCAAACACGAGATCATGTACATCGCGGAAGACAGCGGAAAGCGCAAGGAGAACCGCTGAATTCTTTGGCGCAAAGGACGCAAAGCAGAGCAGCTGATCCCATCCGATGAATCACCGGAATCACAATGAACTTGTCCCCGCGATGTGCGAGATCGCTCGCGAGGCTGGCGCCTTGTTGATGGGATACTTTCAGCAGCATTTGAAGGTGGAGTACAAAGGCGATGCAGACCTGGTCACGATTGCAGACCGCAAGTCGGAAATTCTGATCCGGGAGCGGATCAAGGGGCGTTGGCCTGGCCACGATATTCTCGGCGAGGAGCAAGGCCTGGTCGATACCGGCAGCGACTATCGCTGGTATGTGGATCCGCTCGATGGCACCACGAACTTCGCCCACGGGTTTCCGATATTTTGTGTTTCCCTTGGACTGGAGCACAAGAACCGGCGAGTTGCCGGCGTGGTTTACGATCCCACGCGCGATGAGGTGTTCGCAGCCGAACAGGGAAGCGGTGCCTACCTGAACCAGCAGCGAATTCAGGTTTCGAAGATTGCGAACCTGTCTGAATGCCTGGTGGCTACGGGCTTTCCCAGTCACAAACGGCACAAGAATCCGAACATTCACTTTTATCACCAGATCACGTTGCGCACGCACGGCGTGCGGCGTGCGGGTTCGGCGGCTCTGGATCTATGCTGCGTGGCGAGCGGACGCTTCGATGGATTCTGGGAGTTCAACCTCAATCCGTGGGACACGGCCGCAGGGGTGCTGATTGTCGAAGAGGCGGGCGGCCAAGTCACAGATTTCAAAGGTGGGCCATTTCAGCTTAACAGCCGTGAAACCCTGGTTTCGAATGGCTTAGTGCACGCCGCGCTGCTCCACGAATTTGCGCAAATTTTTGAAGGGCGAGGCCTCGCACCTCTGCCTGACATTGAAGAGTACCGAAAAGAACGAATATGAAGCGGACACTCGGAGTCATGCTCGTTGCGGTCTCGGTCCTGTGCGGAATCGCATCCGCGGCGAACAAGCCCAAGCCGGCCACGGTCGACCCTGCCTACCAACAGTCATTCGAGAAATGGAAAGACGAGCTGGTCGACGATCTCAAGCAGGAATGGTTGCCCTTGGCCGGACTGTTCTGGCTCAAACCCGGTGAAAACAGTTTTGGCACGGATCCGAAAAATGCGGTCGTCTTCCCCAAAGGTCCAGCCCACGCCGGATCGTTTACCCTGCAAGGGAAGATAGTGACCGCCACGTTTGGTCCGGACGCCAACGCTGCCATCGTCGGCAAGCCGGTGATCACGGCGGAACTTAAGCCCGATACGACCGGCAATCCTACGGTCGTCGAACTGGGAAATCTGCGGCTGCACGTGATCGTGCGCGGCGAGCGCATCGGCATCCGGTTGAAGGATCTGGAGAGCGACGCGGTACCCCAATACCACGGGCCGCAATTCTTTCCCCTGGACTTGTCATATCGAGTGACCGCAACCTGGCTGCCTTCCGACGGCAAACAGACAGTCGACGTTCCCAATGTGCTGGGCGATGTCTCCCCGACCCCGATTGCAGGGACAGCGGTTTTCAAAATCAACGCTCAGGAACTGAAGCTCACCGATCTGGGCGGCGACGCTGCCAGCGGACTGTTCTTTGTTTTCAGCGATCCCACCAGCAAGACTGATACCTACCCCGGTGGCCGCTTCCTGAAGACTGACCCGGTTACTAACGGCACCGTCGTGCTCGACTTCAACCGCGCCTACAATCCGCCTTGCGCAGTCACGCCCTACGCCACGTGTCCCCTCGCGCCCAAGGAAAACCGATTAAGCGTTGCTATTCCAGCGGGCGAAGAATACGACCACAAACACGGCCACCACTAGACCCACGCCCTTCGCACTTAAATGCGCCGTTATGGGCATGGTTTCGGCGGTAAAATGAGATCGGGAACGCCCGTGTTACACATCTTTAGAGCGATCAGGCTTTGACTTGTGATTAACTCGCTTCTGGATCGAAAGATCGAAAAACGTCCCGATAAGGTTCGCCTGCAAGGGCGCGTTCTTTTCCTCACCGAAGACCCGGAGCTGATCACGCGTCAGCTGGCCGGAGAAGACCTGCCCTGGGATAGCAAGAATCCATCCGACAATCCCAAGCTGCGCGACGACATCTCAACCGACGAGATCACGCCCGCACACTACTGTTTCTATTTCGATGAAACCTTGGGTGAAATTCCCTACCTTGGACTGAAGTGCCACGAGGTGCTGCCCATCGGGCGCAGCGACGTAAAAAAGGGCGGCTTCGTGTGCGCGGTCAGTGGCAAGCGGCGGGGCAAGGGCTCAAGCCGGGAGCAGTCGCCATACGCCGAGATGTGCGCCGGGATTCAGTTGGTGATCGCTGAGAATATTGAGCGAATCTACAAACAGAACTGTCAGAACCTGGGCTTGCTGACTTCGACCAACTTCTCGCTGATTGAGAAAGTCCGGGCCGGAGAGGAAATCCCACTCACTGAATTCACCGCCGGTGAAGATGAGATCACCCGGCAGGTGATCGAATACGGCGGCCTTTTCCCCTTCAACGTGGCGCGCATGCAGAAGAAAGTGTTTTTACCGCCGATTAGAACCGCAAAGCGTCCCATGACGCTGGCGGAGAAGATTTTCGCCCGCCATATGCTCGATTCCAATGGAGGGATGGGCGTCCCCGCCCGTCCGGCGGAGCAAAGTTCCGCTCATGACGCCGCAGGCGCCGTGAAACCCGGTGACACCGGCTTCGCCCATGCCGATCTGCGTTTCAGCCACGAATACGTCACACCCATGGCCGCCATTTTTTTCGAGCGCTATGTAGGGAAGGATGCCAAGGTCAACGATCCCTCAAGCATTCTGTTTTTCCGCGACCACCTGACCTTCCTCGATGAGGTGATCTCGGAGGAGAAGAAGAAGCTCGGCCTGCTCGATCTGGCCACGCAACTCAAGTTGAAGCAGCAGGATTTCGCGGCGAAGCAGGGAATCAAGCTGCATGGCGAGCTGAAAGACCGCAAGGGGTCGGAGGGAATCTGCCACTCCATTGTGCTGGAGAGCTACGCGTTGCCGGGACAGTTGAATATCGGCTCCGATTCGCACACTCCGCACGTAGGCGCGATCGGATGCGTCGCCTTTGGCATTGGTACCACCGACGTTTTTAACTCATGGATCACGAAAGACGTACGAGTCAAAGTGCCGGAGTCGGTGAAGATCCTGATTCGCGGCAAGAAGCATCCGAATGTGACTGCCAAAGATTTTATTCTGAAGATTCTCAGCCTCGATTACGTGCGCTCCGGCAAGGCTCTGGCGAAAGTGATGGAATACGCTGGCGAGGCCATCGAGGAGCTGAGCGTGGATGAGCGCGCCACCATGACCAACATGGCGGCGGAGATCGGTGGCTTCACCGGAATTGTCGCCCCTGACCGGAAAGCGGTCGATTTCCTGGTGGAGCGGCGCGGCATGAACCGCAAGAAGGCTGAGTCCCTGATCGAGGGCCTATACAGCGATCGCGATGCTCAGTACGCTCACGTCATCGAACTGGATGCCGCCGAAATCACGCCTATGGTGGCGACGCCCGGCGATCCCGGCAATGGCAAATACGTCCGCGAATTGAATACGCTGGTGCCGGTTGAGTTGGCCTATGGCGGCACTTGTACGGCGGGCAAGAACGAAGATATGGACATGTACGCCCGCGTGCTGGCCGATGCGCTGAAGCGGGGCAAGCGTGTGGCCGATTCGGTGAAGTTTTACATCCAGTTCGGATCGCAGGAGACGCGCGATTACTGCATTCGCAAAGGATATCTGGACATCTTCCAGAATGCCGGCGCGGTTGTGATCGAGCCGAGTTGTGGAGCCTGCATCAACGCCGGGCCGGGAGTGACCACACGTCCCGAGCAAGTAGTGATCAGCGCGCAGAACCGGAACTTCCCCGGCCGCAGCGGACCCGGACAGATGTATCTGGCCAGCCCGCTTACCGTAGCTGCAAGCGCCGTCGCCGGATACATCGTGGAGTACGAACCGAGCACAGAGAGGGAATTGGCGGCGACCGGTCGCTGATCCGCGAATGCCGATGGTGCGAAACTTCTTCGCGGATTCCGGCAAGCTCATCCGGTATTGTGCAGGCCAGCGGCGATGCCGTTGATCGTAGCACCCAACGCGTAGTCCACGCCGTCCTGGTTTCCGCCGGCGCGTTTGCGACGCAGAAGTTCAACCTGCACCAGGCTCATGGGATCCACGTAGGGGTTGCGCAAACGAATGGAGCGCGCTAACACTGGATTTCCTTTCAGCAATTCCCCCTGGTTGGTAACGCTTAGAAGCATCCGGCGCGTCCGTTCAAATTCATCCACCAGCATGCCCCAGACACGTTCACGCAGGCCTACGTCAGGGACAAGTTCGGCGTAAAGTCGCGCGATGGTCAAGTCGGCTTTGGACATGGCCAGTTCGACGTTGCGTATCAAATCGGAGAACAGCGGGAAGCTCCGCATCATCTCGCAGAGCAACGATTCATTGGCAGAGTCCTGAAGCGTAAAGGTCTCTAGCGCATGTCCCACTCCGAACCACGCGGGGACGGCGTGGCGGCTCTGCATCCAGCCGAAGACCCAGGGTATTGCGCGGAGATCTTCCAGACGACGGCCCTGTGCGCGGCGCGGAGGACGTGAACCGATGCGCGCGTGCTCCAGTTCGTTCACTGGCGTGGCCTGTTCGAAATATTCGATCACATCGGAATTCTCGGCCAGGTTACGTCGGTAGAAAGCGAAGGCGTCGGTGGACATCTGCTCCATCGCGGGGGCCCAGCGCTGGTCGGCCCCGGGCGCGGGTCCGCGGGTACGCGTGAGCGCCTCCAGGCAGGACGCAATCATGATCTCGAGGTTCCACTCCGCCAGTACAGGATCGGCATACTTCCAGTTGAGAACTTCGCCCTGCTCCGTGATGCGAATCTCACCGGAAAAATCACCCACAGGCTGAGCGAGAATAGCGGTGTGAGTGGGACCGCCACCGCGTCCGACCGTGCCGCCGCGGCCGTGAAAGAGGCGGAGTTTCACGTCGCACTCGCGCGCCGTGCGGTGCAGTTCGCGATGCGCCTTGTACAACTCCCAAATGCTGGTCAACATACCGCCGTCTTTGTTGGAATCGGAATAGCCCAGCATGACTTCCTGCCAGCGTCCCCAGGAATCAAGCAGTGGCTGATAATCGGGAGAGCGCCAGATGTGGTTCATCACCGAGGCCGAAGCGCGCAGCGCCTCGATCGATTCGAAAAGCGGCACCGGCATGAGCCCGGGGTCATCTCGGGAAGCGGCGACCTGCACACCGCAGGCGGCAGCCAATTTCGTAACGGCCAATACGTCATCTTCCGACTCCGCTCCGCTGATGACGTAACTGCGAATTGCTTTGGCCGGATACGATTTCTTCAACCGGGCGATCTCCTGGAAGGTGTCGAGAACATCCTGGGTCGAGGCGGAAATCTTCCGGGGGGCGGTGTCGATGACAGGTTTCGCCCCCATCTCAGCCAATGCCTGGGCGTGCAACCGCGCGTGCTGGCGGATGTCGAGGGTCGAGAGATGAAATCCAAAAGTACGTACCTGGCGCAGCAGTGGATCGATCACCAGTTCGGCCAGCCGCTGCCCTCGGTTCACCGCCAGGCTCTCGCGGATCAGCAAGAGATCGCTTTCGAATGCTTGGGCCGATGGATACGACCTGGGGTCGGCAAGTCCATCACGGCTGTGCCGCAGACGGACGACCATCAGGTTGAGCAAGCGGCGATACAGTTCGGAGCTCGAAATCCGCGATTGGCGAGCGTATTCGTCGCCCATCTGAGCGCTGTAGTCCGCCAGCCGCGAGCGGACAGCCTCGGAGACTTTTACCTGGTGGCTTGAAGCGCTGAGCTGTTCGGTGGCGCGTTCCAGCTCCGCAATGTAGTGGCCGATGATGACATTTCTCGCCCGCTGCAAGGCTTCGCGAGTCGAGCCGGGAGTAACGAAGGGATTGCCATCGCGGTCGCCGCCAATCCAGGAGCCAAAAAAAAGCAGGTCGGGGACTTCGCAGTCTTCCAAATCAACTTCGTAAACCGCGCGCAGAGAATCGACCAGCTCGTCGTAAAGCCGCGGCACGGAGGCAAACAGCGAAAAAGGATAGTGGTCGAGCCCCATGCGAATCTCGTCGGTCACCAGGGGCTTTTCCAGGCGCACTTCATCGGTCTGCCATAGCGCAGTCACTTCCGCAAAGATCAGGGCCTCGAAATGGCTGGCGTCAGCCCCGGTCAGAGGCAGCCGGTCCAAGCGCTCCAGTTGTTTGCCGATGCGGCGCCGTTTGAGCAGCACCGTCCGGCGAGCGACTTCGGTGGGATGAGCGGTGAAAACGGGCATGACCTTTATTTTTCGCAGGATCTCCAGCGCTCGCCCGGCGTCGATTCCGGCAGCGCGCATTCGCCGAAAAGTGCCGCGGAACGAACCCTCCAGTGCAGGCTGTTCTGGATGCAGCTTGGCCGCACGACGTCGGCGCTTGCGGTGGTTGGTTTCGGCAAGATTGGTGAGTTCGAAATAAATGGCAAATGCTTTAGTAACGCGATGGGCCTGATCGATGGTGAGACCAGAAATAATGTCCCGCGCCTGATTGAGTAGGGGATCTTGAAAATTCGGCGTCGCGGTTTGAGGACGCGACTGCTCTCGATGCTGAATGAAAATACGCCGCAACTCCTCGACTACGCCGAGCAACGACTCGCCCACCTGCTCGACCAGTACGCGGCCCAGCAATATGCCGAGCAGGCGCACGTCACGGCGGAGCGGAAGGTCCTTGACGGGATCGGTAGTGCTGGCGGTCAGCTCATCAAGGCGGCTGGGCTGATCGTCAGCAATCCAAAGTGAGGGCTCACCCATATCCAATCATAATTGAAATGGGCGGGATTGCGTGGACGGGCGGGAGCCCAGTTGGTGCAGGATTTCCTTTGGCTCCGGCCGCTGGGTGTAGTCCTCGTCGGCGGATGCAAAAAGAATCGTGCCGTCGCGGTCGATGATGAACGTGGCCGGAATGGGCAGTTCCCAGGTGCTGTCGCCATTGGCAAGAGGCAGATTGACGAAGACCCGACGGCAAAGGACCTGCTGGTCGTCCGGTACTTGATAGACCAGGCCGAACTGTCGAGCCACCTGATTCCCGGCATCGCTGAGGAGGGGAAAGTGCAGCTTGTGCTGGTCCACCATGAAGAACGACTGTTGAACCGTCTGCGGCGAGATCGCCACCAGCGACACGCCCGCCTGTTCGATCCGGGGCAGAATCAGGTTCATGGCTTCCAGTTGCCCGACGCAAAACGGACACCAGCGCCCGCGGAAGAAGCAGATCAGCAGACGGCCTCTGGCCAGCGAATCAGCAGAAGAAATCCGTCTCGCGTTGTGATCTGCGAGATCGAAGGCTTGGGCTTTGGAGCCGACCGTTAGGATATTTCCCGCCAGTTGCCTTTCCTTGAGTTCCGCGATCACGCGGGTGTGGACAGCCTGAATGTCAAGCGGGACGTACTTGGCGATAAGGTTCTTGCGCTCGGCGAAGATGTCACGCAGAGGTCGAGTGTCCGTGTCGGGAGGGGATTCTTCCAGAGAGCGCCATTTCATAAGTCGGACCTCAGGCGTCGGACCTCGGACTAGTACGTTGCCGCCAGGCGTTCGATCAGCCAGGTCTGGAGTCCGAGGTCTGACGTCGGAGGTCTGACGCCCGCTTTCAAGGCATCTTCATTCCCGCCAGCCTGCGGGCGAAGCTGGGCTTGCCGATTTGTTTGAACATCTTTCGCATCTGGGCGTACTGGCGCAGCAGGTTGTTGACTTCCTGCACGCTGGTACCGGAGCCGCGGGCGATTCGTTTGCGCCGGCTGCCATTCATTACTTCGTGGTGCAGGCGCTCGTGCTGGGTCATGGAATTGATGATTGCTTCCACTCGGCTGAGCTGCTTTTCGTCGACTCTGTCCGCATGCTTCTGTATCCCAGCAAACGGGCCGACGCTGGGCAGCATACCCATCAGGTTCTGGATTGACCCCATTTTTTTTATCTGACGCAACTGGTCGCGAAAGTCTTCCAGCGAAAAGCCGTCACCGGTGAGGGCTCGGCTGGCCATTTCCTGGGCCTTTTTCTTGTCAACATTCTGCTCGGCTTTTTCGATCAGCGAGAGAATGTCGCCCATGCCCAGAATGCGGGAGACAATGCGGTCGGGATGAAAGGGCTCAAGTGCGTCGTACTTTTCGCCCACGCCGATGAACTTGATGGGCTGTCCGGTGACCTGACGGATGGAGAGCGCCGCGCCGCCGCGAGCGTCGCCGTCCATTTTTGTAAGGACGACGCCGGTCAGCGAAAGTCTTTTGTGGAACTCGTCGGCGGAGTTAACCGCGTCCTGGCCGGTCATGGCATCGGCCACGAACAGGATCTCCTGCGGGTTGAGCAGCCGCTTGAGCGACTGCATCTCGTCCATCAGTTGATCGTCAATGTGCAGGCGGCCGGCGGTGTCCACGATCAGCACGTCTGAGCCGGTATTGATGGCTTCACGGCGCGCCTCCTTGGCCAATCGCTCGACCGTGGCGGTATTGGCTTCGCCGACTTCGCCTTCGTAAATATTGGCCTTGATCGCCTGGGCCACGACTTTAAGCTGCTCGCGGGCTGCGGGACGATACACGTCGACCGAAACCAGCAGCGGCCGATGCCCGCCATTCTTCAGCCAGTTCGCCAGCTTGCCGGAGGTAGTGGTCTTGCCCGAACCTTGCAGACCGGCCATGAGCACAACGGTCGGAGGTTGCGAGGCGAACTTGAGCTTGGCGGTGTCGCGGCCAAGGACCTCGATCAGTTCATCGCGCAGAATCTTGATGACCTGGTCGCCGGGCGAGAGTGCCGTCGCCACCTGTTGCCCGACCGCCTTCTCCTGGATGTGGTCAATAAGTTGCTTTACGACTTTGAAGTTGACGTCGGCCTCAAGCAACGCAAGACGAATGGCGCGCAGCGCCTCCTGAATATTCTCTTCATTAAGGGTGGCCTCGCCGCGGAGGGTCTTGAACGCGCGTTGCAGTTTTTCTGAGAGATTCTCAAACATAGACAAAGACTATTCTATCAGTGGGCGCGACAGTGCCTCGGCACCTACAGTGTCTTCGGTAAAGCAAAGACTTCTTGGGCCGCGATCACCGTGTTGCAGTGAATCGTCACCGTGTCTTCCACGTTTCTGGCGTAGCCGCCCGCATAGGTCACCATCACTGGAATATTCCGCACCTTAGCCACTCGAAATACCAGCTCATCACGCCGCTTTAACCCCTCCAGCGTGAGCGCGAGCCCCCCCAACTGGTCTTCGCGATACGGATCGGCGCCCGCGATGTAGCAGATTAGGTCGGGCTCGAACTGGCGCAGACCGGAGCTGAGCGCGTTGTCGAGCCAAGCCAGGTAGTCGTCGTCTCCCATCCCATCGGGCAGGTCGACGTCAATGGAGGAATGTGGCTTCCACGCCGGGTAGTTGTTGTGCTGGTGCAGCGAGATGGTAAATACCTCGCCGGCGTGCGCGTGACGCATCTTTCCCGCGGGGGCCGAGTTCAGGGCGGCGGCCGAGGTAGAAGGCAGCGGCTCGCTGGGCGTGCGGGTGCCGGCAAAGATGGCGGCAGTGCCGTTGCCGTGGTGAACGTCGCAGTCGACCGTCATGGCGGTGCGAATCTTTTCATCTCGCTGCAGACGACGGATGGCCACCGCCACGTCGTGGATCATGCAAAAGCCTTCGCCATGGTCAGGGAAGGCATGGTGGAAGCCGCCGCCGATGTTGACGGCTACATGATCCGCGAGGGCGTGATCGGCGGCGAGAATCGAACCGCCTGCGGCCAGCCAGAAGGCCCGCACCAGTTCCGGCGAGTAGGGAATCTCCATCTCCTGTTCCTCGCGCGGGGAAAGCGTTCCGGTCTTGAGCTTCTGAACATATTGCGGCGTATGGACCAGCAGGATGTCCCGGTCCGCTGCCGGTTGTGGAGTCACGAAGTCAGGCGGTTCGGCAACATGGGTCGTCAGCAGTTGGTCATGAATGCGGCGATATTTTTCAGCAGGGAAAACGTGGCTGCCGATCGGCAAGAAGTAGTCGTCGCTGTAGATGAGCTTGAAAGGAAGCATGGGGGAACCCGTCGTCAGGCGTCGGCCCTCGGCCCTCAGGCACGTCCGATGATTATCGCTTTCGGTTCGGCGGCGGCACCGCTACGATCTGTCGTCGCACGGGCACAATCGCCCCCTTGGCCGGATCGGCGGCTGCGCTGGCCCGCGACAACACTTCCTCCTGGATGTACTTCACGAAGTCATGAATCTGCACCTGCATTTCCTCCATGCGCTCGCGCATTTGCAGGATGATGGCGATGCCGCTGATGTTCACGCCCAGGTCGCGGGCCAACGAGAGAATGAACTCCAGGCGCTGCAAGTCTTCGTCGGTGTAAAGACGAGTATTGCCCTCGGTGCGCGAAGGCTTGAGCAGTCCCTCGCGTTCGTACAGGCGCAGCGTCTGGGGGTGGATGCCATACATCTCAGCCACTGACGAGATCATGTATGCGCCCTTGGATTTGCGTTTGGTCATTAGGTTCTTATCATTACTCTACTCCAACAGACGAAAGCCACGGATCAACACGGATCCTCACGAATAAATCCGTGGAAATCCGCGTTGATCCGTGGCTGAGTTTTGGTTACGCTGCGGGCTCAGGCTTCTCAGTTGCCGGACCCCATCCCGCCGGCTTGAGCGTCACGTTCACGAAATAGGCTACCACACCGGCTGCAATCAGCAGCGTTCCGAAAGTGAACGAGCTCATCCCCCACACATGTTCGCTCTGGCTTCGCATCACAGAGAAGCCGAGCAGCAGCATGGGCGCTACTCCGACTGCCACGGCTCCAAACATCCCTCCGGGAACGCGAAAGGGGCGCGGAAGTTCGGGCTCGCGAATTCGGAGAACCACGAGCGCCACAAACTCCAGACTCAGGCTGGCTCCATAGAGCAGAATATCGATGGTCACCAGACGCTCGAAGCCCAGGCCGAGGCACATGGCCCATCCCAAGGCGCAGACCAGGATTGCCACCCAGGGGGCCCGCGAGCGGGGATGCAACTTGGCGAAGACCCTCGGCAGCATGCCGTCCTGCCCCATGGCTAGGGGCAGGCGGGAATAGCTCATGACGAGCGCGTTGAACATGCCGAAACCGCTGATCATGCCTCCCAAGGCAAGACCGACGCGCAGCAGGGGCCCGCCTAGCATTCCGGCGATATCGGCCCATGAACCGGTCTCCCAGGCGCTCGGGGAAAGCCCGGTCAACCACAGGGCGGCTACCGGGACGATGTAGCTCAGGGCCACGATCACCACGGCCGCCAGCATGGCTCGAGGATAAGTTCGCTGCGGGCGTTCCACCTCGGTTGCGATAGTCGAGGCATTGTCCCATCCCATGTAGTTCCACATACAAATAAGCAGACCACCGAGGATATCAACGGTGGAGGTGGTCGACCGAGTCACGGCGTGGGCGAGCGCCCCGAACTTAAAAGGGGCGATCGCTACGATCAGAATGAACGGCGCCGATAGCGCGAAGAACAGCCACAACGAGGTCGTCGATACCACCCGAACTCCGGCAATATTCAGCAGGGCGCAAACGATGACTACCGCTAAGGCCACTATCGTGCCGCGATGCCCCACAGCGAACCAGGGGAACAGGCGATCGAGATAAAGGACAAAGAGGGTGGGATAGATCGCCATGTCGAAAATCGACGCCACCAGAGATAGCCAGGCCTCCTGAAAGCCCCAGAAGTTGCCCATGGCCCGGCGTACCCAGGCGTAATAGCCGCCTTCGAAGGGCAGGGCGCTGGAAAGTTCGCCGATCATGAAGGCGGTGGGCAGACTCCAGAGAATCGGGGTCAGCAGCAGGATAAGAATGGCTTTGCCATAGCCGGCGCCGTGCACGATGTCTTCCGTGCCATACGTGCCGCCCGACACCATAAAGAAGGTGGCCGCGACCAGGGGCCAGAGCGTGAGGCGAACCGATTTTTTCCGGCTGGGGATGACGGTGGGAGATTGGAGATTCTGACGCGGGGCGCTAGCGGTTGCCAATTTCGACGGCTTCCTCCCGGGGCGACCTTGCGCTTTCAGAATTCGGCTGGAAGCAAGTTCGCAGCCGTGAGCATACGGGAAATTAGATGCAGTGTAAAAATAATTCTCAATAATTTTTTTGCGGGACGGCACGGAATGGCTCTCCAGTCGGCGGTCGTCCGGAAGGTCGTTGCTGAAGACTGGCGACTGATGACCGACGACTGACCTTAGACGTTCTTCCAGAGATCCGCCCGCGGGTCTTCAGGATTCAGTTTGGCCAGCTCGCGAAGGATTTCCTTGGAGCGCTCATCTCTTGGCATTGGCACGGTGAGCTTGACCTCGACGATCTCGTCTCCGCGAGCCCCATCCTTGATGGCCGAAGGCACGCCCTTTTCACGCAGGCGAAGCTTTTGTCCTGACTGGGTTCCGGGCGGAATCTTAAGCAGCGTGCGGCCGTCGATGGTCGGTACCTCAATCTTGGCTCCTAAAGCCGCTTCGGTGGCGGTTACGGGCACGGTAATGCGAATATCGTCGCCCTCGCGGTGGAAGACGGGGTGGTCCGCAGTTCGGATGATCACGTAAAGATCCCCCCCGGGCCCGCCGTGCGTGCCGGCGTTGCCTTTGCCGGGGACGCGGATGCGCTGTCCATCGCGGGTGCCGGCCTTGATCCGGACTTCCAGTGGCTCAGTGCGTTCAAGCGTTCCTTCCCCATGACAATTAGGGCAGGTAGAGATGTTCTTTCCTGTCCCGTGGCATCTCGGACAGGGGACATTGAATTTCATCCGCCCGCCGGTCTGTGTGACCTGGCCTTTGCCGCCACATTCCGGGCAGGTGCCTCCGGCATCGATAAAGCCCTGGCCGTGGCAGTGGGGACAGGTATCGCGCCGCGTAATATTCAGGCGCATCACACCGCCGCGAATGGCGGTCCAGAAAGGTACGTTGACCTGATATTCGAGGTCCGATCCGGGCTCGGGACCCTCCTGAGGTGCTCCACCTCGCCCGCCGAAGATTCCGGAAAAGATATCGCGGAAACTGCCCGTGCCGGAGGTGCTTGCCTTTCTGCCCTTTGCGCCTTCGAACATGTCGGTGAAGTCGAAGCCGCCGAAATCGAAATTAGCGCCCTGCGCGCCGCCTCCAGACTGTGCGCCTGGAAACCCTGGACCGGGGTCGGCCGCACCGCCCCCGGCACGGGCATAGGCCTCGGCCGTGGCGGCGTCAATGTTGTCGGAATAAAACCCGACCTGATCGTAGATCTTCCGTTTCTTGGGATCGCTCAGGACTTCGTTGGCTTCGGACAGCACCTTGAACTTTTCTTCCGCGGCCTTGTCACCGGGGTTGACGTCGGGGTGATACTTGCGCGCGAGTTTGCGAAACGCCTTGCGGATATCGTCCGCCGAGGCGGACTTCTTCACGCCGAGAATCTCGTAATAGTCTTTTTTGGTGGTGGTGGCCATTCTTGCTTATAAGCGCCGCTCAACGATTCGCGACCAGACTATGGCAATTCAGTTCTGAATATTGTGACGGCTTCCCAGAATGCCGAAGCGCTCGTACGCCGGCGAATCCACGTAGACGGGAATGCGATGCACTCCTGTCTGCGTAGGCACCAAGACGTACCAATAGGCTTCGTCTTCCGCGAAATTCAAAAAGTAATCCTGACCGTTGACTTCAAATTGCAATTTGTCTTCTCCCCTGGGCTACAACCTAAAATCTGATACGCCCAAAACTTGTAGCGCCGGCGTCTCGCGGGCGGCCCGCAAGGCAGCCTTGCCCGCGGCGGTGGGGGGGGGACGCCCCCACGACAGCCGCCGGGACGGCGGCACTACAGTGCCGAGCTGCGCTCGGCCAGGACGGGGCAGAGCCCCGCCCCCACATGGCCTGTGCTGACACCCGGCCTGTACTGACAGCTGAGAGCTGAGAGCTGACAGCTTACTTCTTGTCTTCTACGTCCACGTACTCAGCGTCGATGACGCCTTCGTCTTTCTTGGGCTCGCCGTTAGCGCCCGGCGCGGGACCCGCACTTGCGCCCGGCGTTGGTCCGGCGCCTGGAGCTTGCGACTGGGCCGCCTTGTACATCTGCTCGGCCAGCTTGTGCGACGCTTGGGTCAAGGTCTCACGCGCCTTGTCCATGGTCGCCTTTTCGTTCGACTCCAGCGCCTTCTTGGCGTCGGCGATCGCGTTTTCCACGTCGCCGCGGTCGGAGCCGGAGATCTTGTCACCCTGCTCACGCAGCATCTTCTCCACGCTGTAGACCATGGAGTCGAGCTGGTTCTTGGAATCGATCTCCTCGCGCTTGGCTTTGTCTTCGGCCGAATGCGCATCAGCTTCCTTGGCCATGCGCTCGACTTCGTCCTTGCTCAGACCGGAGGACGACGTAATCGTGATCTTCTGGTCCTTGCCCGTGGCCGTATCTTTCGCGGTCACGTTGAGGATGCCGTTGGCGTCGATGTCAAACGTCACCTCGATCTGGGGCACACCACGCGGTGCCGGTGGAATACCGGTCAGGTGGAACTTGCCCAGAGTACGGTTCTGCGCCGCCAGTGGACGCTCGCCCTGAAGCACGTGCACTTCAACCGAAGTCTGACTGTCGGCCGCTGTCGAGAACGTTTCCGTCTTTTTGGTCGGAATCGTCGTATTTCGCGGAATCATCGGAGTAGCCACGCCGCCCAGCGTTTCGATCGCCAGCGACAGCGGAGTCACGTCCAGCAACAGCAGGTCTTTGACTTCGCCCTTGAGCACGCCACCCTGGATGGCCGCGCCGACTGCAACCACTTCGTCCGGGTTCACGCCCTTGTGCCCTTCTTTACCGAATAGCTCCTTTACCAGCGCCTGAATGCGGGGCATGCGGGTCTGCCCGCCGACCAGCACGACTTCATTGATCTTGCTGGCGTCCACCCCGGCATCTTTCATGCACTGCTTGCACGGACCGACCGAGCGCTGAATGATGTCCTCAACCATCGACTCCAGCTTGGCCCGGGTCATCTTCTTGACCAGGTGCTTGGGGCCGCCGGCATCGGCGGTGATGAAGGGCAGGTTGATCTCGGTCTCCATGGTGGTGGAGAGTTCGATCTTCGCCCGCTCCGCGGCGTCACGCAGACGCTGCAGCGCCATCTCATTGCCCTTGCCCCGCAGGTCGAGGCCTTCATCCTTCTTGAATTCGTCAATCAACCAGTCCACGATGCGCTGGTCGAGGTTGTCGCCGCCCAGGTGGGTGTCCCCGTTGGTGGCCTTGACCTCAATCACGCCTTCGCCGACTTCCAGCACCGAGATGTCGAATGTCCCGCCGCCGAAATCATAAACGGCGATGGTTTCATCCTTCTTCTTATCGAGGCCGTAAGCGAGCGCGGCTGCCGTGGGCTCGTTGATGATGCGCTTCACTTCGAGGCCGGCGATCTGGCCGGCGTCTTTGGTGGCCTGCCGCTGGGCGTCGTTGAAGTACGCCGGGACGGTGATGACCGCCTCGGTCACTTTCTCGCCGAGATAGTCTTCCGCAGCCTTCTTCAGCTTCTGCAGAATCATCGCGGAAACCTGCGGAGGTGTGTACTCCTTGCCTTGTGCCAGCACCGCCACGTGGTCGCCCGACTGCACGACCTTGTAGGGCACCATCTTGATTTCTTCGGTCACTTCGTCGAAGCGGCGTCCCATGAACCGCTTGATCGAGTAAACCGTGTTCTCCGGATTGGTGATGGCCTGGCGCTTCGCCACCTGGCCCACCAGCCGTTCGCCGGTCTTGGTAAAACCGACGACCGAGGGCGTCGTGCGCCCTCCTTCTTCATTAGGGATCACCTTGGGTTCGCCACCCTCCATGACGGCTACGCAGGAGTTGGTCGTTCCGAGGTCAATTCCGATAATCTTGGCCATAATCTGACCCTCCTCTAAACTTATAAGTGCTTTGTAATCAACTTATTATGACATGCAATTTTCACATGATAAGACTTGAGTGAATCGTTGTCAAGGTTTAGATGCGGCGGTACTGCCGGGCGATGCTCATTTTGGAAGCTGGGTCAAAACGAAACCCAAACGGATTGCGACCTAATCCAGAAATCCCCAGCTCATCGGTTTCCAGGTGATAGAACCGCCGCCCAAAAGGTGGGAGCACCTCGTAGTAAAGCATTGGTTCGCCACCGCCAGGCCGGCTGGAATAGAAAAAGGAACCTCCGCCGCCGAGCGTGTCCTTCGCTATCGGCACAGTTGGAATGAACTCGGGCACCAGGTCATCCAGGCGCTGCGGATAGCGATTGTATTTGCGTGATAAGCCAGGCAGGCTTTGCCCAGTTCCACTGCCCGGCGGTCGGCCATTCGGTTCTGCAGAGGCATTGGCCACAAACACCGCCAGCAGATAGATTCCGGCCTTGGTCAGGCGCTCCAATGAAGAGGGTGAACGGAATGATCAAGAGAGCAACAATGTCCTGATTCAGGACGAGAGCGTCGAAGATGAAAAGACCGGTAGCAATGAGGATGCTCTTCTTAAAAGGTCTCATCCCGGCCTCTGACCTTCTTGCCGCATACCGGCGTGTCACTGGCTCGTCCAGCCTAAGTGTACCGCGGTCAGCGTCAGTCCCTGGGTGCTAGCGCGGGTAGGCCGCTGGGCCTAATCGTACTTCTCGTACAGAATCGATTTCCGGTCCCAGCCCAGGCCTTTCAGCAACTCGCGATTGGCTTTGATCATCTTGTCCAGGCCGCAGATGTAGGCGTGCATCTCGGTGCGGCCTTGAATGATTGCGATCATGTGTGCCTGGACATATCCACGCAGACCTTGCCAATCGTCAGCCCCGCGGCTAAGAGTCGGCAGATAGTGGAAGTTTGTGTGTTGGGAGGCGAGTTCCAGGAACTCTTCGTGGTAGTAAATGTCCTTTTCGGTCCGATTGCCGAAGAGTAAGCAAAGTTGCTTGTCCTGATGTCGGGCCGGATCCGCCAGCAGCCAATGCAGCATGGAGCGGAAAGGCGCGATGCCGGTGCCGGTAGCGATAAAGACTGTATCGTGCATGGGCGGCCGCAGGATGAAGTCACCGAACGGGCCTTGGCAGCTGATGTCCTCACCATCTTTCATGTCACATAGAAAATTCGACATGAAACCATCCTGGACGCGGTTCAGGCAGAGCGCGAAGCGGTTGTCATCTCCCGGCGGGGAAGCAAGGGAATAAGCGCGGGTGATTTCTTCGCCGTCCGGCTTATTGGTTTTGAAGGAAAGCCATTGGCCGGCGACAAAGCCGAAGCGTGGAACGGCGGCGACCTCGAATTCCAGGTGCTTGGTCTGGGCAGACAGAGATACAGAGCGAATGAGGCGGGCCGCGAAAGTTTGAAAGGGAGACATCAGCTATGTAGATGATCGTCGTATGCTCGGGGACGCGAGACCGTCGCCCCCCGCATCGTCATGCTGAGCAACAGAGTCGTTCTCTTGATGAACGACGACGGTGTCGAACACCCCTAGCCGAAGTTCGTCACGAGAACGTCGAATTCTGCCATTTTTGACGTCGAAAGTGCGTCATGCCTTGTCTTTGCAATCGCAATATTCAGAAAAGCGATGTAGTGCAGACCTACCCTCTTGAAGCCAGGCATCGTAGGTGACAAACTCGGGCCCGGATGTTTTTGCGGCCGCATCAGCGCAGCAAGGACGGTAAGGAGCACACCTACTGGTCGCTAGTAGAGACCGTGCGGACCTCCAGCGGTCCACGCCAGAAAACGCTCTGCTATTTGGGCGAGCTGAACGGTTCCACCCAGGCGCGGTGGCTGAAAAGCGTCGAGGTATTCAACGAGCAGGGTAAAGCCCAGCAACTGAAACTATTCCCTTCGCATATCGAGGCGCCGGACGATGATCCGCAGGTGGCGCGAGTCTTAGTGAATCGCGTCCGCCTGGAGAGAACACGGCAATTCGGCGCTGGTTTCCTGGGCTGGGAGTTGTGGAAGCAGCTCGAACTGGATCGCTTCTTCGAGCAGGCAGCGGACGACGGTACGGCAGATGTACCCTGGTCGCGGGTGGCGGCGGTGCTGGCGATCAACCGGCTGTGCGCGCCGGGCAGCGAGTTGGCGGTGGAAGAGCGCTGGTATCCATCGACTGCGCTGGATGATCTGCTGGAAATCGAAGAAGGCAAGATTAACGACACGCGTCTGTACCGCTGTCTGGACCGGATGCTGCCCCACAAGACGAAGCTGGAACAGCATCTCAAGCAGCGTTACGGAGAGTTGTTTGGAGCCGAGTTCGATGTGCTGCTGTATGACCTGACGAGTACGTATGTGGAAGGAGTGGCGGAGAAAAATCCGATGATGCGCCGCGGCTACTCGCGCGATCACCGTCCCGACTGCGAGCAAATGGTGATCGCGCTCATCGTCAACAGCGAGGGTTTCCCGTTCAGCTATGAAACGTTCGACGGTAATCGCGCCGACGTCTCAACCCTGGAGACGATCCTGCGCATGGTAGAGCGCAAGTACGGCAAGGCGCGCCGGATCTGGGTGTTGGATCGCGGTATCGTCAGCGAGGAGAATCTGGAGGCGATCCGCAAACGGGACGGTCAGTATCTGGTGGGGACGCCGCGCAGCCAGCTGAAGCGGTTTGAAACCGAACTGCTGAAGGAGGACTGGACACGAGTGCGGCCGGAAGTGGAAGTGAAACAGGTGGCCATCCCGCAGGGCGAGGAAACTTATATCCTGTGCCGCACGGCAGGTCGCAAGGAAAAGGAGAAGGCGATCCGGAGTCGTTTTTCCACCAGCATGGAAGATGCTTTGCAGCGCCTGGAGAAGAGCATCGCCACGGGACGGCTGAAAGACCGCAACAAGATGGAGCGGCGGCTGGGAAGGATTCAGGCACGGCATCCGTCGGTTAACGATCTCTACCAAGTTTCGGTCCGGGACACGGCCGACGGCCTCCGTTTATTCTGGCAGATGAAAGAAGACCGCAAGAGCTGGCGCGAGTCGCGCGAAGGTGCCTATCTGCTGCGCACCAATCTCCGGGCGGAGACGGCGGAGCAGTTGTGGTCGAAGTACATGCAGTTGACCGAGGCCGAGGCCTCGTTCCGAGCCCTGAAGAGCGCGTTGTCGATTCGGCCCTTGTTCCATCAACTGGAGCCACGCGTCAAGGCCCACGTGATGGTGGCGTTCCTCGGTTATGCCCTCTGGGTGACACTGAAGCATCTGCTGAAGCGCCGGCCTGCGATCGTCCCCCAGCCATCGGCCCGCGGAGTGGATAAATCTCAGCCGTGGTCGCCGATGAAGACGCTGGCTCTGTTGTCCACACTGCACAGCGCCGACATCGTACTGCCCACTACGGATGGGCGCGAGATCCGCCTCCGCCGGATCACGGAACCTACGGCCGAACAGAAATCCTTGCTTCACCACCTCGGCCTCAGCTTGCCGGAACGGCTGAAATCGCTCTCAAAATGTAGTGCAGACTTAGCGATTGCCTGAAATGATTCTGAAGGGGTTAGGCGGTGTCACGACCGTTCTGTGACGAACTTCGGTTAGCTTCCTGTGCGGACTGTCCGCTTCGCTTTGCGAAGGTGACGCATAGCGTACGAGTTAAAGAGGCGGCAGGAAAAATCTAGCTCGCGAACACATGAGCAGGGCACAAGTTCACTCCTGCCGCTCTAGGCTTCGATTTG
>CATPBJ010000107.1 GCA_955652395.1 uncultured Terriglobales bacterium | reverse complement strand
CAACACACCTAGTCCGGCAAATTCTTGCTGGAATCGCCACGAAAGCACCCCTTGAGGGTTGGAAGCATAGCCAGCAAAGAACCGGCCTCGGAAGTGGTTGAGCTTGCCCAGCTTCCCTTCGCAGATCAGTTGCCGCGCGTACTGCACCATGGGAGACCATCGGTAGTTGTACCCGACGAAAGTGAGAACATCAGCCTCGCGAGACAAGCGCTCGATCTCGGCGGTCTCCCGCGGATCCTTGCCCACAGGCTTTTCACAAAAGATATGCTTTCCGGCAGCTGCTGCGGCTCTCACAATCTCAAGGTGCATGTAATTCGGGGTTGCGATATTCACAACTTGAACTCGAGGGTCCGCAATCACAGACTGCCAGCGGGTTGTATAACCTTCGAAGCGAAATCGCTCCTGAGCCTCCTGGGCCCTTGCCTCAACCTCATCAGCACAGACAACGAGTCTTGGCTGGATGCCAATCTCGTGGAAACGATCGGCAGAGGCGAGATAAGAACGGCTGTGTACTGTCCCCATCCAGCCCATCCCGATCACACCGACCCCGATGACTTGCTTCATTCTGACACTCCTCAACGATTACTACAGGCCCGCTGACGCTGTGTCGGTTGCCCAAAAAGTGAGGTTTGAGAAGACCTCGGCTCGTCCTGCGGCCGCAGTCATTACCGTTACCTTTGCCCGTTGACTGCTTCAATTACGTGATATCCGGATTCGGAATCATAAAGTCGCGTACAAGACCATCGAGATCACTACAAGCAGCGATGAACTGGCGGAGCGTCCGGCGGCTGGGACCGAATAAATCGAACTCTTCGACGGAGAGGCCCTCCTCGGTGTAAGCACGCCGGAAATCAGCGAATTT
The DNA here is from genome assembly GCA_955652395.1 of uncultured Terriglobales bacterium. GTDB lineage: Bacteria > Acidobacteriota > Terriglobia > Terriglobales > Acidobacteriaceae > JAIQFF01. Next base: position 51,715 of record CATPBJ010000107.1, on the reverse strand, counting down.
CTTGGACAGCTCCTCAACGATTCTCCGGTCCACCGGATTATCGATGCGGGGACAGACCTCTATGTCACTGGCATTGAACCGGACCTGCCACGAGTACGGCGGTGAAATGACAATATCGCCACCGATCAGCTCGCTCCAGTGCATGTGGTTGCGAAAAGCTGCGGAAAGCAGACGAACGCGGTAGCCTCGCTCGCGAAAGATCTTATACGCCTTCTTGAACACCGCTACGCCAGCCCATTCCAGGTAACCGGGATCGATTGCAATGTTCTCTTTCTCAACCACCACTTTCAGCCAGTCATCCAAGCGGCCGACCATGATGGTGCACACCGGTCCCATTGTGATTATGTCCTTCCCTTCTCGCTCGCGCCGTTTTAGCCCGCGTTCCACCGCCTCAGCGACCGCGATGCATTGCGGCAAGGTGAACGAAACCGTCGCGTTGATGCTGATGCCGCGATATGTAGCTTCCTCAATCGCCGGAATTCCAGCTCGGGTGACTGGGATCTTAACAATCATGTTAGGGGCGAACCGGTTGAATTCTTCAGCCTGGTCCACGATGGCCTGCGAATCTCGAAATAATCTCGGGTCGGTCTGTATGGACAGTCGGCCATTCTTACCCGAGTGAGCCTCGAAGATCGGCCTCAGCAGGCCAGCAGCCTTGACTGAGACCTCACGAACCAGTTGCCAGCCGATTTGATCCTCGGTGGCAGTGGAGCGTTCTTCAATCAAGCTGCGAATGCGATCCTTCCAAAGACCCATTTCCTTCTTGAGGACTCCAAGCACGATGACCGGATTGCAGGTGGCCCCCACTGCCCCATGTTCAATCGAATAAGTAAGCTCCTGGATCGAGGCTGAATCGTTCCACAGATTAGTCGGAGTCGTTTGGGTCATTTCATGGAGTGGACTCTTGTAAGTTGCAGGGGCGATCGTTTGGATCATGGAAGCCTCCAGCCGCCAGTTGCGGTCAGCGTGCTACCTGGCTCACGCCATATGGTTTGCCTTCTAGATAAGAATTCTCAGCCGCCACCGCGATCTCGAGGGCACGCAGGCCATCTTCACCGGTAATTCGAGGCGGGCGGTCGTTCAACATGTTGCGAACAAAATCCCTGACCTCAGATACATACGCGTCCGCAAAACGTGTGAGGTAGTGGTCGGCGAGCATTTGCGTGCCGCCATTTTTGGTCAGGAAAGTCGCGGACGTTTGCCGGAAGCTTCCGACCAAGATCGATCCAGCGGATCCGATGATCTCAGTGCGAACATCGTAGCCATAGGTCGATTGCACAAAAGACTCGATATTGCCAATTGCGCCACGCCGGTATTTCAGGTTAACGACACTCGCAACTACATCGCCGTACTGCGCAACCTCCGGACGAATCGCAACCGTCGCATATGCGTGCGCCTCAGAGATATCATCCCGGATAAGCCAACGGGCCAGATCGAAATCGTGGATCGTGTTGTTGTAGAACAACATGCCGTTGAGCTTTGACTGATAAGCGGAGATCGGCGGAGCATCTTTGTCGCGTCCAATCGACTTGAAGATGACAGGCTCTCCGATTTCCCCAGCTTCAATCCGTTTCATAGCCGCCGAGTAGGCGGGGTCGTAACGGCGCATGAAACCAACCTGCAAGTGGACACCAGCTTTGGCAACGGCATCCAGAGCGGCGTGCGCGTCAGCGAGGTTTGTGGCCAGAGGTTTTTCAGAAAGAATGTGCTTTCGACTTGCGGCCGCGGTGCGGATAGCCTGCGCGTGGAACTTGTCGGGCGTGGCGATCACGACGCAGTCGAGGTCCTTGAGCGCGAGCATGTCCTCGAAGGTGCCGAATGAATGCTCGATTTCAAGTTCATCCGCCACCTCCTTGGCCCGGGCCACGGAGACATCGGCAACGGCTACCAGGCGAGCCTCGGGTACCCGACAGCGGAGGTTTTCCGCGTGGCGTCGGCCCATTTCCCCCACCCCGAGTACGCCGACTCCCAATTTACGCATGCCGGTTTCTCTCTGAAAGTTTTCGCGCTTTGACGGAGCGGTCATGAATAGCGCGCCCGTCAAACCCCAACTGTAGAACTCCACTCATTCACTCAACCCTCAGCCTACCGCTGCGGTGGCCAGAAATATCTTTCCTGCTTCCTGCCTTCGACATGAGCGCGCCGTGCCACCTGAACGGATTCCGACTCAGAGACCTCAGCAATCGGTACGTCCCACCACGACTCATAGCCTGGGACAGAATCATGATAGTCCGTCTCTACTACTACGACCGAAGTGCGAGTCTGTTCTTTCAATCCAGCCACAGCCTCAGCCAGCTCTTCGTGAGTTCGCGCCCGTACTGCATGCGCGCCCAGACTGGCCGCATTAGCCACGAAATCGATGGGCATCACGGCGCCAGCTTTTCCTTGTTGATCACGATATTGGTACCTCGTGCCGAATCCTCCGCTGCCGCAAGCACGGCTTAGGCCACCAATACTGGAGAAGCCGTGGTTGTCGAGCAGGACGATGTTGATCTTGACGTTCTCCTGCAGGGACGTGGCGATCTCCTGGGCCATCATGAGATACGAGCCGTCGCCTACCAACACGTAAACCTCCCGGCCGGGATCCGCCATTTTCACTCCCAGTCCACCGGCGATTTCGTAGCCCATGCAGGAGTAACCGTACTCCAGGTGATAGCCCTTGGGGTCGCGAGTGCGCCAGAGCTTATGCAGATCACCGGGAAGACTGCCCGCGGCACATACGATCACATCGCGCGGACCGAGAGTCGCATTAAGCAGCCCGATCACTTCTCCCTGGCTAAGCGGTGGACCGCGCCGCCGGCTGTAAATCTTATCTACTTCGGCTGTCCACTCACTCCGGAGGCGCGCTATCTCCGAGCGGTAGTCTTCGGTTACGTGATAAGACGCAAGCGCCGTTGAGAGTTCCTCCAAAGTCGCGCGAGCATCACCGGCCAGCGGCAAAGCCGCGTGTTTGAAGGCGTCGAATTCGGCGACGTTTACATTGATAAAACGCAAGTCCGGGTTCTGAAAAGCTGTCTTCGAAGCGGTCGTGAAATCGCTGTAGCGTGTACCGACTGACAGAATCAAGTCTGCGCCACGGGCCAATCGGTTGGCGGCGGAGGTTCCGGTGACTCCGATCGCGCCCACGGACTGCGCATGATCGAAGTTGAGCGCACCTTTCCCAGCTTGGGTCTCCCCCACCGGAATGCCAGTACTGGCGGCAAAACCCGCCAACGGTTCCGTCGCATTCGAATAAATGACGCCACCGCCTGCGAGTATCAGTGGTCGTTGGGCCGAGCGAATCCACTGGGCAGCTTGATTTAGCTGAGCGGCATCGGCGCGAAGCCGGGGAACCACCCAGGTGCGGCGCCGGAAGAATTCTTCCGGATAATCAAAGGCTTCCGCCTGCACGTCTTGGGGGAGGGCCAAGGTAACAGCGCCGGTCTCGGCCGGCGAAGTTAGCACTCGCATCGCTTCCGGAAGAGACGTCAAAATCTGTTCGGGCCGCTGGATGCGGTCCCAATAGCGCGAAACCGGCTTGAGACAATCGTTGACCGATACGTCCTGGGTAGAAGGCCACTCCAACTGTTGCAGGACAGGAGCCACATTCCGGCGGGCAAAAATGTCGCCGGGAAGAAGCAAAACCGGAAGACGGTTAATGGTCGCCCCCGCTGCGCCGGTCACCATGTTAGTGGCGCCTGGACCAATGGAAGTCGTGCACACCAGTGTCCGCAGGCGGTTGCTCATCTTGGCAAAACCAGCGGCCGTATGCACCATCGCCTGCTCATTGCGGCACAGGTAGTAGGGGAAGTCTAAGTTTTGCTGCAGGGCCTGCCCCATCCCAGCCACATTGCCATGGCCGAAGATGCCGAAGCAACCCGCGAAGAACGGATTCTCGCTTCCGTCGCGCGATACGTATTGGACTTTCAGGAACTGGATGACGGCCTGCGCCATCGTCAATCTTCGCGTCATGGTTCCTCTACCTTGGTTCCGACGATCTCGTCTCCCGGCGGGTGGGAGTCCGCCCCCTCTCCACGCTGCAATCAGAGTCGGCATGCCCACGACGCCCGACGATGCCCCTGGGGGCTACGCCGCCAAAGAGGATACTGCAATTCCGGGCAAAGCGCCACCAGATTTTCCCCAAAGCGCCAAATCGCTTAGATGTTGAACCGTCTCCAAAGAAAGAAACCTCCACCGCACTTATTTTGCGGTATTGGAATAAATACACTCAATCTATAGCTAAAGTAATGAAGGCTTTATATAAGGGGTTAGTTGGGTTGGGCGCAAAACGCGCCCGAGTGACACTGAGAGTTGGCAACAGGATACAATCCCGGCCATATGGCCTTCGTAGTGTATCTTGCAGTCCTGGCCGACGTGTTGCTATAGCACAGGCTTGGGGAAGTCGTGATTGTGTTGTAAAGTCGTAATTCCTTATGCCTAAGGACGCAAAGCGAACGCGAACGCCGAGCCGGGCCTCGAGAGCACCAAGCATCTACGATGTGGCCCGCGAAGCCAAAGTTTCGGTATTCACAGTGTCGGCGGTCATCAACGACACCGGCCGGGTGAGCACGACCCTAGCTCGTCGCGTGGAAGCTGCTGTCCGCAAGCTGAATTACCGTCCCAATTTGCTGGCCCGCAGTCTCGCCAAACAGCAAACCCACACCTTGGGCATGGTCGTGACCGACATTGCCAACCCTTTCTTTCCCGCCATTGTGCGTGCTGCCGAGGATGCCGCCCAGAGGGCGGGCTACAGTATGCTGCTCTGTAACAGCGACGATAAAGAAGACAAGGAAGCAGTGTACTTGGAGCTCTTGATTTCAAAGCGGGTCGACGGAATCATTCTGAACAAGACTCCTGGCGTATTCACTGTTGCTCAACGCCGGATGTTGGACGAGGCCAAGATTCCGATCGTCTTATTGATGAGAACATGCTCTGGCCTGAAAACCGATGTCGTCCAGACCGATGACCGACAGGGTGCGATTGATGCCATCTCTCACCTGGCTCGAATCGGCCACAAGAAAATCGCATTCGTCAGCGGCCCCCTGAACGTTAGCAATGCCCGTGCTCGCCGCCAAGGGTACTGCGCTGCCTTGGAAGAGTGGGGACTTGAGTACGTGCCACAACTGACGTTTGAGGGGGACTATCGCATCGAATCCGGCCATCGCGCCGGACATTCCCTACTGCCGCACCGGCCGGATGCTGTTCTGGTGACCAATTACCTGATGACCATTGGATTCATGACCGCAGCGGAGGAAATCGGTCTCCGGTGTCCCGAGGACTTTGCGCTAGTCAGCTTCGACGATTACCCATGGCTTGGGTGTTTTCGTCCGCGCCTGACGACCATTGAATTACCGAAATACGAACTCGGTGACACCGCTGTACGGCTAATTCTGGAGCGCCTTCAGGGCAAGCGCACTCAACCCGTAACGGTAAACCTGATGCCACAACTGCGGGTCCGCGAGTCTTGCGGTTTCATGCTGCACTCCGGGAGGGCACAAGGGGCAGCTATGGGGCGGAACCAGAAGCCGTAGCGCCTGCCCCGCTCCATCTGGTTAGTCCGCTTGCATGAAATAGCCGAGGTCACAGCTAGTGGAATCAGACGGGTGAGCGTAGAGTATGATGGCGTTGCTCGGACAAACCGCGAGTTGACTCTCTGATGACCAGCTCCGGTGCAATTCTCCTGCGAACGACACCGACTTCCCTCTTTTCCAGAAGAGAGTTGATCCCCTCAACAACGATGTTGACTGCCATCGTCCCCATGCTTTCCATCGGTTGACGGACCGTGGTCAGTGCCGGGGTGCATAAAGAAGCGGGAGCTATGTCGTCGAAGCCAATGACCGAACACTGTTCCGGGACTCGGATGCCAGCTTTTGACAGCGCCCGAATGGTTCCAAACGCCGCCAAATCATCGAAGGCCATGATCGCGGTGAAATTTCTATTTCGTTTGATCAGTTCCTCCGTAAGCTTGTAGCCCACCTCGAAGCTTGAAATAGCATCGCTGGAGTCAGGCAACTGCACGATCAGCCGGCAATCCAACTCAAAGCCATTCGATCGGGCAAAAGAGCGAGCTCCCTTCCAGCGTGGCAAACTGTCGGAGAGCGACTTCGGCCCGCGAATGAAAGCAATTTTCCGATGGCCGAGAGAACAGAGGTGCTCCAGAGCCAGTCGCCCGCCCAACTCGTTGTCGACGATCACCGAACTTCCTGAGTCGGCGCGCAATTCGCTACCGATCGAAACAATCGGGATGCTGCTCTTCGTAAGATCCGCGATAAGGTTAATGTCGAGGAAGAGCCAGTTGGCCAGTAGAATCAGGCCTTCGATGCGTCGATCCAACATCATTTCCAGGTAGCGCTCGAATCGGCTGCGCTGATTGTGAGCATCGGTAAGTATGGGGAGGAGGTTAGACCGGTACAGACAATTCTCGATGCCGCGCAGAATCAGCGCACAGTAAGGGTCGGTTATGTCGAAAACCATGACCCCTACGCTGTAGCTGCGCTTGCTTCGAAGAGAGCTGGCAATAAGATTCGGCCGGTACCGGAGTCTGTTGGCGGCGGCTTCGATCTTTTTCTTGGTGGCTGGGGGTATGTAACGAGCGAGCGGCGCGTTGTTCAACACGATGGAGATCGTGGCGGGTGACAAACCACTCGCTTTGGCCACGTCGCGAATTGTCGCCGCGGAACGTTTCAACCCGGTTAGCTCCCAGTTGGTTCTTCCGAAACGGCCATTAGTCTAACGTAGGATGGCGGAATATCTGTACCGAATGCTCCGAGGTCAAGACTGGACCTTGACCGAACCTGAACACGGGAACGTGGGAAGACCGACGTGAATCTGATCTGCCTCGATCTTGGTGGGATAGGTTTGTAGATTTACGCAGGCCGGAGCTCCATTGGCTTTGCCGGTAGGAATGTGGAAACGCCCTTGATGTCTTGGGCACTCGATGATCTCCCCAATCACTAGGCCACCCGCCAAATGGGCGTTCTCATGTGTGCAAATTCCATCAGTTGCATAGAATCCACTCGGCGTATGGTAGATGGCGTATATCTTACCGCCGTACTCAAGCTGGAGAACGTCCTCCTCGTCGATGTCCTCCACGCGACAAACCACGAGCCAAGATATGGCGGGATCAGACATAGTTCGCTCCCGCTCGTGTGACGGCGCTTGTCCCTTGAGCATCCGACGGTGACTCAGTTGGTGATAAATGCCCTAACTTGCCACCTCCGGGAAGCTCGCGGAGCAGAAAATAGTTTGCGTCTTTCGACTGCTTCATCAGCACCGGAACAATCTCCTTGAATGCGTCAATCAGGCCTGAATAGGTGCATGGCAGGTCGCTCCGAACGCGCTCATGAAGATTCGGAAGCGCGTGAAATGGAACCATCGGAAACATATGGTGTTCAATGTGGTAATTCATGTTGAAGTAGAGAAAACGAAAAACCGGATTCAGTCTTACCGTGCGTGAATTGAGGCGATGGTCACGCACGTTCTCGGCCAGACCGGCGTGTTGAGTCAGCGCAAAGAGCTGGTGCAGCCAGCCCCCATACAGTCGCGCCAGTGGGAAAAACAGCACTGGAAGCCAACTTCGGATGGTAGTGGACCAGCCGATCATTCCCGCATAGATGAGGAGATAAGAACGGGACCACCAGAACATTTTTCGCCACTCGCTTTGGGGCACGAAATCTTTTGCCTCTTTGCTGGGGACCCCCAGGGCATGCAGAATCATTACCTTGAACATCTGGATCGCATCGGGGATCCAGAGGAAGTCAAGAAGGACGCTGGTGAGATTCGCAGGCCGCATCACTTGGATCTCTGGGTCGAGGCCGACCATGATCGTTTCCGTGTGATGCCGGGTGTGACTCCAGCGAGTGAAGGTGCCCTCCTTCATGTTCATGAGACACGAGATTTGATAGAACGTCTCGTTAAGCCAGCGTGTCTTGAACGGAGTTCCGTGGGCGCACTCGTGCCAACGTGCGTCGCATGAACTATAGATCGTGCCGTAAATGAAAAATGCGGGAATCACCCAGTGGCTACCGACGGACAGATACGCCACGTAGCCGCTGACAGCAAGACATAATCCCCAAATTCCGAAGTCGACGAGTGCTTTCGCATCGTCGCGTCTCATCAATTCCTTGAGCTCTTTGCGCGGGATGTCCGGACGATACCAATCGTCGGATGGTTGAATCATCGCTACAGCCTCACTCGTAGAGGAACAGTGGTCTAGGATTCGCTGAAATCGATCACCACGGGCTGCCCGAGCGCTCTCGTCTTCAAAACCACGTAAACCATGCCCACCACGCACCATATCGCGCCCGCTACCAGCGTCGATCCCTGCAAGCCTAGAAAAATCGCCAGGCAAAAGAAGAATCCCAGACCGGGCACGATCACATCGAGCAGGATCTTCCTTTTTCCGTCCGGATCCGGCGAGAATCCAAAGTGTTTCACTGCCGCCAGATTCACAGCCATAAAAGCCATCAAGGCGCCAAAATTGAGAATCTCCACCGACCTTTCCCACTGCATGGTCAGCGTGCCGAGATATGCCAGGCCACCGGCAATAGCTACGTTGTACGTCGGATTGCCTCGCTCGGCATTCAGATGGCCAAATATTTTTCGAGGCAGAACGTTGTCACGGCCCATACCGTAGAGCAGGCGCACTGCCCCCAACAATCCGGCCAGGCCACAAGCCAGGCTCGACACCAGCAGAACCACGCCGAACGCGAGAAAAAGATTATAACCGCCGACCACTCGGGCTACGTCCATAAAGGCTGTCTCCGGATTGACCAGGGTGCGGTAGTCCGGCCAGATTCGCACTGCCAGGAAAACCTGAAAGGCCGCGAAAAGTCCAGTGAACACGCAGACCAGGACGGACGCGAGTAAGACGTTTCGCTTCGGATTTTCGACCTCTTCCGCAAGAATGCTAACCCCGTCGAAGCCGATAAAGGTCGTTGCAGCCAGGGCTGTACCTGCGGCAATCACGCGCACACTAAATGTCCTGGGATCGTAGAGCGGCTGGGTCGAAAGGAACCCTTGCCAATGCTGGTGGGCGAAGATGTACCAGATGGCCTCCCCGACGAACCCGATCATGACAATGGACATGAAGGCCAACAAAACCTGATTGGCCCGCGCGTTCGTGCGGATTCCAAACCAGCACAGCAACGTCATAAAGCCGACGGCAACTGCTGACAGCAACGCGAAAGGAATATGCGGCAGCAGTCTCTGGATGGTCAGAGCTGCGTAAAGGCTGTTCTGCAGGGGTTGAAAGAGATACTCGAGGAACATGGCCCAACCCAGCACAAAGCCAATCTGCGGATTGAACGCCCGGCTGACGTAGGTGTAAACCGATCCGGCAGAGGGATAAACGGTTGCCATGCGGCCGAAGCTAACGGCCGTCGCCGTCATCGCCACCATCGCGGCTAGCAGAGTCACGACCGCGTGGCCCCGCGAAAGAACTTGCGCCTCGCCAAACATCGGCACAACTGCGATGGGCGAAGTAAGAATGACGCCGTAATAAACCAGATCCCAGAGACCCAGGACCCTCTTCAATTTCGGCGCTCTTGCGGCAGGCGCCGCGGTTGTCGAATGCACCTGGTCCCCCAGCCCATCACTGATGGGGATGTTGCCTTGCTTATTCGCTCACACTTTCAGACCGTTCCACTTCAGTGACCACTCCCCAAAAATACCATCCCCATCCTACAGGCAACGATCATCCTCTGACCATCGGCAAGCGGGGATCAGTTTCCTTCCACGTGGAGCGTATCCAAGCATGTTGGGGGTCTTCAGTCACCGCCATCGTACGCGACGATCCCGCCAGAAAATTCAAGTAATAAACGTCATACCCCGGTCCCGCAACCACGGGATGGTAGCCGCTGCGGATGAGCACAGCATCCCCGTCTCTAGTTTTCACGGTGCGCTCGGCCGAATTCTGCCCCGAATAAAGATGCTGGAAAGCGAAGGCCTCGGGCTGGTTCATGCGGTAGTAGTAGATCTCGTCGAGATCCACTTCCCGGGGTGGATCGTGCACGTCATGCTTGTGGGGTGGGTAACTCGACCAGTTTCCACCAGGCGTGTAGACCTCAACCACAATCAGTTTGTCCGCGGGAAAGGCAGGTGTGATGACGTCGACGATCTGACGGGAAACGTTGCCTCCTCCCCGCAGGCTGCTGGCAACATCGTGGGGCGTGACCAGTCTTGGTTCCAGCTGAGCTTTAGAAGGCACCCTGCATTCGGCGATCTCGCATGCGGATTCCGCGGTAAAACTCACACTCCTCCCGCTGGGCAAGTAGAGGGCATAAGGAAAACCGTCGAAGACATTCTTCCGCTTTCCGATGCGCTGTGCTCCCTGTCCCCAATCGGCCACGCAGAATCCGCCAAGGAGGACAAAGACCGCTTCCTCGCCGTCCGTGTTGGCCTGGTATGTTCCACCAGGAAGCAGTCGTCGGACGAGGAAACTCATCCACTCCCACATGGCCTTCTGGCGCGACAAATGAAGCAATTCGCCAGCCTGTTCCGGAGACAGAATCCGGGAGTGGACGAGAGATTCAGTTTCGCTCATGTCGTTCTTCCCACGACGCTAGAGCACCCTTGGGGCTTGAACAAGGGCGCTCAGGGCAATTTGCTAACCGCTTTGACAATATGGCAAAGGAACTTTCCCTTGTCAATCGCAATGAGTGACTGGGACAAGTAGGGCGAGGAGGGCCAAGCCACCTTCCTGGATTCGTTCGTCGCGCCCAGTTAGTAGCCTTTTCGGTATTCCAGCCAATGGCCGGCCGCGCGGTTTGCGATCCGCTGTGACATTTCGGTCGGCTCAAACCAGTGCTTCAACTCGGACAAGAACAGCGTGCGCCCGAGTTTCCCCCACTCATTCTGGAAGTTAGCGCCGCGTTCACCCAATCTGTGCTGGTAAATGCTGCCTTCAAGGTTTCTGCCTCCACTTTAATCCATACAAGGCGCTGATCATTGGGGCGATCTAGCGCTTGCGGCAGGTCTAAGTAATGTTGCCGCTCTTCAGGCCTTCCAGCACAATCTGCACTTCTTTTCTGGGGTTCAATGGACTCTGGGCCCACTCGGCGTTCTCGCCTCCTGGCGAAAGCCGCAAGCCTAACTAACTTTCGTGTCCAGTTCTAGACGGGTGCACTAAAGGATCTCAATCATTCAGGATACATTAGGACTTTTAGGCCCTGCTTTCCCATGCACAAATCAAAGGCGGTACGCCACTCAGATATCGGCAGTTTGCTGGACACGATGTCATTGATCCGTACGCGACCCTGAGCATAGATCTTCATCATTCGACCCCAGGTTCCAGCGGTGTAGCAGATTGAGCCGGAGAGCTTGAGCTGCTTGTAGAAGATCTGATCAATTGGAAACCTAATCTCGCGACCGCAAATCCCCACCTGGGTATAGCGGCCCATGGGCCGCAACGCGTCCAGACAGCCGCGCACCGAACTCTCGTGGCCGGCGCATTCGAAGGCAACGTCAACCCCCCGACCGTCCGTCACCTCGTGAACCGCGTCGAGTAAACTTCGCTCACCGACGTTTACGCCCATGGCTGCACCGAAGCGTTGCGCAGCCTCTAAACGAACGCTGTCGCCTGGCGCACCGGCAACAATCGTGGTTAGACCTTCGGCCACCAACAACTTCAGGCACAACAACCCGATGGGCCCAGGGCCTGAGACCAAGACGATGTCACCGATCCGCACCTGGGTCATTTCAGCGACGGCCTGGATCGCGGCCGCAAATGGTTCGCTAAGCGAAGCTTCTTGGAGGGAAACCGCTTCAGGCACGGGAAACAATTGATCGGGGCGCATAACCACGTACCGCGCGAAGCCCCCATTCACACCGTGTCCCATCCCGCGGCGGTCCGAGCAGAAGATAAAGTGTCCGGAAAGACAATACTCGCACCTACCGCAAGTGACCGCCGTGGCTCCCAAACCTGCAACTTTTTCGCCGAGGGAGATGCCGGTCACGCTCTTGCCCAGCTCAACCACCGTGCCTGCAAACTCATGCCCAAGAATCACCGGTGGGTAGTTCCGAAAGGTATCATGCAGGATGTGGATATCCGTTCCGCACACACCGCAGAACGCAACCTCCACTCTCACCTGCTTGTCGCCGCATGTGGGCTCTTCAACATCGAGGATGTCGACGTTTCCGTCTCCGGGAGCATGCTTTACGAGGGCTTTCATCTCTTGCCGTGCAACTACGCGTCCGATTCGTCCAGTTCGACCAAACCCTTAATCAGCGTTGATTTCGTGGGAAGATCTTTTAATCGGAACGGCACTTCACTAAGTGGCATGCGATCCGTGATCCATGAAACCGGGTCGATCTTGTGTTCCTCCATCATGCGAATAATCCGGGGAAACTGACCGCAGCTGTTGCGGCTCGCGTAAAGCGTAATCTCCCGTTTGTGGAGCAAGGCATCATCAATCAAGATTGGGTCCCGAGTGAGACCTGCAAAAACCAAGCGGCCTGCGGGTGCGGTGTAGGAAAGGCTCCTTCCCATCGAATCAGCACTGCCGGTAGCATCGAAGACGACATCCGCGAGATAGTGATCCGTCGGCGAAATGATTTCCGCTCCCAGGCTCTCCGCAAATGTCCGCCGGAACGGGATGTGTTCTACCAGACGAACATCAGCCCCGGCAGCTTTTGCGAATAGGATCACTCCGAGCCCAATGGGGCCAGCTCCAATCACTAAAGCCCGTTCCCCCGATCTCAGTTCGCTTCTCGAGACGGCATGCGCTCCGATTCCTAGCGTTTCGATCAGGACCAGTTGATCGAGGGAAAGGATGGCGGACTTATGCAAAAGGTCAAGCCTCACCGGCAGCAGCGCCTGCATGCCTCCGTCGACGTGTATCCCAAGAACACTGAGCCGCTCGCAGCAGTTAGTTCGGCCACGTTTACATGGCGCGCAAACACCGCAGTTGACGTACGGGTCAATCGCGCAACGGTCCCCAGCTTTGACGCCCTTCTCGTTGGGCCCCACCTCGACGACCTCGCCCGCCAGTTCGTGTCCCAGCACGCGAGGATAGGTATAGGCGGGGTGTCGGCCAGCGAAGGCATGGAAATCACTGCCACACACACCGACTCGACGTATGCGGAGAAGCGCCTCACCACTGGAAGCTTTAGGGGGAGGGAGTTGGCGCTCGACCAACTCACCGGGCGCCTCTAGTACGATTTGCCTCATCCAGTGTCTTTATCTCTTAACCTACATGCAAGTGTAATTGGTCCAGGCAAATCAATAGAGTCATTATAAGGAGGGTAGTCGTCATAGTCGAGCGGCGCGACCCAGGAGATTGCTCCCGATCTGCTCACTCGGCGCCCTGAAATTCAGTCTTCCGCATCCGCGTTCTCAGTCTTCTTCCGGAGGCACGTCGAAATTCACCAGGCTGCCCTGGAAGCCTTTGGTCCTCCACGCCCCATAAGCGATCCCGGCGACCATCCAGATGGAACCCCCGATCAGCGCCAGTTTGGACAGATGTATCCATATGAACAGGCAAATGATGAAGCCGAGCACCGGCGGAATCAGCTGTCCCAGGGAACGGTCCGCGCCGCGAATGTAGTAGTGGGTCAGCGCCGCCAGATTGACGCCCATGAAAGCGATCAGCGCACCGAAGTTGAGTAGCTGCGCGCCATTGTCGTAAGTGACGAGGAACGCTCCCAGCAGTGCAATCACACCGACGAAAATCACGTTGTTGGCGGGAATCCGGGTCCTGGGATGGATGGCGCCGAAGAATTCTTTCGGGATAGCGTTGCTGCGTCCCATGCCATAAAGCAGGCGGGCCGCTCCGAGTTGCGATCCCATGCCAGAACCTACGGTGGCGATCAGCAGCGTGATGCTGATGGCCTTAGTCAGCAGAGTGCCACCTGCAATCGCGGCCACGTGGCTGAATGCATTCTCCACTTCATCCGCCGAGAACATGTACTGGGAGCTTAGTAATTGTGCGCCGTAGACTTCAGCCGCGGCCAGAAACCCGGTAATTACGCAGACCAGCACCGTAGCCAGAAAAATGTTCCGCTTGGGATTGTCCACTTCTTCCGACAAGGTCGAAATGCCGTCGAATCCTATGTAAGTGAGCACCGCGACCGAAGTGCCATGGAACACCCCATTGATCGTAAAAGTTTGCGGGTTGTAAAACGGACGCAAGAAGTAGGCCTCAGGATATTGCGGCAAATGAAAGATGTAGCGGATTGTGTACCAGAAAAAGGCCAGAATCACCGCTCCCATGATCGCGCAAAGCGTCTGATTGATCCGGGCTGAGGTTTTCACTCCGCGCAGATTCAGCACGGTAAACAACCCGGCAAATATGATCGGCCACAGCAGGCCGGGATACGGAATCTGATATCGGGTTCCAGTCAACAGATCGGCCATTGCCTTGGAACACCAGATGGTGCAGATCAACGGATTGAGCATGTAGTCCATGGTCATGCTCCAGCCGGTGACATAGCCGAGAGAGGGATGCAGTTCGCGACCCACGTAGGTATAGGCCGAGCCGGCGCTGGGATACACCCGCGCCATGCGGCCATAGCTCATGGCGGTAAAAACCATAGCGACCATGGCGATCAGGATGGAGGTGACCACGTGACCCTGGCCGGCGTTGCTGAACACTCCGTAGGCGGGCATGGGCGCGGTCGGCTGGATGACGATGATGCCGTAAAGAATCAGGTCCCAAAGAGTGAGCGATCTGCGCAGCCGCAAGCCTGAGGAGGAAGAGGAAGCAGAGCCGGTCGGAGTGGTTGCCATTCCCGCGTATTGGATTATGCCGCGTAAGGCGCTGTCAACGATTAAAACGATTTGGTACTGGTTCTTTGGCGGGTACCAGGCAACGCCCGGGTCGGGTTCATTTACTTCTTCGGCGCCACAGTCAGCCCAAAAACTGACGTCTGTCCCTGACCGGCTACATTGAGCCCGCGCACGCCTTCCTGGTTCGGCAGATAGAGGGTCTTGCAGTGCTCGCAGCGATAGACTTCGGCGTTCGGTCCCCAGGCATCTTCCGCGTCGCCGCAGGCCTGCTCGACCACGTCCGTGGTGTAGAACCAGCGTTTCAGGTGTCCGCCGCAGAACTTGCCCTTGGCGTCTTTCTCGTTGCAGGAGCGCTGTCCCGGCTTCTTGACCTTCACTTTGTGATGGGGAAGTTGCGGAGGGGCAGTCACGGTTTCGCTGGTTGGCAAGGGCTATCCTCGTCGCTGCGGCGAAGGGCCGCCGGATTTACCGATTCATTTTACTCGAAGGCCTTTCGGCTGAGCTATAACCTGCTTCAATCGTATTCCCCCTTGGGCGGGGTCTGCTCTGGTCCCACGCGCCCGCTCACGATATCGGCGACGAAATAGCTCTCGCCTTTCATCGGTCCACCCGCCATCCGCCGCAGCATGGCGATCTGCCCCACATGGGTCAGGGCATCGGCGACCGGACCTTGAAAAAGCTTCTCCGCCGACGCATGCAGCGACTCTGCCGAAACCAGGTAGTCGTCGAATCTTTTGAGCGCGGCAAAGAACCGGTCCGTTTCTTTATCCCAGGGCAAAGGCTGGGAACTATTCCACCTCTGTTTGCCTTGCGCGATGGACAGTCCCCAGTCAAGCAGGTCGCCCAAATGGGCCAGGATTTGTGCCGGCGTGCGTCCCGACGGGCAGGCGCGAAATTCGGCAAACCCAGCAGGAGCATTGCGGACCGCCTTGCCCCCGCGGTAGGCCAGCGTCGCCACGGTGTGTCGCAAGAGTTCGCGTTTTGGATCGGAATTCGAAGTCATCGGATGTTCTTCCCTTTGTCATTCGGATCAAAGTTAGAGCCTCTGTCATCTTTGAAAAACGCTAATCGGGCTTCTTGCCCTTCAGCGCTCCCGCGGCTCTCACCGCGCCCCGCAGCCGCTGGCCTAACCTGCTGGCAAACTGCCAATCGAGCAGGCCTTCCATCTGGCGCTGGAAAGCATTTCCGTATCCATACCACCAGATTTTTTCCATTCCGGGCAACAGGTCGGAATCGAGGTATTTTATCCGCACCATTTCTTCCAGGCCAACGCGTCCGTGAGAGCGTCCTATGCCGCTGGCCTTCACGCCTCCGTGGGGAGCTTCGCTGATACCGAAGCAGGAGACTACATCGTTCACCATGACCGTGCCCGCCTGGATTCGCCGCGCTAGCGAGTCCCCCCGGGCGCGATCGCGTGTCCATACACTTGCTGCCAGGCCGTATTCCGAAGCGTTGGCAAAACCGACCGCCTCATCGTCGTTGTCGAACGGCATTACCGGCAACACTGGCCCGAATGTTTCTTCGCGCATGATGCGCATCTCGTGGGTGACATCCGCCAATAGGGTCGGGGCATAATAGTTCGCTCCAATTTCCGGCAGGCGTTTTCCGCCCGCCAGCACGCGCGCTCCCTTCGCTCGGGCGTCTTCCACCTGTGATTCCACTTGCCGCAATTGCCGTTGGTGGATCAGCGGGCCAATGTCAGTTTCAGGGTCCATGCCGTTGCCCACTCGCAGCTGCTGAGTCTGGCGCACGCAGGCCTGGAGAAATGGCCCATACAGGCTGCGATGCACATAGCAACGCTCGACCGAGAGACAGGCCTGCCCGGCATTGATGAATGCGCCCCAGATCGCGCCCCTTGAGGCGATTTCGATGTCGGCATCGTCGAGGACCAGCATGGGGTCCTTGCCGCCCAGCTCCAGCACTACCGGCAGCAGGCGCGCTGCCGCGGTCTGAGCGATCAGCTTTCCCGTGGGCACGCTTCCGGTAAAGACCAACTTGTCGATGGCGACGTTGATCAGTGTCGCTCCCGTGCCACCGTCGCCTACGATCACCTGAAAGATTTCCTGAGGCACGCCCGCCTGGTGCAGCAGCGACGCCAGCGCAATTGCCGTGAGCGAGGTAAACTCCGAGGGCTTCACCACCACCGCATTTCCTGCGACCAGAGCGGCCAGGCTCTCCGTGGCCGGAATCGAAAAGGGATAGTTCCAGGGCGAGATGACTCCAATCACGCCATACGGCTCGCGAACCAGGCGGCCCGACTTGGCCTTCATGGCCAGATTGCCGTGGGGAATGCGTTCGTCCCGCAGCAGCCGGTAGGCGTTGTCAATCAGGAAGCGCGCCGCATCGAGCACCACCAGTACTTCGGTGAGCAGCGCCTCGACATACGGTTTGCCGGCTTCGCGGGCGACCAACTGCGCGACCTCGGACTTGTGCAGGTGCAGGCGGGTCTGGAAGTCGCGCAGGATTGCGATTCTCTTGCGCACACCCAGCTCGGCCCACGCTGGCTGGGCCGCATGAGCCCGGATAACCGCGGCATGAACTTCCACTTCCGATGCGCATTCGAACTCGCGCAGCGTCTCGCCGGTCGCGGGATTGGTCGAGACTATCTTGCGGACAGCGATTTGCACATCAGTCGCCATGAACAAAACCACTCAATTGTGATTGCCGTTGCGCAACCCCGCAGGCGAGTCGCCCGCGGCCACGGGCCATAGGTGCCGGCAACTAATACTCGACGCTCACCAAGCACAAACCGCCTGCCGGCGCGGTGGCTCCTGCAGCTGACCGCGAACGCGCTTCCAGAATCCGCGTCAGGTCGGAAGCCTTCAGAGTCCCCTTGCCTGCCAGCAAAAACGTTCCTACCAGGTTGCGCACCATGTGGTGCAGAAATCCGTTGCCTCGCACGGTGTAGACAAATTCATCGCCCTGCCGTTCCCAGGTCGAACCGAAAATCTGGCGGACACTCGACATCTCTTCCCGTCCCCGTTCCGGGTCCACGACGGCGAACGATGTGAAATCATGCTCGCCCAGGATCATCCCGGCTACCTCTTGCATCTCATCTTCGTCCAACGGGTAGGGATAATGCCATACATAGCGGGCGAGAAAGGGCGGACAGATGGCGCCGCGGTACATTCTGTAGCGGTAAGTCTTAGCGCGGGCGGACTTCCGGGCGTGAAATTCTGTCGGCACTTCGGCTGCCTCCAGCACCCGGATCGCGGAAGGCAGAATATCATTCAGCGCGACCACCAGGTTCTCTGGCGGGATGGGCGATTGGGTGACGAAGGTTGCGACCTGGCCGAGCGCGTGCACTCCTGCGTCGGTACGCCCCGAACCCTGGGGCAGGACTTTGTCGCCGGTTACCCGTCCAATGGCCAAGGCCAACGCGCCCTGGACGGTCGCCGCTTCGGGCTGAACCTGCCACCCGAAGAACTCCGTGCCATCGTAGGACAAGACCAATTTGAGATTGCGCATGATGATTGTTTGGAGTCTTCCCGTTGGGGACTGTCATCCAATCCTGTTGCAAATCTTTACAAAGCTTTACCGGCGCGGCCCAGAGCATCAGAATCGGCGAACAAGGGTGTCAGCTATACTATTTGATTCAATTCGCGCCCAGGGACGAAAAGCAGCAATAGCGCCGGCGAGCACAAAAACGAAACCTGGCGCTCGTATTTTGCGTACCATCGCTTGATTTCCAGAAGCCGTAGCGCTCTTCACCATCAGCTTGTGCAGGGAGAGAATCGAATGTTTTTGTCGGCATTGCAATGCGCCCTCCGGCGGACTCTTGCGGTCGTCCTGGCCGGTACTTTGACTGCCACGGCATGGGCCCAGACGGCAGCCCAGCCCAATCAATCCGCGCCTGAGGGGCCAAGACCGCAGCGCTTCACCATGGGGGATTACACCAAGGCCCGCTCGCACTTCCCCAACCCGATCGGACCCTATCTGCCTCAGTATTTGCCCGCCCCGGATCTCAGCAATACGCCCCGGATCGAGCAGCTCATGCGAGACGGCAAGCTATATTTGTCGATGAACGATGCTGTAGCGCTCGCGATGGAGAACAACCTGGACATCGCGATCCAGCGCTATAACCTCAACATTGCCGACACCGACATTCTGCGCACGCGGGCTGGAGCCAGCACCCTGGGAGTCAACAGCGGTATCGTGTCGGGCACGCCCGGCGGGGGCACAGGCGGCCTCAGCGGGTCGGTCGGCTCCGGCACCGGAGGCACGAGCGCGGGCTCGGGAGGCGCTGGAACCGGTATCGGCGGGTTGGTCAACTCCACCTTGGGCAGCGGCCCTGCCATCACGAGCTTCGATCCCGTGCTCACCGGCACAGTGCAAATGGATCGGGCCTATACCCAATCGATCAGCATTTTCAGCCCCCTTCCCGTGGCAAACCAGAATACCGGGACGGCGAATTTCAGCTACCTGCAAGGTTTCAAGACCGGCACAAACGTGACGGTGGGATTCAACAACACCCACACCACGACGGATAGTCCGACGGCCACCTATAGCCCGTCCATTAATTCTGGTTTGCAGTTCAGGCTCACTCAGCACCTGCTGCAGGGGTTCGGTTTTGCGCCCAATACGCGGTTTATTCGGATTGCCAAGAATAACCGCGAGATTTCCGATATTGCTTTCCGGCTGCAAATCATCACGACCGTGGATCAGATCGAGAACATCTATTGGGATCTGTTATTCGCATACGAAAACGTGAGGGTGCAGAATGAGTCCCTGACATTCGCGCAGAAGACTCTCTCCGACACTAAAAAGCAGGTAGAAATCGGCACCCTGGCGCCCATCGAGGTGGTGCGTTCCCAGAGCACTGTGGCCACCGACCAGCAAGCTCTGACTGTGGCACAGACCAATCTGCAACTGCAGCAGTTGCTGATGAAAAATGCTCTCAGCCGAACCCTGGTGGACCCACGTCTGGCCGATGCGGAAGTCATTCCAACCTCCACCATGCAGCTGCCGGCGGCGGAATCAGTGGTTCCAACCCAGGATTTGGTAAATGACGCCCTCAGCCATCGCGCCGAACTGGCGGAAGCGCGCATCAACCTGACCAACACTGAAATCAGTAACAGAGCCGTCCGCAGCTTACTGCTGCCGAGCCTCGACCTTTACGCTTACTACGGAGGAACGGGTATCGGAGGGAACGTAGCGCTGCCCAACTGCCCGCCCGGCGGTGGCAGCGCCTTCGAAGCCTGCTTTAATCCCACCCGCGCGGCGCCGCCCTTCCGCAATGGCGGTCCGGTAGGTTATTCCAATGCTCTGGGGCAACTGGTGGATTCCAGCGCTCCAGACAAGGGTGTGGGGTTGAGCTTGACCATTCCGCTGCGCAACCGGGTGTCTCAGGCAACCCAGATTCGCTCCGAACTGGAATATCGCCAGTCACAGATGCGGCTGCAGCAGCTGGAAAACCAGGTCCGCATCGAGGTACGCAACGCACAGTTCGCGGTGCAACAGAACCGTGCCAGTGTAGCGTCCGCACAGGCGGCAGTGGATCTGGGACATCAGTCCCTGGATGCGGAGCAGAAGAAATACGCTCTGGGCGCTTCCACCACCACTCTGGTGCTGCAGAACCAGAGCGCGCTGGCGCAAGCCGAGTCGACGTTGGTGTCGGCAATGGCGGCCTACGAGAAAGCCCAGGTTGAACTGGATCGCGCCACCGGCCTACTGCTGGATCATTCGGGAATCCTGGTCACCGATGCTGAGCACGGCGAAGTGACACACATGCCGAACATTCCTTTCGTGGCTCCTCGGCCTGACGTGCCGTCCTCGGTTACGCCGCCCCAGTCAGCTCAACCGGCTACTGCGCAACCGCGGTAGTAGTCCGACACTAAGTAGAGGCACGGCGCAAGCCGTGCCTTTTTTTCGCGCGAGCCCTTCATTCCGGCGCGAGCTCTATGGGCCTGGCGGGGCCCGTACGACCTCGAAAGAGGACACCCGGAGCCATGCCGTTCCGCCAGGCATCCCCGCGGCCATTCCGCCGGCCCTGCTTCCCGGTTTATTCTCTCCGCGTGCAAATCTCTGTCGTTCTGATCACGCACAACGAAGCATCTCAGCTCGGGCGTACGCTCGAGAGCGTGAAGCCGCTGGTGCACGCCGGGCAAGGCGAAATCATCGTCGTGGATTCAGGCTCGACCGATCGCACACTCGAGATCGCGAAGACCTACGAAGCGAAAGTGTTCATGGAGGAATGGAAGGGCTACGCGGCGCAAAAGAATTCGGCGATTGAGAAGGCGACCGGAGACTGGATTCTCAGTCTGGATGCCGACGAGGAGCTGAGCCGCGGTGCCGTGCAGGTAATCGAGCGCATTCTCGGACCGGACTCTCCGAAATATGCAACCGTCGCGGGCGTCTGGTTTCCCCGCAAAAACCATTTCCTGGGACGCTGGATCAGACATGGCGGCTTTTATCCTGATCGCAAACTGCGGCTGTTCCGACATGGCCAGGCAAGCTTTTCCGCTCGTGCAGTTCATGAAACAGTTTCCACCAACGGCCGCACGTTGATCGCCGACCGCGACTTCAATCCCGGCGACGACATTGCCCTGATCCACCACTCTTACCCCACGCTTTCTGACTACATCGACCACATGAACCGCTACTCTTCCCTAGGGGCCGAAATGGCGGTCACCGAGGGACACACCGGATTCAGCGTGATCAACATCGTAGTGCGGCCTCTGGTGACATTCGTCTACAACTATTTTTGCCGCCTGGGTTTTCTCGACAGACGGGAAGGACTACTGCTGCACCTCTACCACGCAGGGTACGTTTCTTGGAAATACGCCAAGGTGTGGGAGGTGGCGCATTCGCGCAAATCCTAGCCCGCCCGGGTTCCATCCGGCACCGGAGTTTCCGGCATTGCCAGCACCGGGCGCACACCGTCGGCAAATCCGATGTCGAACAGCATCCCCTCCGACAGGACACCTCGCATTTTCCGTGGCTCCAGGTTAACCGCGAATAGCGCCTGCTTGCCCGCAATCTCTTGCGGATTGGTCCGCTCCATCTTCATGCCGGCGACGATGGTGCGTTCGTGATCGCCGAAGCTCACGCGCAACTGCATCAGCTTGTCGGAGTTCGGGACGTCCGCCACCGAGACGATCGTTCCGACTCGAATGTCAATCTGATTGAGTACCTCCACGGAAATCGCAAGCTTGATGGGCGCAGGCGTCATAATTCAAGATAACCACAGAGGACACTGGGGACACAAAGGAAAGTTGGATAACGTTTTCTCAGTGTCCTCTGTGGTTTATTATTTTTAGCCGTGCTTTCACAAATTCAACCATGTCAGACGTCACGTATGGCGGCGGAGAAATACGAAACATGGGCCGCCCTGCCACCGGTTTGAGCGAAATCTGCCGCCAGGCATGTTCTTGCTTTTCATGCAGGATGACGGCGTCCGCCCGATCGAGAAACGCCTGGGCTGATTTCTTGAAGTCCGCGGTTGCAGGATCAAGAACCGTGAGGTAGAGGTCTGGACGCAGAAACTTGAGAATGCTGTTCGACTCCAGGATCGCATTCTCGGACTCGGCGAGCTTGCCACGCACCGCGGGAATGGCTTCCGCCAAACGTCCTTGCTCGGTCCGGACCCACCAGGCTCCGACCGCGCCCGCAGCCAGAAACCGAGAAGTATCGGACCCCCCAGAGGGATCCTGCTCTTCGGAGATCGCCCAGCTATGATCGTCAGTCGCGCAGTGACATGGCTCCCCGTCCATTGAACAGACGCCGTGCCCATATTGCGTGATCTTGAGCGCCGTCCAATTGTATTCCGGCAGAGCGGCAATCAGCCCGGCCACCACGCTCGTCTTGCCCACACTGCGCGAGTGTCCGCCGATAACGATGATCGACATGGTATGTGGGGTCAGGGACTATTGTTCTTCTTCGCCAGCCGTGCCAAAGCTGCCAACTGTTTCAAATATTCACGCACTGGGCGTGCTGGAGTTCCCCAGAACGCTACGCCGTTGCCGCGCAGCACTTTGTAGGGCAGGACTCCGCCTTGCCCACCCAGCATCACACCTTCTTCGATGCGCGCATGTTCTCCGATGCCCACCTGGCCGCCGAGGACGACATTTTTCTCGATCACAATGCTGCCTGAGAGCCCGGTTTGAGCTGCGATCACTACGTCTTCCCCGATCTGGCAGTTGTGCCCGATGTGCACCAGGTTGTCGATCTTAGCGCCGCGTCCGATGCGCGTGACTTCGAGCGCTCCCCGATCGATCGTCGAGTTGGCTCCGATCTCCACATCATCTGCGATTTCGAGGCGCCCTACCTGGGGAAACTTCTCGTGCCGTCCGGTCGCAGAGTCACGGACATAACCGAAGCCATCGCTGCCCAGCACGGCTCCCGCATGTACCACCACACGATCGCCGAGTTGTGCGCCCGGGTAAATAGTGACATGGGGACAGATCTCGCAAGCGCGGCCGATACGGACAGCGGCTCCAACTACGGCACCGGCGCCAATCCAGGTCTGATCGCCGATCTCGGCATTCTCGCCGATAACTGCCCGCTCCGCCACGACTACGTCTTTGCCGAGCTGGGCCGAAGCATTCACTACCGCGGTAGGATGCGTCCCGGGCTGGCGACCCGGCGCAGGAGAAAGAAGGCGTGCGGCGCGTGCAAATGCCAGCCGAGGATGGCTGGAAATCACCAGCGGCTTGGAGGTTGTGTTTCGTCGCGCGAAATCACCGGCGATGACCGCCGCGGCATTTGATGCAAGTGCCGCGCGCAAGCTCCTTTCATCTTCAACAAACACCAGGTCCACGGAGGTCGCCTGCGCAATGCTGGCGATTCCGCTGACCTCGACGGCGCCATCTCCCACCACTTGTCCCTGTACCGATTCGGCAACCGTCCTGAGTGAGCGCTTCATGGCATCTTTGTATACGTTTAGCCAAGGAAAGAAAAGCTACACCGGGTCCAGAACGGCTAGATGGAGAAGAAAAGTCAACTCGCGAGGTCAATGCGCGCGTTCTTGAAGAATTTTGGCCAGAACCCATTTGACCGTTTTTACGCCGGGCATGCACCGATTCTGCTGGGCGCGGGGCGGTGTCTTCGTTTGCCTTGGGTTACGTTCGCTTTCGAATTTGCCAAACCACCACTGAGACTGTCAGCCATGAGAGCGTGGCACCCGCGAGAACAACCCAGGCGTGGTCGCTTGGCATGAATTGCCAGACCACCCAGGCAAAAACAAACAATCCGATGCTTCCCATTGAAGAGCCTGCCGCACCAATGCTGGCTGCGCTCCTTCCACGCGCCGCCCCTTCGAGCCCTAGAGATTCTTTCTTCTCCTTCTCATGTTTCTCGATGAGAGTTACGCTGGCTAGGAAGATCGCCGGAAACGCTAAGAACAACCCCCCGATACCGGGCCCAAACTTTTTGGCGATAATTCCTACGGCTGTGATCAATCCCCCAAAAAGGAATCGAACCGCGTAGTCGTACCACTTGGTTTGTCCGAAAACCGAAGAATCAACTTTGATTTGCATCCCTATTTCAGCCAGACGTAGTAAACACCCCCCGCCACACCTAGCCAGAGGGGGATTGAGCACATCGTCACCAAGAGAGCTTTAAACTTGTATCGCATCATGATCCAACTTACGAGGGACGCGTAAGCAAAGAATGCTATCGCTCCGGCCATCATGGAACGACCCTCGATGGCGGCATAAGACGCGCCGTCAGTCACCACCGCTAGCCCCAAAGCAGCAAGCGCGATAGAAGGTGCGGCACCAAACAGTCCGGCGAAGCTTTTCGGTTTCAAGAGGTCGCCTAATACCGCAAATGCAGAAACGGCCACACCGCCGATGAGGAACCGGACCAAAATTTGGCTCACCGCCGTCGGTTCCTCATTGCTTCCCCGATTTCACCAGTTTTCGCGCCTGTCCCCGCCCTTTCAAGCCGAGCACGCGGTATTGCTCGCCCGAAAGTTTGTGATAATCCACGAAGAATTCTTCCAGTTCCCGAACGAACTGCTTGCCCAGATCATTAACGGTTTTTACGTCAGCCCAACTGTGCGCATCCTTTTCGATCGCAACAATTCGATCGTTTCGTACCTTCTTCTTGACGCCCTGCTCGCCTTCGATTACACCGATTGGCCTACAGGTGAGCAGACATCCCGGGAAGGCCGGCTCATCCATCAGCACCAGCACGTCTACAGGATCGCCGTCGTCGGCTCGAGTTGAGGGAACGAATCCGAAATCGTAAGGAAACGCCATGCCAGCCGGCAGCACTTTCTTCAGTTCGAAAGTCTGCTCATCCGAATTGAACGCAAATTTGTTTCGGCTTCCTTTCGGGGTTTCGACAACAACCCGAAGTAATTGTTTGTCGGCGGGATCGAAGGGCTTGAGGCGGATAGGATCGGCCAGCCCGTTTTTCTTGCTCATTCAACCTCCAAAGTGCGCTTAACGTGGATGCGCACAGCCGGAGGAGGGTTTGTTCCTTCCCAAATCCATACGGAAAAAAGCGCCTGGGGAGCTTTCAGGGCTGCAACATTCAGCAAAATCCGTCCGCTACAAAAACCTCTCCTCTCACCCGCGACGGGCGAAGCCAAGTGGTCCTACGGAGTTTCACCGAATCCCCTAGGGTCAATTCCCGATGTACTCCGCCTGTGCGAATCCTTACAGGACAGGGGGCACTGTGTGGGTAACAGAGCCTGGTTCCACTCAAGGGTCTAGAATGGCGAGATGGAGAAGAAAATCTTCTGGATCAGCTTCACCGTGCTTGGGCTGGCCGCAGATTTCATCCTACCCCTCTGGTGGGCGCTGGGCGCAACCATCCCCATTGCGTATGCCAGCTGGTGGATCGCCTACCGCAGCGATTGGTTTTGAACGCATCTAGCTTCTGCCTCCTAGCCACAAGCACTTGGCCCTTAGCACACCCGCCAACAACAGCAAGAAGCCAGAAGCTGCTTTTCAGTACAACCCCGCCTCTCCCGGCGGCCGCGTTTTCCAGCGCCGATGTACCCACAACCATTGGTCGGGATAGCGGCGCACATAGTCTTCAGTGATTCTTGTAAACACCTGAGTATTGGTGACGATGTCTTCTTCGTCGTTGTCGGTGCGCACCAGGTTGACCGCGGGATCAAATCGCAAGCGGTATTTTCGCAGCGTGGGATCCCAGATGGTGAAAGTTGGGACAACGGCGGCATCTGCGCGCAGAGCGATCCTGGCCAGTCCGCTGGCCGTGCACGCAGGAATGCCGAAGAAATTCACGAACACTCCTTGCGGCGGGGTCATGTTGGTATCCATAAGAATTCCAACCACCTCGCCGGCCTTCATCGCTGCTAAAAGACCACGGACGAAATTATCTTTGCTGACAGTGGCGTTGCCGTGCATCGAGCGATAGCGCTGGATCAGGCGGTCGAGATAGACGTTGTCCAGATTCCTCACGACTACGTGCATGCAGTGGCCATGCAGCGAATGAACGAATGCGGAAAGCTCCCAACCGCCAAAGTGAGCGGTGAGAAACAGTACTCCCTTGCCCCGGGCAACGGCCCGTTCGTAGTTTTCGAAGCCATCGTAGACCACCACCCGGCTTACGTTTTCCTTGGTGTATCGGGGAAACTGACAGACCTCAGCCAGCTGACGGCCGAGCGAGGTAAATTCTCCACGCAAGATGCGGCCGTGCTCGCTGCGGCTCTCTTCCGGTAGCGCCATCGCCAGATTGCGCATGCCGACCCGCCGCAGGCGCGCATGCAGCAGGTAAATCATCCAGGCGAGAGAAATCGCGGCCGCCCGCGACAGGGGGCGAGGCAACAGGCTCAGCGTCTTGATAAACGGCCACGCAAGCGCGTACTCGAGTCGCTGACGCATTAAGGGAAACTGGTGACGGTAGCAAGCGAAAACTTGGATGTCAAACGGGACACCGTAGGCTAGTTGCCGATGGATCTGGACTTCATGTTTGCGGCTTCTTCTTGAGGTATTTACCATCTATGGAGTCATACTCCGCCGCCATGATCAGATCGCGATAGTCGGTGTTTGCCAGCTTGACCAGTTTCCTGACTCACTCAACGCTCGCGTTGCAAATTCGGAGGAGTCCAAATGAATCCGCTCGGTTCCTTTGCTGCGCCGGTCCATACGATACTGCTGCAGAAGTGCAACAACGGCGTCGCGATCCGACGGAGCAAAAAGTTCGCGTATTCGTGCGGTTACGCGCTCCGAAAGCTCACCGGCCGTTGGTTCCTGGGATGCCATGAAGGAACGTAAAGATGAACGAGGAGCACGGCATCCAAGCCGTGCCCACTTGCTCTGTCTCAACTACTTGTTGGCTGCCGTCTTGGCCCACTTGGCCAGCGTATTGAGAAACGGATAGGCATTTGGCGGAGGATCGATAGTGCCTTTGAGCGAGGTCTTGAAGGCCACCATGCGGCCGTAAAACTCGCGGGTGGCTTCCTTGTCCTGGCCAATCGCGGCGCCGCTCAATTCCAGTCCCGCGAAGAGTCCACGCGCACGGGAGTAACTGAGCACCTGCGCCTTGAGTTTCCAGTCGGTGTCGGCGGCGGCATGACGGCCCACTGGCCCGGCGGCAACGCTGGCATCGGCTCCCAGTTTGAACTGGCTGTTCAGCAAGTTTTTCATGCCATCGTCGTTCATGATGAGCATGACCAGATCCACCGCCTGGGCGCCGATCTGCAGACCCAAGCTGCCGCCCTTGATGGTAAAGAATGCGGGAGCGCTCCAGCCTTTCGGCGTGCGGCAGCTGGCAACGCCGCGTCCGAAGCGGGCTCCGACGATGAATCCACCTTTGAGCATGGTGGGCACAACGGCCACGCATTCGGCCGACCCCAGCACTTCTTCCGGAATGCCCTGGTCGGGTGCGGATTCGATCTCGTCCAGCACAGTGCTGGCGGCCTTAACTCGGTCTTCCGCCTTGTTCTGGTCCGCATCTTCATCCTTGGCGAACGCGGAAACAGTGAGACACGCCGCCACACACAACAGCAACAGTTTTTTCATTTCTTCCTGACTTTCCTGAACCTGATGGAGTTTACTTGCAACTCGATACATGGATTCTAACGGATTTCGTGAAGAAGAAAAGGCTCCGGGACATGACTGCGGAAGAAGTGGGGGGGAACAAAAATCGGGGCTAGTCGCGGTGACCCTAAATCTCCGCTTCCAACCCCGTCTCCCAGGTTCTGTGGTAGGTGAAGCAAGTATGCGTGGCGCCCGGGAAACCGGCAAGATTACCCAGGGCATTGTCCTAAAGTAACCTCGCCGACATTCAGGAAGGAGGCCGTCTATTTCGCCGTAACCAGCGAGTGCGTGATGGCGTGCACGGAAAGTGCAATCCGGTTCTGCACTCCTACCTTGCGCATCAACTTGGCTACGTGGGCCTTGACGGTGCGTTCCTCGATTCCGAGAGCAGAGCCGATTTCTTTGTTGGAGCGGCCCGCGACCAGCATCTCCAGCACTTCCTTCTCCCGGTCGGTAAAGGTCACCCGGCCCGCGGGAAAGACGCGGCCCGGAGCCGAGCTTACCCGCTCGATGAACAGGGAGAGCACGCGCCGGGGCGCCCAGACCGATCCCTGGTTCACGATCCGGATGGCCTGCACAAACTCTGCCGGCGATGCGGCCTCGTCGACATAACCCTTGGCCCCCGAAGCAATGGCTTTCAAAATGGTTTCCTCGTCCATGCCTGAACCTGTCACAATGATGCGCAGGTCAGGACGGCTGGCTTTCAGGCTGGCCATCAGGTCGAACAGGTTCTGCCCGTTGCGGTTCCCCAGCAATACCAGATCGATGTTGGGCAGGTTTCCGATGTCAGGCAGAGAAGCCGCGATTAGTTCGAAGTCCGTTTCTGAGTCAAACAGGGCGCGAAATCCAACAAAACGCAGTGGATCGCTCTCCACCACGGCAAGACGGATAGCCGGTTTTTTTGCTGGTGAAGCCTTCATGGCGGTTGCAGCCTTCATAGGATTACCTGTTTGATAGGGTTGCCTGCTTTATTCAGAAGCTGGGTCAAGCATAACTACATTTGCCAGCGATGAGAACATTCGACTATCTGATCACGATTACGCCGGTAACGTGGTAAACATCTAAAACGAGACGGGTACCACTGATGAAACAACGAGGCAGACGGGTGAGACGACATATTCGGCGCGCGGGAGCGATCGTGCTCGTGATCTGCCTGGCCGCGGCCGCCCAGGCACCCTACCAGCCCAAATTCAAGGGCGATCCCGCAAAATCGGACTCGGAGGCCGCGGCCCTGGGTTACATGCGCACCGTGCTGCGGGCCCAAAGGATCTATCAGAAGAAGAACAACAAGTTTGCCGCCTCACTGGCAGACCTCGTACATACCGGATCGTTTACCAAACGCATGGTGAAACCGGATCGAGGCGATTATTCCGTAGGTTTCCGTTCACACAAAGACGGGTTCGAGCTCACACTCACCCCCAAGCAACTGGATGCCGAACACCGGTCGTTCTACGCCGACGAAGACGGTCAGATCCACGCGGATGACCAGGCTCCCGCGACTGAGAAATCGCCGGTGGTGAAGTGAGGTTCAGATTGACGATTCTAGATTGAAGACTGCAGATTTTAGAATTGGCTGCTGAAGAGCGAAGAAATCTGCAATCTAAAATCCTAAATCTGAAATTTTTCGCACCTACCCGCCGCTGATCTCCGCTGCCTTGCCATCGCGAAATGTAATGGTCACCGGCTTGCCACCGTTGGGATAACGCACCGTCTTCACCGCGGGATCGCTGGAACGGTCAGGAACCCCCATTCCAATGGCAAAATACGCCTGAAATTCATTCATCCCAGGCTTGATCTGGTGTTTCTCAATGGATTCCCAAACATCCGGCGGCCAGTGTTTGTACAACTCGCGCGGGTCCTGGATGAAGAACATTTCGTCGGAGTAGATCTGGTAACGGTCGCCCGTTTGCGATCCGATGGGGACAGCGTAAGCCTTGCCCACTTGCTCGAATACTGCCATCACTTGCTGCACACGGGTGGCGTGAGGTGCAGTATCGGTGACCACATCTTTGATCTCCAGCTTTTGGATGGGCAGCAGCAGGCCCCCTTCGTGGGCAAAGTCAGTGTGGTGGCGCGCGCGATCGTAAGGGTAATACGTGAAGCGGTAGCCTTCCTTAACCCACACGGGCTGCTGCGTCAGTTGCTTCGCCGACTTCAAATCATAGGGATAGAGTTTCTTAGGAATGACGTAATAGTCTGGATTGAGCGGCGGCGCCTGCTTTGCGGCTTGTTCAGTTCCCTCCCTATGGCGCTCATACACGACATACCCGGCACGAAGCGCCGCCACGGCGATGGCGATCGCCAGCACCAATTGGATTTTCAGCTTCGCTTCCGAGGTCATGTGGTTCTACCTGAACACCGACAGCACTTGCCCGTGTAAACTATGAATACGAACACTCCACGCGCCCAAGGGAGTGCCCGCTCTGAGGAGAACCCATGGCTGCTCTCACCGAGGACGAAGTCTTAAGCGCCTTGAAGCAATGTTACGACCCGGAAATTCCGGTCAACATCGTCGATCTGGGATTGATTTACGGCGTCCGTTTTGATCCCGCGCCCGAGGAGAAACAGGACGTCACCGTGGAAATGACATTGACCGCTCAGGGCTGTCCCTCGCACGTGATGATCGGAGAACAGGTCAAGGCCCGAGTGGAACACATGCCCGGCGTGCGCCATGCCACCGTGAATGTGGTCTGGACTCCCCCGTGGACTCCGGAGCGGCTTAGCCCCGACGCCCGCAAAACCCTGGGTATCGAATAAGACCGATCGAAACCCTTCAACTCGTGAGCAGCGACTCGTACCATGTTTTGGAGCGGTTTTCTGCAGCTTCCGCCAGGCGGTCTCCCACCCGGGTCGCGACCTCGAGAAAATTATTGCCGCGCTCGATAAAATCGGGCAGCCGGTTGCGCACTTCGGCGAATTTTTCCGGATACTCCGATGCCAGCGTGGCTAGTCCGACGCCCGCCAGAATGATGCCGGCGGTCCACTTTTTCTTCAGGAACATTGCCGTGCCCACGCCTGCCGCACCGCTCACCAGCGCCACCTTCCAGTTTTCCATTCCATCCTCCGCTTGACGGAATTCTACCCGAGATCAAACCCGGGATGCCGTATACTGCCAAACTTACCATGGAGGCCTTGGATGCTGAAAGCAGGCAGAGCATTGCTCCCTGCCCTTTTTTTTTCATTGCTTCTTGCGACCACCGCGGCCCAGACCGAACCTCGCGCCCGGGACCTGGGTGTCCCTTTCGACGGTATCCCAGGCCTGTTCAACGCCATTACCGATGTGAAGGGCGTGGAAGTGGGGCACACCACGCTCATCTCGGGTAGCGGCCCTCTAAAAGTGGGGGTTGGCCCGGTGCGCACCGGAGTGACCGCCATTCTTCCCCGCGGCAAGAATTCTCTGGATGCGGTGTTCGCCGGCTGGTTCACCCTCAACGGCAACGGCGAGATGACCGGAACCACATGGCTCGAAGATTCCGGCTTCCTGGAGGGTCCAGTAATGATCACAAACACCCACAGCGTGGGGGTGGTACGAGACGCGGTAATCTCATGGCGAATAAAACGGGGACCTCCGGACGACGAAGGTTATTCGTGGTCGTTGCCGGTAGTGGCAGAGACTGCAGATGACGACCTCAATGACATGAACGGATTTCACGTGAAACCCGAAGACGCCTTGCATGCCCTGGATACCGCCAGAAGCGGCCCGGTGGAAGAAGGCAGTGTGGGCGGCGGCACCGGCATGATCTGCAATGAGTTCAAGGGCGGAATCGGAACTTCCTCCCGGGTACTCGATCCAAAGTACGGCGGCTATACGGTAGGAGTGCTGGTGCAGTGCAACTACGGACTTCGCAGCCAGCTGCGCATCGCTGGAGTTCCGGTAGGCCGTGAGATCGGCGAGCACACCGTGCGCAATGACGACGTGGGATCCATTATCGTAGTGGTCGCCACCGACGCGCCGTTGATTCCAACCCAACTGAAGCGTGTGGCCCGCCGAGTGTCCCTGGGCATGGGAAGGGATGGAAGCTTCGGTTCCAACGGCTCCGGAGACATTTTCATCGCTTTCTCCACCGCAAACCCCGGCGCCGCCAGATCGAAGGGCGTGCGCCAACTCACAATGCTCCCCAACCAGCGCCTGAACCCAATTTTTCTAGCGACTGTACAGGCTACCGAGGAAGCGATAATCAACGCCATGGTCGCGGCAAAGACGATGAAGGGCATTAACGACTTTGAAGTCATCGGCCTCCCCCACGACCGCCTGCGCGAGGTCCTGAAGAAATACAACCTCCTGACAAAATAGTCGGTGTGGCTTTGTGTAGCGCCGCCGTCCCGGCGGCTGTCGTGAGGGTGTCCCGCCCGCACCGCCGAGGGCAAGATGCCCTCGGGACAGCCGGCAGGATGCCGGCGCCACACCGGGCATTGATCTTCAATAAATCGTGTAACCTGGCGCCGGCGTTCGCAGGTCGGGCTTCGATGCCATCAGCAGGAGCGCTCCCATCTTCTTGAACGCTCGTAGATCATCGAGACTGTGGAAAGACTTCGTCTGGTAGTCATCCGGCGTGGGCGTGTCGTCCGGAATGCGGCGCGCCTCGACCTTCTCAAACGCGTGTTTCTTCAAGAGCGCAACATACTCCGACTCAGAGTGAACGTGCACCGGGACTTTCAGCTTGTCCACCCATTGCAGCGAGTAGGAATTGTCGAGGTACAAATTGATCAGTATGAATAAGCGCCCATGCGGCGCCATAACCCGAAAGAGCTCAGCCAGCGCCCGATCCTGGTCCGGATAGTAGTAAAACGATTCCACCGACAAGACCTTGTCGAAAAAGTTTTCCTCCCACGGAATCTGCTGCGCCGATCCCCACACGTACAAAATATTCTCGAAGTCTTTGGAAGAAACGCGAGCCTGCCGAACCATCTCGTCGGAAACGTCGAGACCTACAACCTGGCCAAATCCCTCAGGCCCATCTCCCACCAGGCGAGAGAGCAAACGGGTAGCCCAGCCCGACCCGCAACCCAGATCAAGCACGCGCTCGCCGGGGCGGAGATCCATCAGCCGCAGGGTTTTCTCGGTGATGTCGAGATGATGGTTCTCCATCTTCTCGCCTTCGCCGGCCAGCGCCCAGCGATTAAATTCCAGCTGCAACTTCTCATCCGGTGTGGGAGATTTGTCGGGCAGATTGCTCTCCTTCGTACCAAGGATATGCTACATTTGCCATCCTTATGACGCCAACCCCGCAGCCCGAGCCCGAGCCGGAGCCACTTTACTGTCCCCGCTGCAGCCAGGAAGTCACCGATCCGCTGACTTGCGGCGACTGCTCCGCCGTGATCTGCCGTCGCTGTGGAACTCCGCTCGAATCTCCCGACGAACTGGGAATGGGATAAAAAATGGACCCCTCGACTGCCGCTCTCCCGGCCACCGGCAAACCCTCCGAGGCCCAGCCCACTCTGGTTCGCGGCCTCTCACTACTGGACTCAGTTCTGCTGCTGGTGAGCGGGATCATCGGCTCGTCGATTTTTCTGACCGCCAAAGATATCGCTGGTCCGCTGCCGCAACCCATGCTGTTTCTGCTGGTCTGGGTTCTGGGCGCGGTCATCTCCTTTTTCGGTTGCGTTGCCTTCGCAGAACTCGGCTCTATGTTCCCCGACTCCGGAGGCCAGTACGTCTACTTGCGTGAGGCCTACGGCGACCTTCCAGCATTTCTCTACGGATGGATGCTCTTTAGCGTAGCCAATGGTGGCACCATCGCGGCACTCTGCGTCGCCTCTGCCGCCTACATGGGTCAAGTCATTCCCGTGATTTCGCAAGACCACGTCGTGTTCTCCATGGCGGGCATCATCCTCACTCGTGCTCATTTTGTGGGTTTGTTGCTGATCGCCCTGCTCACCTACGTCAATGTGGTTGGACTACGCTGGGGCACGCTGCTGCAAAATGTGTCCACCTGGACCAAGTTCGGCGCCATGGCGGCGTTCGTTGCCTTGGGATTTGCGATCGGCAGAGGAAATTGGACGAACTTCAGCGGACATGGGCTCGGCCTGACCATGGGCCTGGGCCCGGGACAGTTTATTTCCGCAATGGGAGTCGGGCTGATCGCCGTCTTCTGGGCCTACGACGGATGGGTCTACATCACCTGGGTTGCGGGCGAAGTTAAGGAGCCGCGCCGCAATGTGCCCCTGGCGATGGTGCTGGGCATTCTCGCGGTCGGCGTGATTTACCTGGCCATGAACGTGACTTACGTATACGCCATGCCGTTGAGCGAAATCGCCAAACACGAAACGATCGCTCACGCCGCCGCAGCCGCGCTTTTTTCCCCGGGCGCCGCTCTTTGGCTCTCCGCCACCATCGCCGTCTCTTGCTTCAGTGCGGCGGCCACGTGCACGCTGTCGGGCGCCCGGGTGTCTCTCGCCATGGCGCAGGATGGCGCCTTCTTCAAGCGCATGGCGGAGATCCACCCCAGGTGGCGCACCCCGGCGTTCGGCCTCATCGGGCAGGGCATCTGGGCGGCTGTTCTAGCCTTGAGCGGGCGTTATGACCAGCTCTACACCTATGTCATCTACGGCATGGTGCTGTCTTACACGCTCACCGTGATTGGGCTGTTTGTGCTGCGCTGGAAGCGTCCCGACATTCCGCGTCCCTACCGCTGCGCCGGGTATCCCTGGCTGCCGGGAATCTACGTACTGGTCGGGACCGCATGGACGTTGAACACGATTTTTACCCGGCCCACTGAAGCCTTCTGGGGCACCGCAATTATGCTTATCGGCGTGCCGGGATATTTGTATTGGAAGCGAAAGAGCAAAGCTGCGCTGCGACCTTCCTGATGCCGAATCCAGCGTGCCCTGTTTGACTTGGATCGGGACCACATTTGGCAGATACCGCGCCGTGTCTTTACAATCGCCTGACTAGCGAATACTAAGATCCCCTTCACGTAGCTTTTCTGCAGCAACGGAGAAATCCATGGCAGACCCTCTTCTAATCGCTAAGGGGGACAATGCGCTGTACCTCTTGCCCGGCATGTCAAACCGGCATGGTCTGGTCGCCGGAGCTACTGGCACGGGCAAGACCGTCACGCTGCAGGTGATGGCGGAAGCCTTCAGCCGCATCGGAGTACCGGTTTTTGCCACCGATGTGAAAGGCGATCTGTCCGGAATCAGCCAGTCGGGGAACGACAATCCCAAACTGCAGGAGCGAGTGAAAAGGTTGGGCCTGACCGACTTCAACCTTGCCGGTTGCCCCGTCACCTTTTGGGACGTGTTCGGCGAGCAGGGTCATCCCGTGCGCCCCACAATCTTGGAGATGGGGCCGCTACTCATCAGCCGCATTCTGAATTTGAACGACACCCAGTCCGGCGTCCTGGCGCTCGTATTCAAGATTGCGGATGACAACGGTCTTGTGCTGCTTGACCTGAAAGATCTGCAAGCCATGCTGCAGCATGTCGGCGATTCGGCCAAAGACTTTCAGACGCAGTACGGAAGCATCTCGCCTGCCAGCATCGGAACCATCCAGCGTGCCTTGACCGTATTGCAGCAACAGGGCGGGGACAAGTTTTTGGGCGAGCCGGCGCTGAATCTTGACGACCTGATTCAGACCGACACCAACGGCCGCGGCGTGATCAACATTCTGGCCGCGGACAAACTCATGGCTTCGCCGCAGCTCTATGCGACGTTCCTCCTGTGGATGCTTTCAGAACTGTTCGAGCGCTTGCCCAAAGTCGGTGACCCGGAAAAGCCCAAGCTGGTTTTCCTTTTCGACGAGGCTCACCTCTTGTTCACCGATCTGCCGTCAACCCTGCAGGCCAAAATCGAGCGGGGGATCCGGCTCATCCGATCCAAAGGTGTAGCCGTATATTTTGTCACCCAAAATGCGCTGGATGTGCCCGAAGTCGTCCTGGGACAACTGGGCAACCGCGTCCGGCACGCGCTCCGTGCGTTTACTCCGAAAGACCAAAAAGCCGTGCGTGCCGCCGCCCCGACCTTTCGCACCAATCCCAAGCTGAATTTTGAAACCGTTATTACGGAGCTCGCAGTCGGCGAAGCTTTGGTTTCTTTTCTCGATGAACGAGGAACTCCCAGCGTGGTCGACCGCGCCCTGGTTTGCCCGCTCCACAGCCAGATCGGACCGATCACACCCGCACTCGGTAATATTTGGCGTCTACGAAAAAGTTGTAGACCGCGAATCGGCCTACGAGCGGCTCAAAAAGGCAAAACGCAGCAATCGCCGGCACCCGCTCCCGGACAAACCCTGGTACGAGAATCTGCCGTCGATCAGTCTTCCCTCCAGTCTCGGCGGTGGTGGAGGACGATGCGGGGACACGGTTGTAGATGCAATGATGAAAAGCGCCGCGCGATCGATCGGCAGTTCCGTGGGACGCCAGATCATCCGTGGAGTGCTGGGTTCGATCCTCGGCGGAAGCAGCCGGCGCTGAAACAGTCTGAGTAGTTTTTTACGCTCGCAGGCAACCTGACATCCCGTACACAAGAGTGGACGAAACTGGACCAGCCTCCGACCTGACGACCCTGAGCGCCAGAGGCGCTTCCGCTGCCGACCCCGAAAATCCTAATCAACCCAAGGCCGTCATGGGTTTCCGCGATCTGGTGCTCTTCTACGTGGTCACTGGCGTCAGCCTGCGCTGGATCGCTACCGCGGCCGCTGCCGGTCCCAGTTCAATCGCCATCTGGATCGGTGCCTTTCTGGTCTTCTACACTCCGCTCGCGCTGTCGGTCATCGAACTCTCCTCGCGCTATCCCGAAGAAGGCGGTATTTACGTCTGGTCGAAGCGCGCTTTCGGCGATTTTGCCGGCTTCATCACCGCCTGGACCTATTGGGCCTGCAACCTGCCCTACTTTCCCGCCGTGCTGTACTTCGCCGCTAGCAACGCGCTTTACATCCGCCACGACGCCTGGGGACATCTTTCCAACAACACCACGTTCTACATCGTGTTCTCCCTGGTAGCGCTGACGCTGGCCACCCTACCCAACATTTTCGGTCTCAACGTGGGGACGTGGCTGCACAACGTGGGCGCGATCGCCATGTGGATCCCGGTCGTCATCGTGGTTGCGATGGGTGCGGTGGCCTGGCATCGCTACGGAGCGGCGACTGCGTTTACCGCCCACTCCATGACGCCCGGTTTCCAGCTCAAGGACATGATCTTCTGGTCGGTGCTGATCTATGCGTTCACGGGTTCTGAGACCGCTTCGATCATGGGCGGAGAAATCAAGAACGCCCGCCGCGCCATCCCACGCGCACTGTTGGTGGCCGGAGTGTCGGTGACGTTTTGCTACATCGTGGGCACCGTCAGCGTGCTGATGGCACTGCCGGCTGCAGAAGTCGGCAACTTGCAGGGACTGATGCAGGCGATTTCGAAGACCGCGGAGCGCGTCGGTTTCGAAGGCATAATTCCTTTTGCCGCCCTGCTCATCACGCTCAGCAACGTAGGCGCGGCCGGCGCGTACCTGGCTGCAGGCGCACGTTTGCCCTTCGTGGCCGGAATCGATCGCTTTCTTCCCCCCGCGTTCGGCGCGCTCCATCCCCGATGGAAGACGCCCTGGGTCGGGCTGTTGACCCAGTTCGTCTTCGGCACGCTGTTCATCTTTCTCGGACAGGCCGGCACCAGCATCAAGGGCGCCTACGACGTGCTGGTCAGCATGGGCGTGATCACGTACTTCATCCCGTACCTGTATTTATTTGGGGCGATGTTCAAGCTGCAGAAAGAACCCGCAGACCCCGATGTGATCCGTGTCCCGGGCGGTAAGCCGGTGGCTAGATTGGTCGCGGTCGTCGGCCTGATGACCACTACCTTTACCATTGGGCTGTCCTTGGTCCCGCAACCAGACGAACCCAACCAGCCGCTGGCGGTGATTAAGATCGTAGGATTGTCGGGTTTGCTCGTGCTGATCGGCGCCTGGATTTACTGGGCAGGAAAGAAAAGAGCCTCCAAAACAAACCTTCTGGGACCGGGTCTTTGACCCGGTCGCGCCCGAGCGGGAGCTCGGCCATTTGTCTCTCGCCCCGGAAACCCGTCGAGCTTCGCTCGACCGGGACGGGTCGAAGACCCGCCCCCACACAACTCTAGTTACACCGGAACCGCCGTTTTTCTCTCCGGATTGAAGAACGGCATTTTCACAATCTTCGCTGTCACCTGCTGCCGCATGGCTTCGATGGTAATTTCCATCTGCACCTTGGTGCCGATTTGCGAGTAGGCTGTGTCCACACTAGCCAGTGCGATCATCTTCTTCAGCACCGGCGACCAGGTGGTAG
Organism: uncultured Terriglobales bacterium; assembly: GCA_955652395.1. Lineage (GTDB taxonomy): Bacteria > Acidobacteriota > Terriglobia > Terriglobales > Acidobacteriaceae > JAIQFF01. The sequence goes on along the minus strand of CATPBJ010000107.1, from coordinate 13,809 downwards.
TCGTGGCTTTGCCGACTTGTTTGTCTCCCAAATAAAGAGGCACGGCCACGCGTGAAGCCTGGCTGGGCGCTGCCGGCGTGAGCCCGAATTCCTCGTAGCGCGCTTCAACTTCTGGCCAATCGATTTCCAGGCCCACGAATTGCCGTGGCACGCCCCGCTTCGGGTGTTGTGCCAAAGCAGCCTTGCCGATGAAGTTCTCTTTCTCGAGGTGAACCATCTTTCCAAAGCCCAGCTCGTAGGGAGAATATTTTTGGGACTCAATCAGCGCCTTCTTGGCGCTGGTGTAGTCCACTTCGATCAGCAGCAGCCCGGCCTCGACCCGGGCCACATCGAGCGCCAGCATTCCGGCGGCGTGGATGTCGAACTGCTTGCCCTTCTCCATGACCGCATCCCAGACTTTCACCGCGTCGTTCCACGGGACCCAGATTTCATAGCCGAGATCGCCGGTGTATCCCGTGCGCGAGATGTCCACAAAAACGTTGCCGATCTTGCCCCGTATCATGCGGAAGTATTTGAGGTTGGCAATATCCGCCTCCGCTACCGCCTTGAGCAGTTTGCCTGAGGTCGGGCCCTGCAATGCCAGCGCGGCAAGTTGTTCGGAAATATCTTCGACCTGAACATCCATGTTCAAACCGTTCTGCCGGAACCAACGCAGGCTGGGGTCAGCAGCGGTCCAGCGATACTTGTTGTCTTCCAGGCGGGTGATGGTTCCGTCGTCAATTACCTTGCCCTGCTCGTCGCACCAACAGCAATAAATCACCTGGCCCACTCTCACCTTAGTAATGTCGCGTGTAATGATGCGGTTCACCAGCTTGCTGGCATCCTTGCCCGTGATCAGATACTTGTAGAGTGGCGAGATATCGATGAGCGCGGCTGCGTTGCGGATGGCGTTGTACTCGTGCTCATGATGCACTTCGTACACGCTGACGGCGTAGTATCCCGACCACTCGCGGTAATTCAGGCTGTGGCAAAGCGGAAAAGTTCTCTCGTGAAATGCAGTTCCGACTGGCAAGAGGCAGCTCCTTCGATCTCCGTGTCCCCTGTGTCCTCCGTGATTAAAGATTTTTCACCACCACGGAGAACACCGAGGACGCGGAGGAAACCCACTCGTGCTGGATTATATGCAGTCTTGATCGTTCCCAGCAATTGACCTCAACAGCGCAGAGCGGTTTGCGCCTGACTCTCAGTCAGGGTGGACAATTTGTGAAGACAAAAATTGCACTTGCAGGCTAAAATCAGCCTTACTCTAAATGCGTTCATCTTCCAACGCGATGTTGAGTTGGGCCGCACTCAAAAGCGGACTCTGACCCCCTTCCTCAATTTTTCCGCAGATGGCAATTCGCAATAGACTCATTCGGTCGGCTCCCGACTATTCCTGTTAGAATCCCTGCGACTTGCGTTCAGCGCCCTGGCGCTAGAGGTTGATATGGCTGCTTCCAACGGCAACTCGAAATACGACGCAATCATCATCGGAGGAGGCCACAACGGCCTCACCACTGCCGCCTACTTGGCGCGCGCCGGAAAAAAAGTTCTGGTGCTGGAACGTCGTCATGTGCTCGGCGGCGCCGCAGTCACCGAAGAAGTCTACCCGGGATTCAAGTTCTCGGTGTGCTCCTACGTAGTCTCGCTGCTGCGCCCGGAGATCATTCGCGACCTCGATCTTCCCCGTCATGGCCTCGAAATCCTGCCGCTGGATGGCACTTTCACCCCCATGCCGAGTGGTGACTATCTGTGGCGAGTCAACGATCACGGCAAGACTCATCGCGAGGTCGCTCGGCACTCGAGAGTTGACGCCGAAGCCTACGACGAGTTCGGTAAAGCGATGCAAGCCATGTGCCGCTTCGTGAAGCCGATTCTGAGTATGGTGCCGCCCGATCCGGCCACGCTGAACCCAAAAGAATTGATGAAGTTGCTGTTCATCGGTCGCCGCTTTCAGGGCATGACCAGCGAGGATAAATACAACCAGGTGCAGTTGATGACCATGAGCGCGATCGACTTCCTGGATCAATGGTTTGAAACCGACGTGCTCAAGGCCACGATGTCAGCTTCGGGCATTATCGGAACCTTCCTGGGCGTACGCTCACCCGGAACAGCGTACGTTCTGCTGCACCACTACATGGGAGAAATTGACGGCGCCTTCCGCTCCTGGGGATTTGCCCGCGGCGGCACCGGCGCGATTTCCAATGCCATTGCGGACGCGGCGCGTGAAGCCGGCGCTGAAATCCGCACCAAGGCAGCCATCGCGCAGATCATCGTGAAGAATGGCAAAGCCAAGGGTGTGGTCCTCGCACATGGCGACGAGATATATGCGAACATCGTCTCGTCGAGTGTCGATCCCCGGCTTACCTTTACGAAATTTCTCGAGGCAGGAACGCTGCCTGCCGAATTTCTGGAAGACGTGAACCGCTATAAGTATCGAGGCTCTTCCGGCAAAGTAAATCTGGCGCTCGACGCGCTGCCTAACTTCAAGGCCATCCCCGGCCCGGGGGCGCACCTACGTGGCGCAATTTCGATTTCTCCCAGCGTCGAATACATGGAAAGGGCCTACGACGACGCCAAGTACGGCAACTTCTCCCGCCGGCCATACATTGACATGGTCATTCCCACGCTGACCGATCCCTCGATCGCGCCGCCGGGGAAGCACATTATGTCCTGCTTCGTGCAGTACGCGCCCTACAAGCTCCGCCCCGGCCTGAACTGGGACGATCAGAAAGAGGCTTTCGGCGACAACGTCATCAACACCATCGCCGAGTACGCGCCTAACATCAAAGACATCATTCTCCATCGCCAGGTGGTCACTCCGCTCGATCTGGAACGCGAGTTCGGCCTCAGCGAAGGCAATATCTTCCAGGGCGAACTTTCGCTGGAACAGCTTTTCTTTCTCCGGCCGGTGCCGGGTTGGGCGCAATTCCGCACCCCGATCAAGAATCTGTACATGTGCGGATCGGCCACACATCCCGGAGGCGGCATCATGGGCGGCCCGGGAAGGCTGGCGGCTCTCGAAATCCTGAAAGACTTCAAGGGGGCTGCCTAGGTGGCCGAGACACGAACAAAGAGCGTGCCTACGAACCGCGATGTCGTGATCATCGGCGGCGGCCATAACGGGCTGGTCACTGCCTTCTACCTGGCCAAGGCTGGATACAAGCCGCTGGTGCTCGAGCGCCGCGCTCAACCCGGTGGCGCGGCCATCACGGAAGAATTTCACCCCGGATTCCGCTGCTCCACGCTCGCTCATTCCGCTGGACCGCTGCGGCGCGACATCGTCCGCGACATGCAGTTGGAAAAGCACAGCCTCAACATGATTTCTACCGAGGTGGCGGTGACCGCGCTCGCTCCCGACGGCCGCGCTCTCATTCTCTACAAGGATGTGGAAAAATCCGCGCAGGAAATCGCGGAGTTCTCCCAGAAAGATGCGATCAAGTATCCGCAGTTCCAGTTCTCGCTCGCCAAGATGGGCCGAGTAATCGGCAAGGCGCTCACTTTGGTTCCACCTGACATCGATAATCCCAGTTCTGGCGACCTCTGGGGGATGCTCAATACTGGTCGCGCCGTCCGCAAGTTGGGCAGGCGTGACATGTATCGCCTGCTGCGCTGGGGGCCGATGGCCGTCGCCGATCTGGTGGCGGAATATTTCGAGACCGAACTGCTTCGCGCCACCATCGCCGCCAGAGGAATTTTCGGAACGTTCCTCGGTCCCTGGTCCGCAGGCAGCAGCCTCGTCCTCCTTATCCGCGCCGCGGGTGACGAGCAGGCCGCGGGCACTTCATGGTTCGCCACCGGCGGCATGGGCGCCGTCACCCAAGCCATGGCCGCCGCCGCGCAGCAGGCTGGAGCTGAAATACGAAGTGGCGCCGAAGTCATCGAAGTCCGCGTCAAGGACGGTAGCGCCAGCGGCGTCGTGCTCTCGAATGGCGAAGAAATTACAGCCCGAGCGGTGATCTCGAATGCCGATCCAAAACGCACCCTGCTGAAACTGGTAGATCCGGCACAGCTCTCGCCGGATTTTGTGATGAAGATGCAGCACTATCGCATGCCCGGCACCGTCGCCAAGGTAAACCTTGCGCTCTCCGGACTTCCCCGGTTCACCGCGCTCGACGGCGAAAACCACGATCGGGCGCTGAGCAGCCGCATTCACATTGGTCCGGAAATCGATTATCTGGAACGCGCGTTTGACGAATCCAAGTACGGAAGTTTCTCCAAGCAACCCTATCTTGAAGTCGCAATCCCGTCGCTCACCGATCCCAACCTTGCCCCCGAGGGCAAGCACGTGATGTCGATCTACATGCAATACGCTCCTTACAAATTGAAAAGCACTGACTGGGAAAAGCAGCGGGTGGCGCTCGGCGACACGGTGGTCAAGACGCTGGCGCAATATGCTCCTAATCTGCCGGAGCTCATTTTGACCCATCAGATCATCACTCCGCAGGACCTGGAAGAAACCTATGGCCTAACCGGCGGGCACATCTTCCACGGTGAACTCTCTCTGGACCAGTTCTTCACCATGCGTCCACTATTGGATTGGGCGCGGTATCGCACCCCGATTCAGAATCTGTACCTCTGCGGTTCAGGCACGCATCCCGGCGCAGGTTTGACCGGAGGCTCAGGCGCCAACGCAGCACGGGAAATCCTGAAAGACCTGAAAAAATAGTATGTCCCTTCGCGTGCTTGGCGGAGTATCTTTGCGCCCTTGGCGGTAAAGCCTTTGAAACATTAGCCTGCGTCACAACCCATTGTGACTTTAGTGCCACTCGTTCGGGAAAACGATTGTGCGGGAAGCCCGCCTTAGGTTTTACTAATCCAAACCTGTGTTCACAGCATTCCGCAGGCTCAGATCAGCGGGAGTGAAAGTGTGGTAGAGGATCCAAAATGGGAGTTGGCCATCCTGGCCACGGTGCAGGGCTTCTACGAGAAGCTCCTGCAGGATTCCATTGGAGGCGAAGTCCCGGTTCCAGCCGGCCTCGAGGCCATCTCCCTGCAGGAAGGAGACGGCGAGGTCCACGCCACGCTCGACCGGATGCGCCGATGGTTACGCCTGCTGGACCAAGCCATCACGCCAGCCATGCTGCGTCATGCATTTACCAGCGAGACAGATCCTGAAATTGCCGAAGCTGTTCTGCGCTATTTCGCTCGCAAGAAAGATACCAGCGACGTAAACCGCGATAAGACTGATCTGGTCGCGACGTTTCTTTACCGCCACCCGCGCGTGCCAGGACAGTGGGAGCGCCGCGGCTTTGGCCTTGATGGTTCGCTTCCACTTTCACCTTTCGAGATTGCTCTGATTGAAATTCTCGCCGACACCGACGTGCCCTCCCTTTCTGAGGAACACGTGCAACTACTGCGGCGTTTCGATCCTCTGCAGGTGGAAGCCCAGAACTGCCGCGACCTTAACTCATTGCTCGAGTCAGAGATCATTACCCGGGTCCGGGAACTCAAACAGGCCCTGGATTCGTCTTTCTATCATCCAGGAGTGCTGGCCACGATCGCGCCATACAACGTAGCTTTCGGCACAAAGTTTGACGACTTCTTTCACGCTGCAGCCGCCGAAATAAGAGAGTTCGCATCAGCCTTGCAGGAACAGGGTGGCAGCATTCTGGGCAACGTGGAAGGCGTGGACGTCACCGTCGAACACGTCGCCGCTCTGGAAGAGAGCGAATTGCTGAAAATCGACTACAGCGCTGCCCTGGACAAGTTTCGCCGGGTCTCAAAACTGAAACAGGCGCTGGAGCGGCGGCCGCCGATTCGTCGCACGTCATACTTTGCCTCGGTTCCAACTCCCGCGCCAGCCAGGAGCGCGCGGGCGACGGCTAAGGCGGCTTCTGCGCGTCCCCAAAGGCCTGTGGTCGATGTGCGGGCGATGCGCTCGGCGGTCACGCCCCAGCAGATTTCCACCGAAGAGACCAAGATCCGCCAGGTCGAAGAATCCATCCGAGTGTTCGTCCGCGTTGCCGACCCAAAATTCCGCCAGGTGGTCCCCATGCGGTTTTTCAATCTCACGCTGACTCCGGCGGAAGCGGACGCTTGCAGCGCAGACTACCTCGAGGAGAAAAGTCCACGCGGCAGCGTTGCCCGCGTGCTCCTGCGCATCGTGGCCGTGGTCGCCCGCATGACCACGGACCTGGAAGAGCTCAAGCGGGCGGAAAACTCGCCATCGTTGTGGAAGCTGCATGCCGACTCGCTTGTGACTTTGCTCGAAGTGGCTGCCGCCCTGTCGGAAAGCGCCTCCCGGGTAGTCATGGAAGCCAGTAACTCGGCCAACAGCGCGGCCGGAGAGACCATCAAAGTTTCGTTGCAAAGACTGCACCACCGCTGCGACCTGATTGCTGACACCCTGGCCCAAGCCGGGAGCCCTCAGTCCGTGTGATCGGTCGCGACCTTCGTGTCCGCGCGCAACTGCCACAAATACTCTTGCCTTTTGGGCGGCTTCAGGCATCCTAAGTACGCGTATGCGCTGGCTCAAGACTCATTTCGCCACGGGCAGTGCCCTGCTTCTGTTTATCGGCTTGTGCTGTGGTCTGGTATCGGGCTATTCGGTGCTGACCCGCGAGCAAGTCGTGGACCTGATGTGGAAAAGCTACTGCTGAAGCGCTTCCCCGGCACCACGGAACAGGATTTGCAGAAAGTCCATGCCTACGCGTACGGCGGATGTGTTTTGCCGGACATGGGCTACTATCCGTTCGGCAACAAGTTCTTTGTCCTGAATCAGTAAACCGCCCCGAACGGTTCCGACTTGCCATCCGCGCGCTGACTGAGGCACCTTATAGGCTCGCTGATTCTGGGGAGCGGCTTCAATGAGCACAGCCGACGACAGGTTTTACCGCGCCACAATCACCCAGCGCAAGGACTTCGCGTCCGACCTGTGGATGATCCGCGTCCAGCCCAATGGCGAATTCAAATTCGCTCCCGGCCAGTACGCTACCTTGGGGGTGCAACGCCCGGAGAAGCGTTCGGAACGTCCTTATTCCATCGTCTCTTCCCCCTATGAGAATCAAATCGAGTTCTTCTTCGAACTGGTCCCCCATGGCGAACTGACTCCGGATCTTTACAAGCTGCAAGTCGGCGACGAAATGCTGATGCGAAGGGTTCCCAAGGGACGCTTCACTCTCGACACCAAGAGTGGACGCACCAATCACTTCCTGGTCTCGACCGTCACTGGTATCGCCCCCTTCGTCAGCTACGTCCGCACCCTGTACAAAGACTGGAAAGAAGGCAAGTTTTCCGGCGATCAAAAATTATTTCTGCTCAATGGCGCCAGCCGCTCATGGGAGTTCGGTTACCTCGACGAGCTAGGGAAGTTCGCCAACGAAGTGCCGTGGCTCAAGTACATCCCCACGGTCAGCCGTCCCTGGGACGATCAGAAATGGACGGGCGAAATCGGACGGGTGGATGACTTGATCCGCAAATACGCTGATATGTGGGTTCTTAACGGCACCAACTCGGTCGGCTACCTCTGCGGCCATCCCCAGATGATCGAGCACGGGAAGGGAATCCTGCAGCGTATCGGCTTCACCAAGGAAGTCTTGAAAGAAGAAATCTACTGGATTCCTGGCAAGGAGAGTACGACGGTGTAGGCTGCAGATTACGCACCGCGTCCAGAGCTAACGGTCTGCAATTTCGTTGAAGGCTTCGAGTTGGAAAATCCAAACCGGCTATGTTTCTGCCGGGGCAAAGAAGACCAATACCACAAGCTCTTCAACGACATCGTAGAAGTGATGTTCCACTTCTGCCGTCACATAGATCACACTTCCCCGGCTGATAGCCCGGTCCTCCGAACCCACCCGCATACGCGCCTGGCCGCGCACCACGTAATACATCTCGTCTTCCTTGTGGGGCTTCTGCGGATCGGTGCCGCCCGCGGGCAATGTATAAACTCCGGCGCTCATCGCCGGGACGCGCAGAAACTCCAGGTATGACTTCGCTGTGTGCACCCGCTGTTTTTCTAACTGGTCAATCTGGAAAAATTCTTCTTGTTCTTTCACGCCTTATCCCCGTGTCACCCTGATCGCAGCATTTTCCCTTGCGTTTTTTGCGTAGTCCTTGCGCTCTTTGCGGTTGGAGAGCTATTACCCGAAAGTTCGCAAAGATATTCCGCAAAGGAGGCTAAAAGTCAGTCGGATACTTTTCGCTGCCCTCCAGGTTCCTACGATGAAGCTTTCTCTGTCATAATCTTTCTCCCATGGACCTCAAGCACCGCAGTCACGGCATCACCGACGGACGCGACCGGGCCCCGGCCCGCGCCATGTTCAAGGCCGTCGGATTCACCGACAGCGATTTAAACAAGCCGCTCATCGGCGTCGCCAACACATGGATTGAAACCATGCCCTGCAACTTCCACTTGCGCCGCTTATCGGCCAAAGTGAAGGAGGGCATCCGCGCCGCGGGCGGCACCCCCATGGAATTCAACACCATCGCCATCAGCGATGGCGAAACCATGGGCACCGAAGGCATGCGTGCTTCGCTGGTCAGCCGCGAACTCATCGCAGATTCTATCGAACTGGTTTGCCGCGGACAAATGTTCGACGCCGTGGTCTGCGTCGTGGGCTGCGATAAGACTATCCCCGCAGGAGCGATGGCGCTGGCCCGGTTGAACATTCCAGGCCTGGTGCTTTACGGAGGCACCATCGCACCGGGTAACTATCGGGGCAAGGACGTGACCATCCAAGACGTATTCGAAGCAGTCGGCGCCAACGCCGCCGGAAAAATGACTGACGCCGAACTCCACGAACTCGAAAATGTCGCCTGTCCCGCCGCGGGCGCGTGCGGCGGCCAGTACACCGCCAATACCATGTCCACGGTGATGGAGATGATCGGCCTGTCTCCCATGGGCTTCAACAGTGTTCCCGCAATGGATCCAAAGAAAGACCAGATTGCTTATGACTGCGGTGAGGTGGTCATGAATCTGTTGCGCCAAGGCATCAATCCCAGGGACATCCTCACTCGCCCCGCTTTCGAAAACGCCATCGCGGGCGTCGCTGCCACCGGCGGTTCGACCAATGCAGTTCTGCACTTGCTCGCGATTGCGCGCGAGGCTGGCGTCCCTCTGCATATTGACGATTTCCAGAAAGTCAGTGAACGCACTCCGTTGCTGGCCGACCTGAAACCTTCAGGGCGCTTTGTAGCCTCCGACATGCACCGCGCTGGAGGCATACGTCTGCTGGTGCAGCGCCTGTTGGAAGGCAAGCATCTTTACCAGAATGCGCTCACGGTCACCGGCAAGACCTTGTCCACTGAAGGCGGGAGCGCCGTCGAAACGCCCGGCCAGGAAGTGATCGCACTGCTGGAAAAACCGCTGAAGAAAACCGGTGGCCTGGTAATTTTGCACGGCAATCTCGCGCCCGAGGGATGCGTCGCCAAGATCAGCGGCCACGAACGCCTGAGCCATCGCGGGCCCGCGCGCGTTTTCGAATCCGAAGAAGACGCCATGACCGCGGTCACCGAAAAACGCATCAAGGCCGGCGATGTGGTCGTGATCCGCAACGAAGGACCGAAGGGAGGTCCCGGCATGCGCGAGATGCTGGGAGTGACTGCCGCAATTGTCGGCGAAGGCTTGGGGGGATCGGTAGCATTGTTGACTGACGGACGCTTCAGCGGCGCTACCCGCGGCCTGATGGCAGGGCACGTCTCGCCCGAAGCCGCTCTGGGTGGCCCCATCGCCGCCGTGCACGAAGGTGACACCATTCACTTCGACGTTAATCAGCGCGTTCTGGAAGTCGAAGTCAGCGACACAGCCTTGCGCCAGCGTCTGGCCCAGTGGAAACCTCCCCAGCCGCGCTACCCGACCGGCGTGTTCGGGAAGTATGCGGCCTTGGTGTCATCGGCATCGGAAGGCGCGATCACCAAGCCAAAATAGCCACGACCCGCGTTCCGGAAGGACGGGCCGTTAGGGCCTGTCCCGGCGGGCGCCTGTTATAGAATGTGCGCCGTCCCGAGAATCGAGCAAAAACCTGCAATCATTGGCCCAAGCTTATGCACTGAAAGGCGCTCTCATGAAACTCGCTGGTTCTGCTCGCCTCGTCATCGCCATCTTTCTGATCACCCTCATCGCCCTGGGCCAGGGTTCGCCCATTCCGCAGCCACCCGCAACTCCCAAACGCCCCGTCACCGACGAATATCAGGGCGTCAAAGTCACCGACGATTACCGCTGGCTGGAGAACTGGGACGATCCCGAAGTCAAGCAGTGGAGCGCAGCCCAGAATGCGCGCAGCCGTGAGTATCTCGACCATCTGCCGGCGCGCCCTGCCATCCAGCAAATGCTGAAAAAGGCGCTCAGCGCCAGCTCCGCCGCCTACTTCGATCTGCAATTCCGCGGCGGCACACTGTTCGCCATGAAATACCAGCCACCCCAGCAGCAGCCCATGCTGGTGGCTTTGCCTTCCGCGGAAGATCCTGCCGGTGGCAGGGTCATTTTCGATCCCAACGCGTCGAGCGCCAAGGGCTCAATCGCAGTGGATTTTTACGTGCCGTCACTGGAGGGCAAATTCGTCGCAGCCGCGCTTTCCGAGAATGGATCCGAGGACAGCTCAGCTCACGTCTTCGAAGTGGCAACCGGCAAGGAACTGTCCGATGTCGTGCCTCGCGTCAACTTCGCCACCGCCGGAGGAAGTCTGGAATGGAAGGCCGACAGCTCAGGGTTCTATTACACCCGTTATCCGCAGGGCAACGAACGGCCGCCGGAGGACGCCAATTTCTACCAGCAGGTCTACTTTCACCGGCTTGGGACCGATACCAAGCTGGACGCGTATGTCACCGGCAAGGATTTTCCCCGCATCGCCGAAATTCAGCTGCACGCCAGTGATGATGGTCAGTGGCTGGTCGCCGCCGTGGCGAATGGCGATGGCGGCGAGTTCGCGCACTATGTCATGGACGCCGCCGGACGCTGGACCCAGGTGACGCATTTTGCAGACGGTATCGTGGCCGTCAAACCGGGACCGGACGCAGCCCTTTACCTGCTCTCCCGCAAAGACGCGCCGCGCGGCCAGATCCTGCGCCTCCCGCTTGCGCACCTCGACCTCGCCGACGCGAAGGTCATCGTTCCGCAAACCTCAGGCTCGACCGCCGACGAGAGCGCCCGGGCTTCGATCGAAGACTTCGCTCCCGCCCCCGGACATCTTTATGTCGCCGATGTCCTGGGAGGACCTTCCCGCATCCGCGTATTCAATCTGCAGGGTCATCCCCTTCCCGGGCCGCCTCTACCCCCGGTCTCGGCTGTGCGCCAAATCGTGCCCACTCGTGGCGGCAACGTGCTTTTCAACGCCTCTTCCTATCTGGAACCCTCGGCCTGGTATCGCTTTGACGCCGCCGCCGGCAAGGCCATCCGCACTGCACTGTTTCGCACCTCGCCTATCCACTTCGATGACTGCGAGGTCGTCCGTGAATTTGCTACTTCGAAAGATGGCACGCGCGTCCCGGTGAACGTCATTCGCCGCCACGGCACCCGGCTCGATGGTGGCAATCCCACGCTGCTCGAAGGCTACGGCGGATACGGTGTCAGCATGAAGCCGTTCTTTCTCGGCGCTTTCACCCGCGCCTGGCTCGACCAGGGCGGCGTATATGTGGTAGCCAATCTTCGCGGGGGCGCGGAGTATGGCGAAGAATGGCACCAGGCGGGCAGGCTGACTCGAAAGCAAAACGTCTTTGATGATTTCATCGCCTGTGCGCAGCGCCTGATTGAACGCAAGTACAGTTCTCCCGCCCACCTGGCGATCATTGGCGGAAGCAACGGCGGGCTGCTCATGGGCGCGGCCTTCACGCAGCGTCCCGACCTGTTCCGCACTGTCGTCTCCTATGTCGGCATTTACGACATGCTGCGCGTAGAGCTCGATCCCAACGGCGCCTTCAACGTCACCGAATTCGGCACGGCAAAGGATCCTGATCAGTTCAAGGCCTTGTACGCCTACTCTCCGTATCACCATGTGAAGGACGGAACCGCCTATCCCGCCATTCTTTTTCCCACGGGAGAGAACGATCACCGCGTGAATCCCATGGAGTCGCGCAAAATGACGGCTCGATTGCAGGCGGCGACCAGCTCGGGCCATCCCATCCTGCTGCGCACCAGCGCCAACGCGGGACACGGCATCGGAACCGCCGTCGACGAGCAAGTCGAGGAAGACGCCGATGTGCTCAGCTTCCTCTTTGCTGAACTGGGAATCAAATACGCCCCACCGGCCAACTAGGAAGCCTGATCCGATCGCGCCACAGCTGTGCAACTCTTTGCACAGTTCAAACGCGGACAGTATTTTCCTAGCGAGAAAGTCTCGTACCATCAGACACTTAGGAAAATTGGCTTTGGCATCCAAACTGCCATTCATAAGACCAGGTACGCGAGTCTCAGCGGTGTTTACGACCCGCCAGATGAGCCGCCAAGATTGTCTGGAGAACAGCTTTTCGGGGGAGAGGTTGTTCAACGAACGCCCCAGGACTTAACCGAGTCCGGGGTGTTTCGTTTTGCACGGTCTTCGGACCTCACCTCTCAGGATCGGCGAGCGGGCGCGGGACCCGGAGGCAGAATCTCAGGTTCTCCCGAGTGAACTTGCTGGCGGGTCACGAAGAAAACAGCGGCGGTCCAGGTGGGAAACAGATCGAAACCAGGAACAAGTTCCGCTGCGAGCGTGGGCAGAAAAGCCCAATGCCATCCCAGTAACTGGATAAGAATTGCCGCTGCCACTGCGTCGAGCAAAGCATCCGCCGGCGATAAGCCTCCAGCGGCAAATAGCGGCAATGCGACGATCTGGATGGTGTCCACGGCGATTGCGACCAACCAAGCCAACCGATGCTCCGGAGACTTGATCGCTGTCAGAAAGTCAAACACCCTCATAAGAAACCGGTGACAAAGCTAAGGATACAGCCTCAAGGCCCACGATAAAAGCTCCCGCCGGTCAGGAGTCCCGCAAATCGACCTTTAACTTGCCATGGTTCTCACTCGCGCGGCTTCCCAGACGTAGCTGTTGGCCGCGCCGGCGTGCCGTCTGCCTTGACATAATGGCTATACCAGGCCAGGTAGCGCTCGAGGCGGTCCTTAATATGCGAGGGCGCCTTGAATTCGTGGTATTCGCCGGGATAGACCACGAGCTCGGTTTCGCGGCCCAGACTCTTCAGCGCCTGGTACATCTGCTCGCCTCCAAGGATTGGCACATTCGAGTCGATGTCGCCACCCATGAACAGAGTCGGCGTGGTGATGTTCGCAATCTTGTAAAAAGGCGAGACCTTGTCCCAAACCGCTCTGTCCTTCCAGGGATATCCCAGCTCGGTTTCATAGTCGCGGATGTACTCGTCATGTCCGTACAGAGAGGCAAAGAGTCCGCCACCGGCGCCGGAGATGGCGGCTTTGAAACGCGTGGTCTGGGCAATGATGAAATCGGTTGAGATACCACCGTAGGACCATCCCCCCACGCCGAGTTTGTCGGGATCAGCCAGGCCCTGTGCGACGGCATAATCGACCATGGCCATATCGTCCTGAAAGTCCTTGTCCCCCCAATCAGCGTCAATCGCTTTGGCGTAAGCCTGCCCATAGCCACTGGAGCCACGCGGATTCGGGCATAGCACCACGTAGCCGTTCGCCGCGAAGAGCTGTGCCAGATGAAAAAACTCCGCGTAGTAGGCCTCGACCGGTCCACCATGCGGACGAAGAATACCCGGGTATTTCTTTCCCGGTACATAGTCGATCGGCTTATAGAGATAGCCAGAGACGGTGGTGCCGTCCTTGCTTTTGAACCTTACATACTCGGGTGCAGCAAGTTTGACCGGTGACAGGAATTCGTCATTGGTATGCGTGATCCGAGTGAGTTTGCCATCCGGGATCGTGTAGATCTCGCT
>CATPBJ010000106.1 GCA_955652395.1 uncultured Terriglobales bacterium | reverse complement strand
CTTCGGGTCAAGCGGGGCAGCCTGCTTTCGCTCGACGACGTGAAGAACAACGACATGATCTTCGTGGGTTCGCCGGCGGAGAACCTGACCCTGCGAGAGATCCCCAACTCCCAGGATTTTGTGTTCCGGCGCCTCGACTCGGGTCTGCGCAAGGGCGACCTGTCGATCACCAACGTCCATCCTCAATCCGGAGAGGCCGAGTACTGGATAGGCAGCCCATCTCACGCAGCACTGACTGAAGATTATTCCGTCATCGCACTGGTGCGCGGCTTGAATCCGGCAAAGTCCGTCCTGATTCTGGCGGGCACTACTACCATAGGCACCCAAGCGGCCGTCGAGTATATCTGTCAGCAGAATTCGCTCGAAGCACTGCTATCTCGGCTCAAATTTTCCGACACCGGAGAACTGGAGCCGTTTGAGGCAGTGCTGCGCATCAAGGTGACACGCGGCGTTCCGGTGGAGTCCGAGATCATCGCGTTGCGCAGCGGCAAGCGGTAGCGGATGTCTACGGTCAAGGAACTTGCGGCTTCAACTTCGGATCGAGTTCCGCTGCTCGCTGAAATTCCTTCTGAGCTTCCGCGGTTTGACCCTTCCGCTGCAGTGCCTCAGCCAGGTAATAATGGGCGGGCGCATAAGTCGGCACCAGACTGATCGCGGCGCGAAACTGGGAAATGGCCCCCTCGGGATCTCCCAGGCTAAGCAGTCTTTTCCCGGAGTTCGTATCGAAAGTCGCGGCCTGCAGGTTGGTCTGGTCCTTGCTGATCTGCGCGCCCAGCAGGCGTTCCCGAGCCGCTCCATTATCATCGCCCAACTCTCGCAGAACGGCGGATAGAGTGGTATGGGCGCCGGCGTAGTCGGGTTGCAGGCGAATGGCTTCCCGCAAGGTTGTAGCCGCCTCCTGCAAGTTGCCCTGCTGCTTCAACACTGTGCCCAGCGTGTAGTGGGCCTCGGCGTAGTCGGGTTTGGCGTGAATGGCCGCGCGCAGTTCGTTTGCGGCCAGGTCAAACTTGCCCTGCTGCCAGAGAGTTACGCCCAGAGTGTAGCGGATGTCAGGCTGCTGGGGATCCAGCTCTGCAGCTTTTTGCAGCTCGACGACGGCCTCAGGCAACTGGTCCTTCAACTTCAGGGCCAGGCCCAAATCGTAGTGCAAAGTTGCGTCCTGGGGCGCGGTCTTTAGACCGATTTGAAATTGCGTAATAGCAGCATCGAAATCGGTCTTTTGCAAATAAGCAGTCCCTAGATTGGTGCGGTAACCGATGTCATCGGGGCGGAGACCAAGAGCCGCCTCGAATTCACGAATCGAACTGGTCGCGTCACCTGCCTGAATCATCGCCAAACCAAGATTGTTGTGGGCGTCCGCATCGTTGGGACGCAGTTGCACAACCTGTCGGAATGCGGCTACGGCACCTCCGGCTTCGCCCGCACGCTGCAGGGCCTTGCCCAGCTGGGTCTGGGCCTCGACAAAATCCGGCTCCAGTTTGACCGCGGTTCGAAGTTCCTCAACGGCCTTCTCGCGTTGTCCTGTGTCTTCCAGTACCCGTCCCAGATAGTAGTGGGTCTGAGCGCTTTGGGGGGAAGCATTGACCGCGCGTTGCAGCAGGCCGAGAGCTTCGTCCATCTGTCTCTGCTGCCAACGCAGCACCCCGAGATGCAAAGCGGCCTGGGCAAAATCCGGCTGAAGTCGCAAAGCTTCGGAGAATTGCGCCCCGGCCTCATCGGATTGTGAACCCTGCGCCAGTAGAGACCCCAGTTCGTCGCGCAGGTCGGCTCTTTGTGGCTGAAGGTCCACGGCCTTTTTCAATTCACTGGTTGCCGTGGCCAGGTCGGCGCGAAAGCTGGCGATTCGTCCCAGAGTTCGATGCCCTTCCGCGTCGCTCGGAGCCAGGTGAATGGCCGCGCGGGCTTGGGACTCGGCCTCCGCCAAAACCCCATTCTTGGCTAATGCATTGGCCAGATTTACGTGCGCTTGCGCGAAATCAGGTTTTAGTCGCAAAGCGGTCCGAAACTGCAAAATGGATTCCGCGGTCTGTCCTTGCGCCAAGAGTACCCAACCGAGGAGATTGTGCCCCTTGGCGCTGCCGGGAGCGAGCTTGACCACTTGTTCGAAGGCGGCGCGAGCCTTGACGAGATCGCCACTTTGCACGGCCGCCAGTCCCTGGCGATAAAGCGAGTCGGCCTGACGGGGACTGGTTTGCGGCTGGGCGAGAAGAGAAACGGCGTACGTGACAAGGCACGCCGCCAGCGCGACGAACTGTCGCAGGAGTAGGGCGGAAGCTCTTAGTCTGCAGCCGTGACCGCAGATAGCCGGTTGATCTGCTTCAAAGGCCACCAAAAAATACTACTATGCCTCGTCGGGCAGGATGCAGCCTGAAGACCCTTCCTGACTTACTGCCGAATCAGGGGGTCCGCTTGACCCTCTCGTGTTAGCGCCCTAGTATTCGTTCTGGGCCATGAATCCAGTTTTTTCGCTGCAGTCTCGTGCGCTCCTTGCGAATGGAAGACTCGTTGCGCTTTTCCTCATTCTAGCCGCCACCGCCACCGGCGCTGAGACCGGAAAAACTCCGCCCATCGCCAACTTCACCGACATCGCTGAAAAAGCTGGACTGACGATGTCTAACGTCTTCGGTGGGAAGGACACGAAGAAATACATTATCGAGACTACGGGAACCGGTGTGGCCATCTTTGATTACGACAACGATGGATGGCCGGATATTTTTCTGGTGAGCGGAACCACTCTGGAAGGTTTTCCCGCCGGAGAGGGGACAGCGCCAAGCAATCGCCTCTACCGCAACAATCATGACGGAACATTTACGGACGTGACCACGAAGGCCGGTCTCACCGCGACCGGCTGGGGCCAGGGCGTCTGCGTGGGAGACTATGACAACGACGGCTGGGAAGACCTCTACGTTACCTACTACGGAAAGAATCGGCTCTATCACAATCAGAGTGGGGTCTTCACCGAAGTGGCCGACCAGTCCGGGGTTGCGGGAACCGGAAAAAGCTGGGGCACAGGGTGCGCTTTCGTCGACTACGATCGCGACGGCCTACTCGATCTGATGGTCGCGAACTACGTAGACTTTGACGTGTCCATCGCCCCGGCACCGGGAGAAAGGGCGTCGTGTGTATGGAAGGGAGTTCCGGTGATGTGCGGCCCGCGCGGATTACCCGGCGCCAAGAACATTCTTTACCATAACCAGGGCAACGGCAAGTTCGAGGACGTCACGACGAAAGCGAAGATCGATCAGACCAATGGACACTATGCTTTCAGTGTCTCCACTTTCGATTTTGATGATGACGGCTGGCCCGACATCTATGTCGCCTGTGACAGCACTCCCAGCATCCTCTACCACAACAATCGCGACGGCACTTTCACGGACGTGGCCGTGGTGGCCGGAGCCGCCTACAACGAGGACGGTCGCGAGCAGGCGGGAATGGGATCAACCATTGCCGATTACGACGGCGACGGGCGGCTGGATATTTTCAAAACCAATTTCTCCGACGACACCTCGACCCTCTATCGCAATAATGGCAATGGAACTTTCGACGACGTGACCTTCGCAGCCGGTCTGGGCCTCTACACCCGTTATCTGGGCTGGGGAACCATGTTCCTGGACTTCGACAACGATGGTTGGCCCGACCTGCTTCTTGTCAATGGGCACGTCTATCCCGAGGTCGACAAGCAGAATCTGGGCAGCAGCTATGAAGAGCCGCGCATCCTGTATCACAACAACGGTGACAAGACGTTCAGCGATGTCTCCGCCCAGGCGGGGACAGGCATCGTGGCAGTTCATGCCGGGCGAGGACTGGCAATTGGCGATCTTGGGAACGATGGCCGCATTTCGGCTGTGATCAGCAACATGAACGCAACTCCAAGTCTGCTGGTCAACCAGGTGCGCTCGCCCAATCACTGGGTCGGGCTTCGTACAGTGGGAACGAAATCCAATCGGGATGGAATTGGTGCTCGAGTCAGCGTGAAAGTGGGAGCGCGAGTGTTAGTCGACGAAGTCCGCAGCGGATCTAGTTACGACTCGAACAGTGACATGCGCGTCCACTTCGGCCTGGGAGCAGCCACTAAAATAGATTGGATCCAGATTCGCTGGCCGAGCGGACTCACCGAGCGCTTCGAAAACATCTCCGTAGACGCAATTCACACCCTTAAAGAAGGTTCCGGCTCGGCAGCCGTTCCTGCAGCAAAACCTTCTTCAAGTTGAGGAATCGACCGCGCACATTTTAGAAGGCTGCTCGCATCGAGGCCGCCATCTGGATTGATCTTTCCGGGACGGCTGCAAGCAGTTTCTCCCGCATGTGATCAGCCTGCTCATTCGTGAACCATAGATTACCCCACGAGAGGCTGCGCAAATCTTCGCCTCGCCAGTGCGCTCTCATGATTCCTGCGCTGGAATGCGAGTTCGATCCCAGCAGGAGGTGTCCCAATTCGTGTGCCATCACGTTTCCCAGAATATCCGACAGGCCGACGCTCCAATCAGTGTGCAGTTTCATCGCCCGGTCATAATAGACATCGCTGTAGCAGCCGGCGCCTTCAGAGGACAGGAAAGCGCCTCCGAAAACTTCATTATGGGAGCGAAATGAATGCAGCATGATGCGGAGAGCAAGGTGGCCAGATCCCTCGAACCGGTTGCAGCCGTCTTCTGCAGGGATGCCTTGTGACGTCGAACAATTGAGCCAGGTCACTTCCATTCCGGCTCGGTCGAAAATCTCGTCCACTCTCTGCCTCTACAGTGTTACCGAAGATAAGCGGCTGGCGTTTATCCGAAACATCAGATTGAAAGAGTGGTCTTCAATTAACGCCATCGACTGGGCGGCGGACGGCAGAGGCCTATGGGTCAGTGCCGCCACCACTACGGGCACGAGTGCCTTGCTGAATGTGGACCTGACGGGAAGAACGCGGCCCATCTGGGAGCAGACCAAGATGGTCGTCGGCTGGGCGATTCCTTCACCCGATGGGCGCTATCTCGCCCTATGGCAAGCCAGTGGCAGCTCCAATGTTTGGATGGTGGAAAATTTCTGATCGTCTTTGGTCGTTAGCCACAAATTCCGAGACTATTGGGGAACGACCAACCACTAACGACCCGTGCCCGGGAACTGCATGGTGCGCACAATCCCTTCGCCTTCCTTCACGAAGATCAGTTGATTGGGCTTGACGTCTTTCAGCGTATCCACCTGCCCGCTCGGCCAGCGGATTTCGAGCAACTGCACCTTGTCGGCCTTGCCCAAGCCAAAGTGTATCCGCAGATCATTCTGGGAGAAGTAGCTGCCGCCGCTTCGGACTTCGTCGATCTGAGAATGGGGCTTGGTTTCACCGGCGGCCTGGGTCACGCACCGCAGACGGGCGCCAATGCCGCTGCGGTTCGACTTGGTGCCGATGGTCCGGACCTTGATCCAGTTGTTTCCAGGTTGCAGATCGCAGCGCAGAAGCTGGGGAAAATCATTTACCGGGTTCACAACGAGATCGAGATCACCGTCGTTGTCGAAATCTCCGAAGGCGCACCCTCGCGATGCCACCGGCACCGAAATACCGGGGCCAGCCTGCGTGGAAACATCTTCAAACCGGCCGTTTCGCAGGTTGCGGTAAAGCAACTTGCGCTGGGGATAGCCCGCCTCGGTCTTGAGCTGCTCAACCTCAGGATACACATGGCCGTTGCAGATAAGGATGTCGGGCCAGCCGTCGTTGTCCATATCAAAGAAGCCACAGCCCCATCCCAGATACTGGGTGTGTGCCCCCAGACCCGCCGTGAAGGTAGCGTCTTCAAAATTGCCGTCACCGAGGTTGTGGTAAAGCGAAGGCGTGTCACCTGCGAAATTTGTCTTTACGATGTCCAGATTGCCGTCCATATCGTAATCCGCGGCCGACACTCCCATACCGGCTTGCGGTTTGCCGTCCGGGCTGAGCGCACACCCGGCCTCCATGGCGATGTCCACAAACTTCCCGTTCTTCTTGTTCTGGTAGAGAGCGCTTGCCGTGGAGTCGTTGGCTACGTAAATATCGGGCCAGCCGTCGTTGTCGAAATCGGCAGTCAGCACTCCGAGACCGAAGGTTCCATTGGCCTCTAGAATCCCGGAGGCTGCGGAGACATCGGTGAACGTGCCGTTTCCATTATTGTGGTAAAGAATATTCCGTCCGCCTTTGAGGCCGGGCGGACCGCAAGCCACCATCACACTCTTGTACAGACACGGCCCTGATTCCGGAACCGGAGCGGTGGCCAGATCCAGGTCAATGTAGTTGGCGACAAACAGATCGAGTTTGCCGTCGCGGTCGTAGTCCACGAAGGCGCAGCCGGTGTTCCAGCGCTTGCCGCTTCCGGCCACGCCGGCTTTCTCGCTCACGTCGGAAAAAGTGCCATCGCCGTTGTTGTGATAGAGGACATTCTTGCCGAAATAAGTGACAAAAAGGTCCTCGAAACCGTCATTGTCATAGTCGCCGACGCAGACGCCCTGTCCCCAGCCCGAGTGGGCCACCCCGGCCTTGGCTGTAATGTCGGTGAAGGTGCCATCCCGATTATTTTTGAACAGATGAGACGTGGGTTCCTGGCCGGAAGGGAAGCCTTCCAGTCGCCAGCCATTGACCAGAAAAATATCCAGCCAGCCGTCGTTGTCATAGTCGTAGAAGGCGACGCCGCAACCCGTGGTCTCGAGCAAATACTTGTTCTTGTGTTCGCCGCCGTAGATGGTTTTCGCGTTCAGCCCGGACGCGCGGGCAACGTCTATGAAAATCAGTCCCAGACCAGCGCCCGGTTTTCCCGGCTCTTCCGTCGCCCGGAAAAATGCCTGAGGCCCCAGCGGACGGGCCAGCGCCAGAACACTGTCGAGGGATAGCAGGACTGCCGATTTGCTCAAGGACTGGAGAAACGTACGGCGTGAAGAAGACAAAAGAGCGGTACCTTCCCGGAGTTGGCTCGTGCTAGAATTCGCCCCTACTCTATTGAGTGCATCGCTACTTTGCAAGCTCACGCACGGGTGCAAATTCAAAACATCGAGCTTCATGCGAGTGCTCGAATCCGGTCTTACACATGAAACGCCCGAGTTTCTGTCCGCTGCGCAGAATTACGCCTCGCTTGATTCTGCTCGTCCTGTTCATGGGGTTGGTCCTTCCGGTAAATGCCGACGAGCCGTCGCGGTCGCTCGAACTCTCGCGCGCCGATCGTCCATGGGAGTTTCTTTCGTCGGTAGGCCAGCGAGCCGGACTATTTGGAAACGAAGCGGGAACCTTTGAGGCCTGGGTCTATCCACTGAAGATTCTCCGCGATTTCCATCTTCGATTCCTGGTGGATGGCCGCGTGATTCAGGCGGAAGCGCTTGCTCGCACCCTCACCGTGCGGCCGGAATCCAGCACGATTCTCTACACCGGGGACACCTTCGCAGTACGTGAAACCTTTTTCGTTCCGGTGCACGAACCCGGAGCGGTGATCACGATTGAGGTTGAAACCGCGGAGCCCCTCGACGTGCAAGTTGCCTTCGAGCGCGATTTCCAACTGGAATGGCCAGCTGCGTTGGGCGGAACGTACTCCTATTGGGATCCGAAGCTCAGCGTCTTCTACTTCGGCGAGGAACAGAAGAAATTCTCCGCTCTCGTCGGCTCACCCACAGCCAGCGAGGTCCAGCAGGAATATGACACCAACTACTCCAGCGCGCAGGAGAATTCTTTCCATCTGGGTGTCACCAGCAAGGGCAAGGAAACAAAGGTCGTCGTATTCGCTGCTTCGGTCAACGGACAGGCAGAGGCTGAGGCGTCATACCGTCATCTGGCAAACGACTATGCCGCGCTTATGAAGGAGTCGGCGGAGTACTACCGCGCGTATCTGGATAACACCGTCAGCGTCGACTTGCCCGATCGCCCGTTGCAGCAGTCATACGACTGGGCCCGGGTCAGCGTGTTGCAAGGGATGGCCAACAATCCCTTCCTGGGCACGGGGTTGATTGCCGGCTATCGGACTTCGGGTGGAAGCCAGCGCCCGGGCTTCGCCTGGTTCTTTGGCCGGGACGCGCTCTGGACTTCTCTGGCACTCGACGCCGAGGGAGACTTTGGCAACACGCGCGTCGCGCTGGAATTTCTCGGCAAATACCAGCGCGCCGATGGCAAGATTCCTCACGAAATTTCCCAGGGTGCGAGTTTCGTTCCCTGGTTCACCGACTATCCCTATCCGTACGCCTCCGCCGACGCCACGCCGCTGTACATCATCATCATGAACGATTACGTGGTTTCGAGCGGCGACGTGGCATTCGCGCAGCAGAAGTGGGACAGTCTGTGGAAGGCGTACCAATTCCTGCTTTCCACGTATGACCCGCAGGGGCTCCCGCAGAATTTTGGAATCGGTCACGGCTGGGTGGAAGGTGGCCCTCTGCTTCCGGTCCACACCGAGCTTTACCAGAGCGCTCTGGGGGCGGAGGCTTTGCGAGCGCTCTCCAGTCTGGCGCGTCTTGCCGGCAAGGAAGATGTCAGCAAGAAACTTGATGAAGATTTTTCACGCCAGCAACTTCTGTTAAACAAGACTTTCTGGTCCGCAGAGAAAAACCGGTTTGCTTTTGCTCTCGATCAACAAAACCAACAAGTGGACGAGCCCAGCGTACTCGCCTCAGTACCGATGTGGTTCGCCTTGCTGGACGAGGAGAAGGCCGGGGCGATGATCGCGCAACTTACCCAGCCCGAGCATGAAGCCGATTGGGGCATGAGGATTATTTCCTCTCGCGCCCAAAAGTACAGCGCCGGGGGCTATCACTTCGGCTCGGTCTGGCCGTTGTTTACCGGGTGGGCTTCGGTTGGCGAATACCGCTACCACCGCGCCTTGCCGGGCTTCTCGAATCTCATGGCCAATGCTGAGTTGGCGCTCGACGGATCTCTGGGACACGTCACGGAGGTTCTGTCGGGCGACTACTATCAGCCTCTCTCCACCAGTTCGCCGCACCAGATCTGGTCGGCCGCCATGGTGGTCAGTCCGCTGCTGCGCGGATTGTTTGGTCTGCAGACGGACGCCGGCGCCCGCCGGGTCACGCTGGCGCCTCACGTTCCCGCTGACTGGACTTGGTTCAGCCTCGACAAAGTACGCGTGGGGACGGCGTCGTTGCGCCTGGCCTACCGCAAGACGGCCAGCGAGATCTCCCTCACCATTGCGCGCCGCGGCAGCGGGGATTGCAACCTGGAGTTTTCTCCCGCGGTGAGCCCGCGCGCTCAAATTGCCGGTGTGGAGATGAACGGCCGGAGAGTGCCATTTCAGATCAAGAGGAGCGCTGTGGACCAGCATGTCGCGGTGCAATTTCCCGTTGTCGAAGAGCAGAGTACGTTGCGCATTCGCATCAAGAACGATTTTGGGCTAAGCCTGTCCCCCTCATTGCCGCCACTGGGAAGCGCAAGCCTGGGTTTACGCGTGATTTCCGAGTCCTGGACGCCCGCGCGGGACAGCCTCACCCTTGAGGTTTCGGGAGCGGCAGGCAAACAGTATGAAGTCGGGATCTGGAATCCGGCGCAAGTGACATCGGTGGAGGGGGCCGAGTTGGTAAGGACAGACGTGGAAAGCGCCAGAATCAAGGTCACGATTCCGGCGAATCCGTCCGAGCCTTACCCTCGTGAGAGAATCGTCATTCATTTCACGGGCAAAACGCAGTAGAGTCGGGTTCGAACGGAGACAACATGATGTACTCGTCTCGCGAGCGGTTCATTGTTTTCATTTTCCTGGCAACATTCATCGCATTGAGTTCCGCGTCCGCGCAGACGGCCTCTGCATCACGACCCGGCGTTACGCTCGAAGCGATAACCAACTTCCAGCCACGACGGGACGGCGTTGAGCTTCAGGCGGGCTCGGCGAATTTGCGCATCACCGCCCTCAGAGACGACATCCTCCGCGTACGCATTGCCCCCGGTAGTACTTTCCCCGAGGACGCATCGTGGGCCGTCCTGCCGGGGCCGCGTAGCAAGTCCGTCGCCGTGCAGCCGATCCAGGATGCCGCCTCCGTCGGTTTCCGTACCGCGGCGCTTGAGGTTCGAGTTGAGCGCAATCCCCTTCGACTGGTAGTTCGCGATCTTGCCGGCAACGTCATCTCGGCTGACGCGGTCGGCCGCCCCACCAAATTTCAGCTTGGTGGTTTCTCCATCCACAAGACCATGCCCGCTGACGAACACTATTTTGGCCTGGGCGACAAGGCCGGTACTTTCGACCGCAGGAACCAGGCCTATACGCTCTGGAATACTGACATCGGCACCCAGGAATCGATCGACCCCATCTACAAGAGCATCCCGTTTTTCCTCGCTGTCGGCAGCGGCCGCAGCTACGGGCTCTTTCTCGACAACACCTGGCGCACCTGGTTCGACTTCGGAAAGCAGGCACGTGACGCCTATTCTTTTGGTGCCGAGGGCGGCGCGCTCGACTATTACCTGATCTACGGTCCCACCCCGAAACAAGTGGTCGAAGGGTATGCCTACCTTACCGGAACCCATCCGTTGCCCCCGCTGTGGGCTCTTGGTTTTCAGCAGTGTCGCTACAGCTATACTCCGGAGTCCCAAATCCGGGAGGTCGCTGACCGCCTCCGCTCCGACAAGATCCCGTCCGACGTTGTCTACCTTGACATCGACTACCAGGACAGGAATCGGCCTTTCACCGTTAATCCCCAGACCTTCCCCAACTTTCCCGGGCTGGTCTCCGATCTACGTAAGCAACACTTTCATCTCGTGACCATTACTGACCTGCACATCGCGCGTGCCGCGAACCAGGGCTACGCCCCGTACGACTCTGGCGAGTCCGGCAACCACTTCGTGAAGCAAGCCGATGGCAGCGAGTTCGTGGGCGTCGTCTGGCCCGGCCCCGCGGTCTTTCCTGATTTCACCCGCGCTCAGACCCGTGCCTGGTGGGGCGGCCTCTACAAAGAGTTCGTGCAGGACGGCGTGGCCGGCTTCTGGAACGACATGAACGAGCCCGCTGTCTTTGACGGACCCGGCAAGACCATGCCCCTGGATAACCTCCACCGCATCGAAGAGCCCGGTTTCGCCACCCGCACTACTACCCACTCTGAGATTCACAACATCGTTGGATTGGAGAATGCCCGGGCTACCTATGAGGGCCTCCTTAAGCTGCGCCCAGACGAGCGCCCGTTCGTCCTAACCCGTGCGACCTTCGCCGGCGGACAGCGCTACGGATTTACCTGGACCGGAGACAATTCTTCGACCTGGAACCACCTTCGCCTGGCCACTCAGCAGCTACTCAATCTCGGCCTCAGCGGGATCTCTTTCGTAGGCGACGACATCGGTGGATTCAACGGCTCGCCGCCACCTGACCTGCTTACTCGCTGGATTGAGATCGGAGCTTTCAATCCCATGTACCGCGACCACACCACCAAAGGCTCCCTGCCGCAGGAAGTCTGGGTTCATGGCCCGGAGCACGAAGCCATTCGCCGCCGCTACATCGAAACCCGCTACCGCTTGCTGCCTTACATTTACACCTTGGCGGACGAATCCTCACGCACCGGCATTCCTATGGTGCGTCCCGTGTTTCTTGAGTTTCCTGAGATCTTCACTCCGCCATCGAACGGCTTCGGCAATCTCGACACCGAGTTCCTGCTGGGCCCCAGTCTGCTGGTCGCTCCGCAGCCGTTCGCAGAGACCCTTGACGATTACGCTGTGTCGTTCCCGAAGGGTCAGTGGTACGACTTTTGGACTGGCCTCAAGGCCGGCACTCCTCCGCCGGAACCTTCGATCGTTGAGATTGCCAACGCAGGCCCGAGCGCTGTCTTCCCCGCGATTCCCAAGATCCATCCCGTCCTAGACACCCTGCCCGTGTATGTTCGGGGCGGAAGTATCCTGCCGCTGCAGCCGCTCATTCAGAGCACGGATGAAACTCCAAGTGGCCCGCTGGAACTTCGCGTCTATCCCGGCCCGCAGTGCAACGGCTCCCTCTATCTCGATGATGGCCACACTTTCCGCTATCAAAAGGGCGAGTACCTCCGCCAAGCGTTCAGCTGTCAGTCCGATGGCAATTCCGTGCGGGTGAACTTCGGATCTCGCCAGGGAACCTATGCCCCCTGGTGGAGAACGGTGGAGGTTGTGATATACGACTGGCCCTCGGCTCAAGCCGATGCCAAGCTATCCAACAGCACGTCTCCGCTTACAACGTCCTATGACGCGCCAAGGAGTGCCCTCCATGTTCTAATCCCCGATGTTGCGGCGGAAGCCGAACTTCGCATCGGAAGTAGGCCAGCTACTTAGTTTCGAATGTCAGTGAGTCACACCAATCCGCCCGGCAAATTCAGCCGCGGATGAATTCGGGACGTCATGATGCGCCCACTGGCATCTTCCACATAGACGATATTTTTGTCTTGACTTGTTTTCTCCTCATCGCACCTAAAGCGAAGCCGAACTCAGCAGCAT
>CATPBJ010000105.1 GCA_955652395.1 uncultured Terriglobales bacterium | reverse complement strand
GTTCTGGCGATTTCAGCTATCCAGATTTCCACTATGCATTTATGCTGATCGGTCGCTAAAGCGATCGTGGCTCGCGCATGACTTTCCTGAAACGCTGGAAAATCCGGCTCCTGATCTTCTTCGCCGTCGTCGGTCCAGGTTTTATTACCGCGAACGTGGACAACGATGCCGGCGGCATCTGGACCTACTCCGCGGCCGGGGCCCAGTTCGGACACATGGTGCTGTGGACCATGATCCCCATCACGGTGGCGTTGATCGTGGTGCAGGAGATCGCCGCCCGCATGGGCGCCGTCACTGGCAAGGGACTGAGCGATCTGATTCGCGAAGAGTTCGGATTTCGTATCACGTTTCTCATGATGATCGGCCTGGTGATCGTCAATTTCGGTAACGTGGTCACGGAATTTGCCGGCATCGCCGGCAGCCTGGAACTGTTCGGCCTCAACAAGTACTACACGGTGCCGGTCTGTGCCGTCATTGTTTGGCTGATCGTAGTGAAGGGCCAGTACAAGACGGTCGAGAAAGTGTTTCTCGCCGCTTCGTTTTTCTATCTCACTTACATCGTCGCCGGATTTCTCGCCAAGCCCGCCTGGCTCGAGGCGCTCGAAGCGACCATCGTACCGCCGCACAAGGAAATGTTCCTGCGCCAGGACTACCTCTATATGGTGATCGGCGTCGTGGGCACCACTATCGCGCCGTGGATGCAGTTTTACCTGCAGGCTTCCATCGTGGAAAAGGGCGTCACCCGTCGGCAATACAACGCTTCGCGCCTTGATGTGGTCACGGGCTGCATTTTCACCGACATCGTGGCCTGGTTCATCATCGTCGCCTGCGCATCCACGCTGTACGTGCACGGCTACCACAACATCAGCGACGCGAAAGACGCCGCTCAGGCCCTTCATCCTCTGGCGGGAGACTATGCCTATATTCTTTTCGCCATGGGATTGTTCAACGCGTCGCTGTTTGCCGCTTCGATTCTGCCGCTCTCCACGGCCTATGCGGTTTGTGAGGGAATGGGACTTGAGGCCGGGGTGGGAAAGCGGTTCAGTGAAGCTCCGGTTTTCTATTGGCTGTACACCATCCTGATTGTGGCCGGGGCAGGCGTAATCCTTCTGCCAAATATTCCCCTGGTCAAGATCTCCATTCTGTCCCAGGTAGTAAACGGCATTGTGCTCCCCTTTGTGCTTGTCTTCATGTTGCTGTTGGTGAACAAGAAGGAGTTGATGGGAGAGTACGTGAGCTCGCCTCTTTACAACGTTGTGGCCTGGGCGACGACGGTGATCATGGTGGGATTGACGCTGGCCTGGTTCTGGACGCTCCGCGGCGGGTCGGGTTAAGCCTTTACGTTCGAAGCGATTTTTCCTTCGGCTAGCTCTCTGACCAGTTGCAGATCGGCTTCCAGGAAATCAAATGACGGCAGTTCGGAGCGCATGGCCCAGCGCATGTCCTTGAAAATCCGGTTCTCGATTTCGCCTTGGAACTCGCGAACGGCGTAGAAGCGCAATTCCACCGCCGATCCATTCTTGTACTCGTGCCGGATGCGCGCCACCTCTTCGCCAATGGTGGCATCAATGCCAAGTTCCTCATTCAATTCCCGGCGCAGCGCATCGCGCGGCTGCTCGCCATCTTCAATCTTACCGCCGGGAAATTCCCATTTCAGGGGCATGGTCTGATGCCGGGTACGCTGGCACACCAGAATCTGGTCATCCTTGAAGATCAACGCGGCGACTACTCGCTTCATGGACGGCGAGGGGAGTCGCTGAGAACGGCGCGGCGATTCAGATCCTCGACCGCCCTCGGTCGCGCGAGTCTGGTCTTTCTCACTCTTCATTCCGCAATCTTTTCCAGTTGTTTGCCTACCAGGGAAGCGCAATACTCCACCAACTTGCGGTCTTCATCGCCGAAAGCGGCAGGGAAGTGGCTGTCGACGTCCAGTTCGCCCACGACGTTGCTGCGGACAAACACGGGCACCACGATTTCAGATTTGGTTTCGGTAGAGCATGCCAGGTAACGGTTGTCGAGGGTGACGTCGTCCACCACGATGGTCTTGCCCGTGGTAGCAGCTGCACCGCAAATACCCTGGTTCAGTGGAATATGCGTGTGCGGCGTCATCGCTCCCTGAAACGGCCCCAGCGCCAGCATGCGCGGTTGGGAACCGGGCGACTTATCTTCCAGCATGTAGAAACCGACCCAGTTGTATTTCAGCATGCGATCATGCAGCAGCTTCACGGTTTCCCACATGAAATCTTCTACCGATCCGGCGGCTTGGTTGATGCGATCGATTTCCTTTTTGACGTCCGCAAATGTTGAACCAGGAGGCATAGAGTGGCCGTGGGTCATTCAAACCGAGATGCGTGAGTTCGAACTCGCCCAGCGTTAATACATCTTAGCCCGTCGGGTTGTGGAAAAGAACCGGGATGAATCGCCGCCACCAACGCGTGCAGGCCGCGGACGAGCGTAGGCGCAGGAGTATTCAGAAGTTCATCGCTAATGCAGTAAACTCGCCCTTCGCGTACTGCAGACATCTGTTGCCATTTCCGATCACGGGCCATCTTCTCCAGCGGGACTCGATCGCCAGCTCCGCACCAGGCGGCCACGACGACTTCCGGATCCATCGCCAGAATCGATTCCGCCGAGGTTTGTGTCCCCGCGTCACCCAGAAACTCACCGCCCGCAGCCTCGACCAGTTCTGCCACCCACCGCTGCGACGCAATCAGTGGCTTGCCCCACTCTTCGCAGAAGACGCGAAGACGGTTCTTCCCGTTCACCTGCTCTTTAACCATTTCAATTTCCCGCTGCATGTCCGCGATCACGGCCAGCCCAGCCTCCCCGGCGCCGACCGCTCCCGCGATGGTCGCAATGTCGGCGTAAATATCCACCAGTGTTTTGGGTGCAAGTCCAAGAAAGCGAACGCCCGCTTTCAGGATTTCCACCACCGATTTTTCCTGGTAGGGAACTGCTCCGATAACAAGGTCAGGCCGGGCGCCCAGGATCTGCCGGCTCTGTGCCGTCCACGAATCGGCGATGATGCTTCGTCCGCCGCTTTTGACCTCTGGACAAACATCGGCGCAATACCTGGTGCAGGCGACGATCCGGTCCAGTCTACCAATCGCAGCCAGGATGACGGTAGCGCTAGGCTGGAGACACACCACGCGCCGCGGAGTGTAGTCGGAAATCACGGGTTCCATCGTACAGTCCCAGGCGGGCGTTCAGCCCTTCCGTTTTCTGGAATGCGGGTTTTTTGGGATACATCATTCCAGAGTTTTTTCCAGCGGCGCAGTCGGTTGAACCGGCTACAATCTGGCGGGAGGTTTCAGGGCGCTATGTTTGTCCACATGTTCGCATTTCGCTGGAAACCGGGGGTCACAGAAGAACAGAAACGATGCGTCATCACAGAAATACGCAAGTTGCAGGGCCAAATCCCGGGCCTGGTGGAAACCTCGGTCGGAGTAAACATTTCACCTCGCGCACAGGGCTACGAACTGGGAGGGGTGATGAAGTTCGCCGACCAGGCCGCTCTGGATGCCTATGGGCCGCATCCCGTGCATCAGAAGCTGCTGAGCTGGCTGATTCCGCTGATCGACCCGCTCGAGGTAGATTTTGAGGACGACATTTAAACCTTTTGCCATTTCTGCCAGGAGAAAGTTCACCTAACTACCGAAGACCGGAAGCACGTTACAATCCTTTCCGATGTACTCGCCCCAGGTCCTCGATCACTTCCAGAACCCGCGCAACCCCGGCGAAGTGGCGAATCCCGACGCGTCCGCCCAGATCGAAAACCCGGCCTGCGGCGATGTTCTGAAATTGACTCTAAGAGTCGCTGCCGGTCGTATCGAGGAAATACGATTTCTTGCCCAGGGTTGCGTTCCGGCTATGGCATGCGCCTCGTTGCTGACCGAACTGCTGCAAGGCAAAACGATCGTGGAAGCCCGCCAATTGCGCCGCGAACAGTTGGTGCGAGCCCTTGGAGGCCTGCCCCAGGCCTCGACCCATGCCAGTCATCTGGCGATGGATACACTGGCCGCCCTCATCCAGAATCTATAGAACTGTGAACCGGGAACTATAAACTAATAACTGGGTCAGGATAATAAACCGGCCATTTGCGCTCACCGGCGATGGCCGACAGTTCCGAGGTAGGGTTGATCACAAATGGATGGCGTGCGATCTCCAGCATGTCCGCATCCCAAATCGAATTTCCGAAGACTGCGTCCGGGGTTCGCACGATCACGTCGCGGATTGCCTGCGGCTTGCCCTTTCCGCTGGGTACACGGATGACTTTGTCCGTGACCTTACCGTCTTCGACCACAACCGCCGCCGCCAGTATCCGGCTGGCGGGAATTCTGAAATGCGGCATTCCTGCCTGAATGACCCATTCGCTGGTGGACGAGACCGCCCAGACCTCACAGCCGATATCTTGTAATTGAAGTACCAGATCTTTCATCTCGGGGAAAAACGCGCCTGTCATTTTCTCCTCGAAAAACTCTCCGGCCGCGCGCATCACATCGGCTTCCGCCAACCCGCGATTGATGGTGACCATTTCGGCGCACATGTCGTCTTCGCTGACTTTGCCCGCGAGGTAGTCGGCGTAGCGTACCCGGGCCCAGCGAATGACGTCGACGGGAACCAGGCCACGGGTCAGTTCCCAGTCAAAAAAGCCAAATCCGGCATCGCCGGACCAAAGCGTGCCGTCACAGTCAAAGACAGCGAGGCGGGGTTGCAGTTGCAAAACCGTTTGGATGAAGTCAGCGCTGCTGGACGGAGAGTTCAATTTTCGGTTCTCTGGATTCATTCTGATGGAAGGGGTTATCCCGGTTGGAGATTTAACAGCGCCGCGTAGTCCTGGGGAGTATTCACATTGATCGCGACATGCGGATCATCCACCGGAACATACTGCAGGTGTTGCTGATGCTGATGTTCAACCTCTCTTGCGGTGGCGGTGATCGGGGCCTTAAGAAATGCCTCGATCATCTCGCGTCCTGCCAGAAAGGGATGTCCATGTCGTCCGTCGTATTGCGGCACTACCGCCCAGATTTCAGAAGCCGCGGCTTCGAATGCCGCCCGTAGACTGGCCAGCACCGCTGCGCCGACCGGCGGACGATCCACCAAGGTAATCATAACGGCATCCCGGCCCAGGTTCAGGACTTCCTGCAACCCCACGCGCAGGGAGCTGAACTGACCACGCTCCGGTGTCGGGTTTCGCAGCAGTGAACCGCCAGCCGAATACACCACCGGAGCCAGTTGAGGCTCGTTCGTGCCGACGACGACCACCACCTGGTCCGTGGCAGAACTCAGGGAACGAATCGCAGCTGACAAAAAAGTCTCGCCGGAAAATGGCGCGCGGTTCGCGACCGGAGGCCAGGGCAGCAGGGCCTTATCCGAACCCATGCGCGAGGATTCACCCGCCGCCAGTATCACACCGCACCAACTGGGCACCCGACTCATGTAGGGAAGATAACAAAAATTGAAGGTTTCAGCCGGGATGACTTAGGGTCGGGGGGCCGCGGACGAGCCTCGCCGCTCAAACTTCCTTTTCCGATTTTTCCAATGTCTTAGCCGCCGCGAGAGCGCCCGTTTCCCGCGTACGCGAATAAAACCAGCTCATATGCGGCAGATCTCGCTGCACATGCCGGCGCGCCGCGATCAACTCGGCCGTAATCGCCACGGCAATTTCCTCCGGCGTGATCGCTCCGATGTCGAGACCAACCGGAGCATGCACGCGTTCGAAGAGTTCAGCCGAAAGTCCTTCTTTCGTCAACTCCCGGAAGATGGTGATGGTCTTACGTTTCGAGCCGATCATCCCGATATATCGGGCCGGAGTCTGCACCGCCCAGCGCAACACCCGCATGTCATCGCGATGTCCGCGTGTGACGATCACAAGGTAAGCAGATTCATTGGGCGTGAGCCGAGCCATGGCCCGGTCGAAATCTTCAGCGATGATCTCTTTGGCTTCGGGAAACCGTTTACGGTTGGCGTACGCCTCGCGGTCATCCACCACGGTCACATCGAAACCAGCGTTTCTAGCAACCTTGTAAAGGTTTACTGAGACGTGACCTGCGCCGAAAATATAAAGTAACGCTGGAGGTAGAATCGGCTCGACGAAAACGTCAAGTGTGCCGCCGCAGACCAGTCCGGTGTCGTACTTGGGGTCCTGATTGAGGTTAAAGGTCAGGGTGCGAGGTTTCTCGCTTTCCATCA
Source organism: uncultured Terriglobales bacterium (assembly GCA_955652395.1). GTDB lineage: Bacteria > Acidobacteriota > Terriglobia > Terriglobales > Acidobacteriaceae > JAIQFF01. The sequence continues at coordinate 7,281 of CATPBJ010000105.1, read as the reverse complement.
CTTCGCGGGCGGCCTGCCAGATCTCAGCCTCGACGCAGCCGCCGCCAATTGTGCCTACAATGGAGCCGTCGTCGCGCACTAGCATCTTGGCAGTCTCGAAAGAGGGAATGGAACCGCGCACGTTGACGATGGTTGCCACCGCCCCGCGGCGCCCCTCCTGCCGCAGCTTGACGATCTCCTCGTAGATGTCCATTCGCTCTGATTATCAGTCGGTTAACAGCCGCGAGTCAATGCCTCAATTGCCGCCGGAAATGGGAACAAATCGGCCGGCGGCAACGTTCAATATCAAAGGAATGCTATGCGGCGACCTGTCAAAATCGCACTGACGGCGTTTGGGATTTACATCGTGCTGTCGTTAGTAGTTGCGATTTTGATGGCTGAATGACCGGGCATCCGATGCGCATCCCCCCGCCTGACCGAGGGCGAATGGTGGCTATGTACGCTTCCTTTGGCTCCGACTTGCAACCTGTGGCGATTCACGCTGCGGATGGGGCCGAGTTGCACGCCGGGTACAGCCTCCCGGAACATCAGAACGGAAAAGCTGTGATTCTGCTTCACGGAATCGGTGACAACCGCGGCGGCGTGGCTGGCTATGGCCAGGCGTTTTTGAACCAAGGCTATCGCGTCCTACTGCCCGATTCGGGCGAATCGGGTGGCACAGTAGCGACTTACGGCCTGCTCGAGAGCGACGGCATTCATGGTTGGGTTTCATGGCTCGATGGAGGCGCAACCTGTGTGGACGGCTTCGGGGAGTCCATGGGCGCGACCCTGCTGCTGGAAAGTATGCGGGCAGAACCCAGGTTTTGTGCGGTTGTGGCAGAGTCCCCGTTTTTCCAGGTTTCGCAACATCGCCTACGATCGCGAACGATACTTCGCGCAAGCTGGCCGTTTTGGTCTGGAGAGAATAGTCGGGAGGACCATCGGTCTTCTGCCGGCTGAGATCGCCCTGTTTTATGCCAGGTGGCGTTACGGTGTCGATCTGCGAAAAGCCAACCCGGTGGACGCGCTGAAATCGTCCACCATCCCGGTGCTCCTGATCCACGGAGAAGAGGACATAAATATTCTTCCGGAGCACTCGCGCATTCGGGCTCAGGCCGATCCCGCGCACGCCCAGCTGTGGCTGGTAGCGGGAGCAGGGCACTGCGGGGCAGCGTCGGTTGCGCCCGCGAGTTCTGGTCTCGGGTGTTTGGATTCTTTGCTCAACACGCGGAGATCTCGGGCGGCAAGGAATAGGGCGATTACACCCGCACGTTAGCAAAGGAAAAGCCCCGGATCATCACTCCGGGGCTTTTGCTTTTGACCTTGGATACTGACGCGGCTTGTCAAGCCTTACGATCGTCGCCCGGCGGCAATACGATGTCAAGTTCTACTTTGGAGAGTGAAACACGGAGGGCGGCGGACTCGAACCGAATGGCTGATGAACCACTCGACAGCTTGACACGCCGCGTCCAGTACCCACTGGCAACACCCTCCAGACGACAACCTGCCCAGTCAAGAGTAGCACGGCACCGTGTCGTTGTCTGTGATCTGTAAACATGGCTCAAATCTTGAGAGTCGAAATGGGAATCCCCGCTCACCGTATGCTAGTTTGATTTGCTGTCGGAGGACCGATGAAAGCCGTCCGCATTCATGAATTCGGTGGTCCCGAAGTTTTGCGCTACGAAGATATCCCCGATCCGAAGCCGCGGGAAGACCAGGTTCTCATTCGCATTAAAGCCTGCGCCCTGAACCACATCGATCTATGGATCCGTAAAGGCCTGCCCGGGGTGAACCTGCCGCACATTCTGGGGGCTGACATCGCGGGCGAGATCGTTGAAATCGGCGACTACGTCACCGGCTTCCAGCCCGGGCAGCGGGTTCTGCTGGCGCCGATGCATTTATGCAATCACTGCGCCCGGTGCGTCGCCGGACTTCAGAATCTGTGCCCCGGGTTCACCGTCCTGGGCAATCGCGTCGATGGCGGAAATTGCGAGCTGATCGCTGTGCCCGCTGTGAATGTGATCCCGATTCCAGCCCATCTGGATTTCAACCAGGCGGCCAGCGTGCCGCTGGTGTTTACCACCGCATGGCACATGTTGGTAGGCCGCGCCGGCATTCGTCCGGGGCAAACGGTGCTAGTGCTGGGTGCCGGCTCGGGCGTGGGTATCGCTGCCATCCAGATCGCGAAACTGTTTCACGCACGCGTGATCACCACGGCGGGCGATGAGACAAAGCTGGACAAAGCGCTCGCGCTGGGCGCCGACCATGGCATCAACCACTACCAGCAGAAAATCTCCGAAGAAGTGCGTAAGTTGACCAACAAGGAAGGGGTGGACATCGTCATTGAGCACGTAGGTTCGGCGACCTGGGACGAGAGCCTGAAGTGCCTCAAGCCTTCCGGCACGCTGGTGACCTGCGGCGCCACCACCGGATTTAACGCCAGCATCGATTTGCGTTTTTTGTTTTCGCGCCAGCTGTCGCTCCTGGGTTCCTACATGGGCACCATGGGCGCATTGCACGATGTGCTGGGCCACGTTTTCGCCGGACGTCTGAAGCCAGTGCTCGACCGCGTGTTTCCTTTGAGAGAGATTCGCGCCGCCCATGAGGAACTGGAGAACAGCCGGATGTTCGGTAAAGTTGTGCTGAATCCATAGAATATATGAGCTCAGTTCGAAGGCGAACCCTCAGAAGCTGAGGCCCTGGTCTTGTGCTCCAAGCGGCACGACTGAAGTCGCGCCCTTCCCTCGAAGCCACTTCATGAGCCCATTCACAAGACTGGCTTGTTCCCCCCAGAACGAGATGGGGAACCGTCCCTGCTCGCGAAATTGTTACCAGCCTGCATGCTGGGTTGTACCAGCGTAACTTTCCCGAATCAGAACAATAAAATACCTTCAAAACTGGCGAACCACAGGGACGCGGTGGTTTTAATTGAGGAACACTGCTAGCCAACAAATTTCTGCAACTTGGGATGGGAATGGAGCAATTGGTGAATCGGCGCCGCTGGCAGCGTTATCCGTTTGACGCCTCGCTGCGCGTGATGGTCGATCATTCTGCCGAAGCAACGGTCGTCGATGGCCGCGGCGTCCACTTCAGCGAAGGCGGAATCTGTCTTTTTGCCGCCGCCAACCTGCCGGTGGGAAGCCAGGTCAAGGTTGAGTTCAGAGATCCCCACACCAATGAGCCGGTGCGGGTCCGCGGGAAAGTCCGCAACCGCAGCGTCTACTTATACGGTGTCGAATTTCTCTCCGACAAATTTGAAGAGCGCCAACAACTGGCGCGGTTGAGCGCCGAGTTCCGCAGTGGCAGCGTCCCTTCCGCCTAGTTGAGGAACCCGCTCTTACGCAGCCGCCTCCTTTGGGGTCGCCGAGGCAAGGGCTTCGGCCAGTTTCTGCGAAACCAGCAGGACTGTGGCCTGAGTGGCGGGCGTGTTGGCTAAACCATTCAACAGGGCATAGTCGTGGTGGGTGGCCAGTACGCGCAGGGCAGTCACTTCCACGCCCGATTGCGTGAGTTTTCTGGCATAGGCCTCGCCCTCGTCGCGCAGGATGTCGTTTTCGTCCACGATGACCAAGGCGGGAGGCAAGCCCTTCAACTGCTCTGCCGTCGCCCCTAATGGAGCCGCTATGATTTTCTTGCGGTCTTCCGGGTTGGGAGCATACGCGTCCCAGAACCACTCCATCGCAGCCCGGGTCAACCACGGACCATCGGCAAACTCTTGGTACGATTTCTGAGAGAGGCTCGAGTCGGTCACGGGATACATCATGACTTGATAGCGGATGGCTGGTCCTTTTCGCTCCTTGGCCAGCTGAGCAATGACCGCGACCATGTTTCCGCCCACGCTGTCGCCGGCCAGCGCCAGCCGGCTGCCATCAAGACCGAATTCCTTGCCATGCTCGGCGATGTACTTGGTTGCCGCATAGTCCTGCTCGATCGGCACTGGGAGCTGCGCCTCGGGAGAAGGGGTGTAGTTCACAAACACAAAGGCAGCGTTGGTGCCGTTCACCAGATCGCGCAGCAACCGGTCATGGGTATTTTTGCTGCCCAAGATCCAGCCCCCGCCATGGAAGTACATCACGACCGGCAAAAGACCCTTGGCGCCCTTTGGTCGATAGATACGCACCGAAACTTCTCCGCCCGGACCCACCGGGAGAGTCTTCTCTTCCACGTCGGCCGGTAGTTTCCGGACCTTTATGGCCTGCGCATCTTCCAGCACTTTGCGGGCATCGGCGTAAGAGAGCTCATACAGCGGCTTCCCCCCTTGCGCGTTGAGGGCATCGACAAAGGCTTGAGTGGTTGGTTCGAGGATAGGCTTTTTCTGGTCCGTCATCACAGTCTCCTTTTCTACAACTGGTATGCGTCGCGATCGGCTTCACTTCCGGCGCGTGCTCCCTCTCAGGCGGCTCACGTCGGGGACTTCTTCTCCCAGGGCGGTAGCCAGGTCAATCTGATGGTCCTGCTCGTCTACCAGGATTTGGCGAATCTGTTCGGCCAAGGCAAACTCTCCCAGAACCTCACACTGGCCAATCCGCTCGCGATAATTGCGGATGGTTTCGTTTTCGTTGGCCAGATCAAAGCGGAGCATCTCTCTTGCATCCTCCGATGTTTTGACCGGCAGCGGGTTCACCGTGGGCATTTTGCCGAGATAGTCGATCTGCCTGGAAATGATCAGTGCATGGTCCAGTTCCTGTTTGGCGTGTATGGCGAGCTGATCGGCGATGTTCATGAATTCGGCGCCCTTGAGCACCTGGGAATAGACCACATAACCGATGATGGCTTGGTATTCGCGGGAAAGATCTTCGTTCAAAAGTTCCGCCAGACGATCGCGGGAAATTTCTCTTTCGTTGTTTGCGGTTTTCGGCTCAGCCATTCTGCTTTCTCCTGTAAATTCCAAAAATATTATGAGCGATCTATCCTACAACTTTTTGCCACAAGGCCCGATCCTGGCAATCTTCTGAGGGGCTACACCGGTGTCATCCAGGGCCCTTCAGCCCGCATCCGTAGTCTCCCCGCCTGGTTTACAATAAATGCGTCATGCCAGACGGACTCAGCTTCGGCTCTTACACAACCACCGAGAACGGCAAGAAAGTGGTCAAAGAACTGACCTTCGGCAGCCCCACGCCCGAAGGTGTAGTGTTGACCACCCTCGATTCTGCGGTCAACTGGATGCGCAAGAATTCGATTTGGCCACTGACTTTTGGCCTGGCCTGCTGCGCCATCGAAATGATGTCTATGGGCGCGTCCCGGTTCGACATTGCCCGTTTTGGCGCCGAAGTATTTCGCCCGTCGCCGCGGCAGTCCGATCTCATTATCATCGCCGGCCGCGTCTCCAACAAAATGGCCCCGGTGATTCGCCAGCTCTGGGAGCAGATGCCCGAACCCAAATGGGTGATTTCGATGGGGGCCTGCGCCACCTCCGGCGGCGTGTTCAACAACTATGCCCTGGTGCAGAGCGTTAACCAGGTGATTCCGGTGGATGTCTACGTTCCGGGCTGCCCACCGCGCCCGGAGCAGTTGATCTACGCCATCACCCTGCTGCAGGAAAAGATTCAGCAGGAACGCGGCTCGGTGCGGCGCGCCTTGAACCTTACCTAAATTCCTGAAATTTACTGCGGGGCGATAAAGCTGATGGTGATCCTGGTCTCCTTGGGAATCGGATTGCCGTTCAAGGTGTAGGGTGTGTATCGCCATCTGCGAATGGCGTCCATCGCCGCGGGCGCTAGCATGGGATGTCCGCTGACCAGTTTCAGGTCGTCAACCTGCCCCTGCGCCGTCACCGTTGCGTCAATCACCACATTGCCTTCAACACGCATGCGCCGCGCTTCCGCGGGATAGACAGGCTGTACCTTGTGCACCAGAACTCCTCCCGCGATGCCCTGCGAGACGGGGACGCCCAGCATGGGCAGCACCGGCGTTGCCGCAAGCGCCTTCCCGAGATCGGCGGGGTCTGCACTCGACGCCGCGATCTGGGGAATGTCCTCGCCGTTGGGACTCGAACTGGATTGCGTGCCGCCATTCGCGCCGTTGCGGTAAGTCGGCCACGCCAGCCTCGTTTGCCGTCGAATCCCTTCATGGGCAATCCCGGCCCCAGGCTTTGCGGACAGAGTCGACGGCTTGCCGGGCCGTGAAGAAGGGCGTACGACGTAGGGCGTCGAGGCCCGTCCAACGGCAGCCGCGGCATACTCATTTTCCACCGCAGGCATGGGGGCGTTGGCGGCCGATCGGCTGGCGCTGGACACCGCACTCGATCGGTACCAAGCTTTCCAGCCATAGCGCGACAGCAGCACCACGGCAAGTAGCACCACGGCGGCTAGACCTGGGTAAAGCCACTTTCCCCGGCTAGGTGCCACCGCCGCCTGCGCGTTGACGAAAGCCTCTCGCACCCGTGCCAGCGGAACCTCGATGGTGATGGGACGAGGCTGTTCCGCCGGAGCTTCGACGATGGCAGCAACTTCGGTCGCGGGCATGCCCTGTTCTCCGGACCGGACTTCCGGGACCGCGCCCCGCGCCCAAGCCGCCTCGGCCAGTCCCGCCAAGCGACCGAGAACCTCCATCTTGTCCTCGGTAAAAGCGTAGGATTCGGTCGAGAAAGCCTCCAGCACTCCCACCCTGCCGTGTTGCCCGCGCAAAGGCACTACCGCAATGGATTGCAATCCCAGCTTGCGGCAGACCTCTGCGTTCACGTGAAAATCCCGGCTGGCGTCGTCGCAACGCATGATCACGCCTGTACGCAGACATTCGCCCGAGATTCCAGAATCCACGTTTAGCCGGGCACCCAGTTCCGGCGCGGTTTCGCCGCTCCTGCCGACACAGACTACCTCCCCGTCCCGAGGCATGGCGACGGCTGCCCCGGTAGCGCCGGTGAGCGAATGCGCGGCTACGGCGATAGCGTCCAGGATGGCGTCGGTGGGCTGCGTGTCGACGGCAATCATCTTCCGCAACTTCACCAAGAGCAGGCTGGCGCTCGACGGACGTAGGGCTTCGTCGGAAATTTCGGACCGGGTTCGCGCAGGAACTCTTGCTCCCGTGGATTCGGGAGGAGTTGGGGTAAGGGGAGGGAGAGGAGCCATCTTTACAAACCGTTGCAAGCCATCACAAAGCCGCCGCCCAGCCATCGGCGGCAGCTACCTAGGCCGAGTGTGCGGCAAACACACCAGCTTGTCAACGAGGTATTGGCTCTGAAAGAGGACAAGGGAGAGAATTGTGGTGATCCGTCTCCCTCAGCACCTGCGCGGCTTATCTCAAATTCTTGTGCAGCCTGGTACAGGGTCTTGCGTGCATCCACCGCGACGCTCTCCGTCCCGC
>CATPBJ010000104.1 GCA_955652395.1 uncultured Terriglobales bacterium | reverse complement strand
CCCCGGCGAAACTCTCGGACCCGCTTTCGTGAAGGCAGTGAAAGGCCCGCTGCCCCAGGCTTCCCTGATGCCGACCGGCGGCGTCAGCATCGACAACGTGGCGGACTGGATCAAGGCAGGAGCCGTCGCAGTAGGCGTGGGCGGCAGCCTCACCGCAGGCGCGGAAAAAGGCAACCTGCAACTGGTCACCGACACGGCGAAGCAGTTTGTCGAAAAGATTCGACTCGCACGCGGAAAATCGTAGCGCTCTTCGTCGAGGTCAAGCCTTGGTTAAGGCTTAGCGCCGACAAATCACTTTTATGAAAATTGGCCGGGACTGTATCGCAAAATGCTGACACGCGACTACTGCGATTTCGCGCGCCAGGCCGGTTGCATTCACGTGGTGATCAGCTCCAGGACACGCGAGGCAAATATGACGGAATGGGACGCGCCGGAATACGCCAGGCTATCGGGCCTGCAACAGGCGATGGCGGAGGAAGTACTCTCCCTTCTCGATCTCAATGGGAAGAAGCATGTTCTGGATGTGGGATGCGGCAATGGGAAAGTCACGGCAGAAATTGCTGTTCGGGTTCCTCAGGTAGCCGTTGTAGGTGTAGATTCGTGCGCGGATATGATCACCTTTGCATCCAGCCAATTCGGTCCTACCGTCCGACCCAATCTGCGATTCGAAGTGGCTGACGCCCGCCATCTTCCGTTCGGGAACGAGTTCGACCTTGTCGTGTCCTTCAATGCGCTCCACTGGATACCCGATCAAGACCTGGCGCTCCGCTCGATACGCTCGGCGATGAAGTCCGATGGCTTCGCGCAACTGCGCTTGGTCCCTGCGGGCAAGCGCAAGTCTCGAAATGTGATCGAGCAGACACGCCTCTCATCCAATTGGGCGGGCTATTTCAAGGAGTTCCACGATCCCTATCTCCACCTGACGCCCGAGCAATACGGACAATTAGCCGAGAGCAACGGCTTGCAGGTCCGTCGCATTCACACGGAAGACAAATCCTGGGATTTCAAATCTTGCTCCGCGTTCCAGGCTTTTGGCTCGGTGACCTTCGTCGAATGGACAAAGTTCACACCGGAGGCCGAAAGGCTTGCCTTCGTCACCGATGTTCTTAATCGCTACCAGATCGTGGCTGCGGATCCGCCGGGCGAGGAGCATACCTTCAAGTTTTATCAGATGGATATCACGCTTGTGCCCAACTAAGGCAACGTCGAATCGGCTGGCAGAATAGGAAAGTCCAACTTCCCGAGTTCGTTCCTTAGCTGTTCCACCGAGTGGAAGCGAATCGCGCGAATGCCCACCGCGCGTGCCCCTTGAACATTCGGCTCCTTGTCGTCCACAAAGAGCGCTTCGGACGCCGCCACCCCAACCCCGCGCAGGCTGTGCTCGTAGATCGCCGGATCGGGTTTGATCAGGCTCACCTCGGCTGAGAAAGTCTGATGGTCGAACTGGTCCAGCCAGTCAAACTTCCGCCGGACATAGCGGATCATGTCGTGGGGCATATTAGACAGCAGGGCGGTCTTCACCGTACCGGACGAATGAATCTGCCTCAACCATTCCACCATCGTCGAATTGTCGTGGCCCCACATCTCAACATCCCACTGGCAGAGTTGTGCGAGCTGCTCTGGCGTCAGGTGCGTGCCGGCCTCTTTTGCCAACGCTGACCAATAGGCCTCAGGGGAGAGATCGCCACGGTCGTAAAGCAGCCGATTCCGGTCCCAAAGTTGGCGGAACGGCACCAGCTCCATCCCAAACAGGCTAGCCATGCGTTCCATCTCTTCCGCCTTCGGCGAATAACAGAGAACTTCGCCGTAGTCCAGAATCACAGCTTTTATCTTCGAATAGTTTGAGCGATCCATTCAGCCTCCTCCTCCATATTCTCCCGGTCACGGGTATTCAGTCCAATGAATTGAGGTTTGGTCTGTGATAACTTGTGGGCTGATTGCGCATGCCGCAGAAATCCATGGGCCATATTCCTGAACGGTTGGAGCCCGCATGAAGCTAAATGCAACCTTGCTGAAGAGTACCGTCGTAGCTGCTCTTGGTGGTCTTCTGTTCGGATTCGACACGGCGGTCATCTCCGGCACCACCAGCGCCCTGACTCAAACCTACAGCCTGTCGCCATTCCTTTTAGGAGTAACCGTCTTCAGCGCGCTCTTCGGGACTGTCCTCGGCGCGATGCTGGCGGGCTTTCCAGGTGAACGTTTCGGCCGGCGTGACAGCCTGCGGGTGATGGCGATTCTGTATCTGATCTCGGGCCTGGGCTGCGCCATTGCCTGGAACTGGTATGCCCTGGTGGCCTTTCGCTTCATCGGCGGATTGGGTGTGGGCGGCTCCTCGGTGCTGGGGCCCATGTACATCGCGGAAATTTCCCCGGCAAGATTGCGTGGCCGCCTGGTAGGTTTTTTCCAGTTCAACGTAGTGTTTGGAATCCTGGTGGCGTACTTCTCGAACTACGTCATCAGCCTGCAACACTTCGGCGCCTTGGAATGGCGCTGGGAACTAGGCGTGACTGCGATTCCCGCCGCCCTGTTCTTCATCATGTTGTTCACCATTCCGCGTAGCCCGCGCTGGCTGGTCAAGAAGGGGCGAGTTGCCGAAGCCCGTAACGTCCTGCAATTGACAGGAGACGAAAACTACGAGCACGACCTGCAGGAAATCGTTGCATCCATCGGCCTGGAGCAAAGCCAGGCCACCGAGAAACTTTTCTCTCGAAAATTCGCATTCCCGATTTTTCTTGCGGTGAGCATTGGAATGTTTAACCAGCTTTCGGGAATCAATGCGATCCTCTACTACTTGAATGATATTTTCCGCCATGCCGGCTTCAGCAAAGTCTCCGGCAATCTGCAGGCGGTCGCGATCGGCGCCACAAATCTGCTCTTCACCATGATCGCCATGTCGGTGATCGACCGCCTCGGGCGCAAGACTCTTCTGCTGGTCGGTTCAATCGGAACAGCCACGTGCCTGGCTGGGGTGTCGGTTATTTTCTTCACCGGCCAGCACCAGAATTTCCTAGTTTGGCTCCTGGTGGGCTACATTGCGTTTTTCGCTTTCTCCCAGGGCGCGGTCATCTGGGTCTACTTGTCGGAAGTCTTCCCCAATTCGGTCCGCGCGCAGGGCCAGAGCCTGGGCAGTTTCTCGCATTGGTTCATGAACGCTGCCATCTCTCTGATTTTCCCGCTGATGGCCGCGTCCTCCGGCGCTTATCCCTTCGTGTTCTTTGCCGTGATGATGGTGCTACAGTTTTGCGTGGTGCTATTCGTTTATCCCGAGACCAAGGGTTTGTCTTTGGAAGAAATGCAGAAGAAGTTGGCGATCAGCTGATCAAGCGGATTTCTTTTGCCGGTCCACTTTCCCATGGTCTGTTAGGATTCGCCTATGTCGACGAACTCTCTGTCCCGACGGTCCTTCCTGGCTTTGTCCGCCATGCTGCCTTGGTCCCTGCGTGCGTATGCAGCGGCGTCAGTTCCTGTAGGTCTCGAACTGTATTCTGTCCGCAACGCATTGACGGACGATCCCACGGGCACCGTGCGCGCCGTCGCGCAAATGGCATACCAGTGCGTCGAATTCTATGCCCCGTATTTCGATTGGACCGAGCCCCAGACAAAAGACATGAAAAAGTTACTGGACGACTTAGGGATCCGCTGCTTCTCCACCCACAACAGCAGTTCGTACTTCAGCCCGGAAAATCTCAAGCGCGCGCGCGACATGAATCTGATCTTGGGAAGCAAGTACCTGGTGATGTCGAGTTCGCAGCCGAAACCGGGTCTGGACGGTTGGAAGGAAGTCGCCGATACCCTGAATGCAGCGGCCGACCAGCTCGCACCGGCGGGCCTGAAGGCGGGCTACCACAATCACGAGCTTGAATTCACTCCGGTTGAGGGCAAGCGCCCTATTGAAATCCTGGCGAAGAATACGCAGTCATGGGTTGTGCTGCAACTCGATGTAGGCACGTGTCTGGAGGCAGGTTCCGACCCCGTGGCGTGGATTCGCGCCAACCCGGGACGAATCAAATCCATTCATTGCAAAGACTGGTCGCCCGACGCCGGCAAAGGCTACACGGTCTTGTTTGGTGAAGGTGCTGCGGATTGGAAAAGCATCTTCGCTGCAGCCGAAAGCGTCGGCGGCGTGGAATACTATCTGGTCGAGCAGGAAGGAAGCAGGTTTTCCGAGTTCGACACCGCCAGGAAGTGTCTCGAAACATTCCGCCGGTTACGCCCAGCTTAAAGGCGCCAGCCCAGTCCCGTTCTTTTATCGGAAGCGACTGCGATAGCACGAAAGTGCCATCCCGCACTAGTCTGCTCGTGGAAGATGGTTTCCCAGCGTGGTAGAAAACATTTTCCAGGGCGGCACTGCAGACCGTTCGAACCGCCTTATCCAGTGCCTTTCCCACTACATCCAACGACACTTCCGCGCCCGCCGATGGTCCTGAAAATGCATTGTTCCCAGTGTAACTATGAAACTGCTGCTCATCGCAATCGCGCTGGCATTGTTTGCAAAGCCCGGGCCGAGGTACATCGAGGAGAACTGCAGTCAGTTTGTATGTCGCCGCGCCCACCGGATGGAATTCAAAGCCCAAGAGTTGTGGGACGGGGCTAACGGACAGCTAAGAGTTGTGCAGGCGCAGGCACAGTTCGAAGACCTGATCGTGGAAGACCTTCGGGAGGGTGACGTCATCGCCTTTCACGGAGTGCACGTCGCCCTGTACACACACGGCGGCTTCATGGACAGCACGCCCGAACATGGCGCAGGCCGTCTGCAGTATCAAGCTGGAGACCGCTGGTACACGGGCCCGGTGCGGGTTCTTCGATGGCAGGAAAATGGTGGGAGTCGTGGCTCTGTTGATCTTGCCGCGAATGCGATTTTCTCCCATCACGACGACCGGGCAAACTGACCAGCCAGCAATGTTTCGCTTTCGCGCTAAGCACCGAATATTCGAAACCTGTTTTCCGCTTGCCCCTTAACCTCGCACTGAATCGCATACAATCCGCCGGCCAGCCGGTCGCTGGGCGCCGCATCAGCCGATGCTGTCGTGACGAAAAGCGCCTTCAGGTCAACACCCCCAAACGTGCAGGTAGTGATATTCGTCACCGGCAACTCAATCACGCGATCAATCTTTCCGTCGGGCGCGACGCGAACAATACATCCGCCATAGTATCGGCAGTTCCACAGGTAGCCATCGGCATCTACGGTCGAGCCATCCGGCAATCCGCGCTCGAAGCCCGCAAAGAAAACACTTTCATTTTCAATCGTTCCCGTGGCGCGATCGTAGTCATACGCCCAGATCGTGTTCGCCAGCGTGTCGCCAAAATAGAATCGACGTCGGTCGGGGCTCCAGCCCAGAGTGTTGGAGATTCCAACATCCCGCCGGTGTGTGGTCAGGCTGGCGTCCGGATCGAGCCGATAAAGAATGCCGTCCTTCCCGCCCGCTTCTCCCGTAGACCCATCCGGGTTCACGTTGTTGCGCATCGAGCCTACCCACAACGAGCCGCGCGGATCAGCGCGCCCGTCATTGAGCCGGACCGCAGGCCATCCCTCGAGGCGGTAAATGGGTTTGTGTCGAAGGTCCGAAACCGGCTCCCACAAGATCACGCTGGAGCCGAGCACAACTGCCAGCACATCATCGCGGTCAGTCAGCGCGAGCGCGGTCACCGGCTCATCGAAAAACCAGGTGCGAACGCAGTGGTCCGCCAAAGTGAAACGATGAATCAGAAAGCGATTGATGTCAGTCCAGTAAACCGCAGAATGCGACGCATGCCAGACCGCACCTTCGCCACAGCGGTCGCCTGTCGGTGCGACACAAACTGGTTGAGACGTGAGGAGTTGTGCGGTCACTGCACCCCAATGCCGGCCAGCAGGCCGCCATCCACGAGGTAATCGCCGCCGGTGCAAAATGCCGCTCTGTCCGACACCAGGAACGCCGCCAGCTCCGCCACTTCTTCCGGCGTACCGATGCGCCCCAGCGGATGCGCCTGGCCCCAACGTTGGAAGACCTCGGCGACCAGCACGCCGGGCGCAAAGTTTGCCGCCGAGCGCTCGAGCATCGGTGTGCGTATCGATCCCGGACTGATCGAATTCACGCGTATATTGTCGGACGCGTGATCCAGTGCCAGTGCGCGCGTGAGGCTGTGCACCGCGCCCTTAGACGCCGCATACGCTGCGACCCCACGCTGGCATGCGTGACCCTGCACTGACGCCAGGTTGATGATCGCTCCCCCGCCCCGTTTCTTCATCGCGGGAACCCCATAATGGGCCATAAGGTAAATGCTGCCGACGTTCACCATCAGGCATCGGTTCCAGGTTTCCAGATCGGTCTCCACCACCGTGCCAAACGGATGAAACGCAGCCGAGTTGACGATGATGTCGAGGCCGCCAAATTCTTTCACGGTTTTCGCTACCGCTGCACGCACAGCGTTAGCTTGAGTGACATCGCACAGCTCCACGTGCAAACTCAACCCGCTCGCCTGGGCTTCAAGCGCTAGTTCCTTATTCGCGGCCACTTCGATCCCACAAGCCAGAACGTTTGACCCGACTGCCGCAAAGCGCTTGGCTATCGCGCGTCCAATACCGGTGGTCCCGGTAACAATCGCGACTTTTCCTTCAAATTCTTTCATGCAAGCTCCTCGCTTCCGGCTCCTGGCTCCTAGCTTTGGTCCGTGGTGGCTTAGCTGGGAGGTAGAAGACAGGAGCTAGCTGCTGTGTTTCTCACTCTGTCCCGGCTTCAATGACTCTCCCTGGGAATTCCTGCCCCACGTGAGCCCACCAGAAAATCAAGATCCGCCCCACGATCCGCCTGCAGAACGTGATCAATGTACAACTTCTGGTAACCGCCATTCGCCAACGGAGGCGGTGGGGTCCACGCCGAGCGTCTCCGGACGAGTTCCTCAGCCGGGACGCAAAGTTCCAGCTTGCGTGCTTCCACGTCCAGCTCAATTTCATCTCCGTTCCGCACCAGAGCCAAGGGTCCACCGGCCGCCGATTCCGGAGTCACATGCAGCACCACGGTTCCATACGCCGTGCCACTCATGCGCGCATCGGAAACGCGGACCACATCCGTGATTCCTCGCTGCAACAGCTTTTTCGGCAACGGCATGTTCCCCACCTCCGGCATACCCGGATAACCCTTGGGGCCCGCGCCCTGCAAAACCATCACTGAGTTCTCGTCAAGTTCAAGCGCCGGATCATCCACCCGGGCTTTGAAATCTTCGATATCGCTGAAAACCACCGCGCGCCCGCGGTGCTTGAGCAAACGAGGCGTAGCCGCGGAAGGCTTGACCACCGCGCCCCCCGGGGCCAGATTGCCATGCAGGACAGCAATGCCGGCCTTCTCCTTGATCGGTTTCTCCCGGCTATGAATGACTTCCGCATTCCAGCACGGCGCGTCGGCGGTGTTCTCGCCCATGGTCTTGCCATTGACGGTCAGCGCATCCCGGTTGATAAGCTCACCGAGGGCGCGCACCACGGCAGGAACCCCACCGGCGTAGTAGAAATCTTCCATCAAAAAACTGCCGGAAGGCATGAGGTTCACCAGAAGTGGGAGCTCGTGGCCCAGGCGATCAAAATCGTCGAGTTCCAGCTTGACCCCCACCCGGCCCGCCAGAGCCAGTAAATGCAAAACCGCATTTGTGGATCCGCCAATCGCCGCATTCACCCGGATGGCGTTTTCAAAAGCCTTCCGGGTCAGGATTTGTGACATCTTTACATTGTCACGAACCATCTCGACAATGCGCCTGCCTGCCTCCTGCGCCAGCACGTAGCGCCGGGAATCGACCGCCGGGATCGCCGCATTCTGCGGCATCCCCATGCCCAGAGCCTCCACCATGCAGGCCATGGTCGAAGCCGTGCCCATCACCATGCAGTGGCCCGCCGACCGCGACATGCAGGATTCGGCATCCATGAAGTCGGCGCAGCTCATCTTGCCGGCGCGCACGTCTTCGCTCATCGACCACACACTGGTCCCCGACCCGATCGTCTCGCCGCGGAAGTGTCCGTTGAGCATGGCCCCGCCCGAGACCACCAGCGCGGGCAGATCGCAGCTCGCCGCCCCCATCATCAGCGACGGCGTGGTCTTGTCGCACCCACAGAGCAGGACTACTCCGTCAATCGGATTGCCCCGAATCGATTCTTCCACGTCCATGCTCACCAGGTTGCGGAAGAGCATAGCAGTCGGCCGAAGGTTCGTCTCCCCCAGCGACATCACCGGAAATTCCAGCGGAAATCCACCGGCCTCATATACGCCGCGCTTGACCCGATCCGCGATCAGCCGGAAATGAGCGTTGCAGGGGACCAGCTCCGACCAGGTGTTACAGATTCCGATTACCGGCCGTCCGTCAAATAGGTTGGAGGGAAATCCCTGGTTCTTCATCCACGAACGATGAATGAATCCGTCTTTATCCTGCAAGCCGAACCAATGGGTGGAACGTAGAGGAGTGCTCTTACGATTGTTCATATTTTAAGATCACAGGCGAGACAGCAGGCTCACGAACATATTACAACTTCAGAAAGGATTCAATAGGGATAAGAACTGCGGCCCTACTAGTGTTCCGGCACCGGCTCGGGTTCCGCCGAGCCGTCCGCCCGCGGGTCGGATGCGGCAAA
The DNA here is from genome assembly GCA_955652395.1 of uncultured Terriglobales bacterium. Taxonomy (GTDB): domain Bacteria; phylum Acidobacteriota; class Terriglobia; order Terriglobales; family Acidobacteriaceae; genus JAIQFF01. The sequence goes on along the minus strand of CATPBJ010000104.1, from coordinate 11,252 downwards.
GTTCACCTTGCTTTTCGAATTGTGCAGAACCGCTTGCCCTCGGCCCATCGCCGTCGAATACTCTTTCCTGACCTTGAACTTGTGCCCCTGCTGCTCCAGCTCCTTCAGCGTTTCCGCTGGCACGCGCGATTCGATCAGGATGTCACATCCAATTTCCTGCTCCGTGGGACGGACCGTAAACCGCGGCTCGGAGAGCGCGGCCTGAATATTCATTCCGTAGTCCACCACATTCGAGACAAATTGCGCGTGCGCCAGCGGCTGATTGGCTCCGCCCATGATGCCGAATCCAACGTGTGCGTCTCCCTGTTCCATGAATGCCGGAATAATTGTGTGAAACGGACGCTTGCGGGGCGCCAGGGCATTGGGATGGCTGGGATCGAGCAGGAACAATGCGCCACGATCCTGCAACATGAACCCCCTGCCCTTCACCGCCACGCCGGAACCAAAGGCGTCGTACAAGCTCTGTATGAGCGAGGCAATATTCCCGTCCTTGTCTACCGCAGCCAGGTAAGTCGTGTCGCTCCTGGCCGGGGAGCCACTGGCCGGAGTGCAGTTTGCCTTCTGAGGATCGATCAGCGTCGCGCGCTGTTTGGCGTAATCGTCTGCCAGCAATCCCTTGACCGGCACTTTCGCGAAGCGCGGATCGGCGTTGTAGCGATACAGATCGCTGTAAGCCAGCTTCATCGCCTCGATGCGGTCGTGCAACTCGATCGGCGCCAGCGGACCAGCCTTGTCCGCTTGCCGTGTGCTCATGATATTCAACATCTCCAGCGCCGCCATACCCTGTCCGTTGGGAGGCAGCTCGTAGACTTTCCAGCCGCGGTAATTGATCGAAATCGGTTCCACCCACTCCGCTGAAAAATTCGCCAGGTCATCAGCTTGCATAGTTCCACCCAGAGCCGCCGACGTACTCACAATCGACTGGGCAATTTCGCCGCGATAGAAGACGTCGCGCCCGCCCTCTGCAATGAGCCGCAGAGTTTTACCCAGGTCGGGGTCGGAAAACATTTCACCCACTTCCGGAACCTTCCCTCCGGGAAGAAAAATCCGCTCCGCCTCGGGCGTCTGTTTCAGGGCCTGCGCATCACCCTCCCAGAAATCATGAATCAGCTCTGGCACCGGGTATCCATGTTCAGCGTAGTAAATAGCTGGGATAAAGAGGTCTTTCCAGGGAAGATGCCCAAAGCGGGCGTGGGCTTTGGCCCAGCCATCCACCGCGCCGGGAACGGTAACGCTGTCGATGCCCGCCTGCGGCATCTGCAAAGTGCCCTTCTGTTTGAGATATTCAATCGAGAGCCGGCGGGGAGCCCACCCGCTGGCATTCAAGCCATACAGCTTGCCGGTCTTCGCGTCCCAATAAAGCAGAAACAGATCGCCGCCAATTCCATTCATCATGGGCTCTGTCACACCCAGCACCGCATTCGCCGCAATCGCCGCGTCCATAGCGGAACCGCCCCGCGCTAGAATCTGCGCTCCGGCCTGAGAAGCCAGGGTGTGGCTGGTGGCTACGATGCCACCGTCATTGATAACCATAGATCGGCCATAGGAACGATCCTGCGCACACAGCGGGGCACGCGCCATCAGCAGCCGACCCAATAAGAAAAGAAAGACACACATTCGCAGTTTCATGGCTGGTGAATTATAGATGAACAGGTAGATTCTGCCGTCCGCTCCCGACTTCTAAACCGTTCAGATCACTTATTTCAGGTTGGCTTCAGAAAACAACTTCCCCGTTCTCGGGGGGTTACCTGATACGAAGGGAGGCTGTTGAAATGTTAAAAAAATCTGCGCTTTTATTGTTTGGGCTGGTGGTATTGCTGGTCTGCCTCAATCCACCAAAAGCCAGCGCCGGCGTGGTGATCGGGATCGGCCCGGTCTATCCGTATCCGGTACGCGTTTATCGGCCGCGACCGTTTGTCTACGTGGCACCGCCACCGTATGTTGCGTACAGACCATTTCCGTATGCCTATGCTCCAGCGTATGTCAGCCCCGGTTGGGGTTATCGCCCAGGCTTTTACGCGAACGGATATTGGGGTCCCAGGAGATTCGAGCACCGCGAGTTCGTCGTGCGCCGTCCGTACTGGCGGCGGTAAGAAGTTTCGATTGACGTCAACGCGGCGCCAGATGGGTTGACCCACCCTTTGCCTCCACGGCGAAGGGTGGGTCACACCGAAGGAACTTCCTAGAGTGTTATATTCTTCTCCCTGACGGGGAGATCTAATGTCAGCGCCGCTCACCTTTCTCTGCATCACCACCTACGAAAAAGGACAGGAATTCATGCTCGAATGCAAGCGCCAGGGCTGCCGCGTATTCCTGCTCACGGTAGAGACCCTGCGCAATGCCGACTGGCCCCGTGAGAGCCTGGACGACGTCTTCTATATGCCCGCTGACCTCCCCCTGCCAGAAATCGTAAAGGCGGTAAGTTATCTCGCGCGGCAAAGGAAGATTGACCGCATCGTAGCCCTCGACGAGTTCGACATGGAAACCGCCGCTACCCTGCGCGAGCACATGCGCATCCCCGGCATGGGCCTGACCACCATGCGCCATTTCCGCGACAAGCTGGCCATGCGGATGCAGGCGCTCGAACACGAAATCCGGGTGCCCGATTTCATTCCCGTCTTGAATGATGACGACACTCGCTATTACTTGAGCCATGTCTCCGGCCCGTGGGTGCTGAAGCCTAGGTCCGAAGCCTCCGCCATCGGCATCAAGCTGATCGATTCGCCCGAAGCCTTGTGGCCGATCCTCGACTCTCTCGGTGATCAGCAGTCTTCTTTCCTGCTGGAACAATTCATTCCCGGAGATGTCTATCACGTGGACTCAGTCGTCTCCGAGAAGGAAGTGGTGTTCTCCAGCGTCAGCCGCTACGGGCAGCCACCCATGGCCGTGGCGCAGAAAGGCGGCATCTTCACCACATACCTGTTGCCGGGTGAGTCTGAGGAAGCTGCCGCGCTGCGCACCCTCAACCGCGAACTGATCCGGGCGCTGGGACTGGTACGCGGTGTGTCGCACGCCGAGTTCATCCGCGCCGGCAGCGATCGACATTTCTATTTTCTGGAGTGCGCGGCCCGGGTGGGCGGCGCTTACATAAGTGAGATGGTCGAAGTCGCGACCGGCATCAACCTGTGGCGCGAGTGGGCGCGCATCGAAATCGCCGGCGGCAAGGAGCCTTATCGACTCCCTGCCGTGTGCAGCGACTATGCGGGACTGGTTCTGTCGCTGGCTCGGCAGGAAGATCCCGACACTTCGGCCTACGACGATCCCGAAATCGCATTACGCCTCAAGAGACGTCATCATGCCGGCCTGGTCTTGCGCTCGCCGGACCGGCATCGGATCCAGACCTTGCTGGAGAATTACAGCCGGCGTTTCGCCGAAGAATTCCTCGCCATCGAGCCTCCCGGAACCAAGCCGGCTGCGTGAAGTCCGGCGATCGCGCGGCCCAAGCGCGTGCCGAACTGGAAAAGGCGCATGTCCGTATGCTCCTGAGCCTTCGCCGCCAGCTCACCCACGACCAGTGGGTAAAGTTACAAGCTGAACGGCCGGCTATGCACGGCATGAGGCGCCCCCACGAAGGCGGCCCGGGCCCCGACGGCCCACCACCGCAATGAAGTAAATGTAGGCGCGGCCTTCCCGGCGGTTCGGCCTCCCGCAAGGAGTGACGGGCCAGACGACTGTCGCTCCCTCCCGCGCTTCCGCTTGTCCCCGGGTCGAAACTCGGCGCGTCGACTCCATCTACCGAAACAGCGATAATCACGAAATGAAACGTTGCGGCTGAACACCGCAAATTCATGGTTGTCGTGGGATTCGCATGAAGATCCAGATCCGCCAAGCCGTGCCGGCCGACGTCCCGGCATTGCGGACCTTGATTGAAGAGTCCGTCCGCGGATTACAGGCTCAGGACTACACGCCATCGCAGATTGACAGCGCACTGGCGACGGTCTACGGCGTGGACACTCAACTGATCGCCGACAGAACCTACTTCGTTGCCGAGACCACTTCCGTCGAACCAGGCAAAGAACAGCTCGACACGGAAGCAATGATCGTAGGCTGCGGCGGTTGGAGCAAACGTAAAACCCTCTATGGCGGCGACCAATGGATTGGCCGCGAAGCCGCCCTGCTCGACCCGCGACACGCCGCCGCCAAAATTCGCGCCTTCTTCATCCATCCCTCCTGGGCGCGACGCGGTATCGGCACCATGATCCTCGAGGCCTGCGAAAGTGCCGCGGTTGCCGCTGGCTTTACCTGCTTCGAAATGGGCGCAACCCTCACCGGCGTGATGCTCTATCAGGCTCGCGGTTATGTGGCGCTAGAGAATCTCGAGGTTCCGCTGGCCAATGGAGAGGCCCTGCAAATAGTGCGCATGGAAAAGCGGATTCCGAAATCGGTTTGGTAGAGCCGGCGGATCGTGTCAGGCCCGGGCGATAGAATCTCCCGCCGTCCGAACATGCTCAGGCCGGAAGCCAAGCCCGATCAGCCTGGCGGGAATCCGGCGTAACCAGGGCGAACAGTTCAGAAGCCTCACCTGCCACGGAACGGATAGCGGCTTCGTGCTGTCCAGCACGCGCCTTATGACATTGTTCTGCACCGTCAATTGCAGCGCTGTGTGGCCCGGGTGGGAAAAGTCTTGCGCCGCTGGACCTGGTGCACAGTATTCCGGTCCACAGTTCCCTGCAGAAATTTCGGACCCAGTATGTTGGCCGCCGCCACCGCATCCTGTATCGCCAGATTGATGCCCACGCCACCAATGGGCGACATGGCATGCGCCGCATCGCCAATGCACAACAGATCGTCAGGGCCGCCCGCATTTCCAATACCCCTTGCGGAGTCTTTGCCCGCACTCCCGTCACCCGGCCACCTTCTTCAGTGAGAGCGGTGACTTCCGCTTCCATCTTCAAATGAAACTGCGGATATTTCCGCGCCTTTTCGGCGATGAAGTTGAGAAACTCCCACTGCGGCATGAAGGCTACATATTGGCAATGAACCGGAAGATGGCTGAAGTCGGCCAGCATGACCGATTCGCCGCCGATCTGGCCGGCAAGTTCGCGCACTTTCTGGTGCGGACGTTTCAGGAAGTCGTCCAGAATCCCCAGTTCATACATTACTTCCATGGTCGAGGGATGGATCGTGTCTCCGCGGAAGTCACGAAGAAAGTCTGCGTGTTTTTCCAGCACCACAACATCAACGCCCATGCGGGCCAGGAGATAGGCCAGCATCATGCCGGCGGGACCGCCTCCCGCAATACAGCAGCGAGTACGCAGAGCTTCGCTCATGAGAGCAATAGTAAATTTCAAGCGGAAATATCTGAGAACCGGAAACCAGAAACGGACAACTGAATGATACCCAGCGGGAATTTGTGTAAGAAATGGAAAAGGCCGTGACATTGGTTATGCTCTAGCTGCCAGCTCCTGCGAGGAAGCTTAACAGCGTGGACGCATGCACCATCACGGCCCTTGATGTGATCGCTGCTTTCGCAGTCCCTAACCCCAACTGCCCCTCGCAGGGCCGTCGGTTTTTTCGGGTTCGGTCGCCTTCCAAGTTGCCCCTTCCGGCGGATCACCCGGCCTACTTCAGACTGGCTAAGGTTTAATTTGAGCCAACCCTTTCGACCGTCGACGTTCGCGAACTTAAACGCTATGCCGATAAATGTCAACGCCGTTTTTGTGTGCAATCACAATTTTCCATCCTGTGCAAATCAAAAATTGTAGTTGCTTGAATCAGCGATGCTTATTTCCTTCCGCGACCTCGCGATTCTCCTTTTCCACAAATTATTCCACAGTCTCCAGTCAACGTTGCAAGCACTCGGAATAAAGAACTTGACGCAGGAAACGTTCTCAAGCATGTTGGTGATAGCGGAAAACGCTGGATGTCAGACCTCGTGGCCTACGTCGATGGCGGATCCCTTGGAAACCCGGGGCCGTCCGGTATTGGCGTGGTGATCGAGGGTTCCGCCGGCGGCACCATTCGCATCGCCCGCTGGATTGGCCGGCAGGACAACAACGTAGCAGAGTACGTCGCTCTCCTGGAAGCTCTGCAATACGCTCAAACCCTCAAAGCAAAAGCGCTGCACGTGTATTCGGACTCACAGGTGGTGGTCCGCCAGATGCAAGGTGAGTACGCCTGCCGCAGCCCACGGCTCTATTCCCTGCACTGGATCTGTCGCAAACTGGCTCGATCTTTCAAATTTTCCATCACCCACGTCCCCCGCGAGCGCAACGCCGAGGCCAATCATCTCGCCAATTCCGCAGTTCGCGAGCAGATTTACTCGAAACTCACACCACCGCCACGACCCATATAAGGGCAGGTGCCCTCATCCGGGCAAGGCACGACTTGCGCCCTGGTTTCCGCCTCTGCTAACTTTCCCCTCGCCATGCCGGAAACCGCCGCGCTGTTAGTGTCTTGCCCCGACCAGAAGGGACTGGTTTCAGGAATCTCCAGCTTCATTTTTCGCAACGGCGGCAACATCCTCCAGTCGGATCAATACACCGACGTGGAAGCCGGCATCTTCCTCGCCCGCTTCGAATTTCACCTGGATGGATTCCAGATTCCCGCCGATCAGATCACCGAGCGCTTCCGCTCGCTGGCCCGGGAATTCAGCATGGAGTTTGAGATCCATTTCAGCGACCACGTCCCCAAGATCGCCCTGTTCGCCTCACGCCTGCCGCACTGCCTTGAAGACCTTCTACAACGCCAGCAGGCTGGCGAATTCAAGGCGGAAATCGGAGTGGTGGTCAGCAATCATCCCGACCCGGGCGAAATTGCCAGCCGCTACCGGGTCCCCTTCCTCCATTTTCCCATCACTCCGGAAAACAAGAAGCAGCAGGAAGCTGAAGAACTCCGCGAGCTCCGCTCACGCGGCATCGAGCTGATCGTGCTTGCCCGCTACATGCAGGTGCTGAGCGAAGACTTTATTGCCAACTATCCCAATCGCATCATCAACATCCATCATTCGTTTCTTCCCGCCTTCGTCGGCGCCAAGCCCTATCATCAGGCTTTCCTGCGTGGAGTGAAGCTGATCGGGGCCACGGGTCACTACGTCACCATGAATCTGGATGAAGGTCCAATCATCGAGCAGGAAGTCGCTCGCGTCTCTCACCGCGATTCCATCGAAGACATGATCCGCAAGGGACGCGACCTCGAGCGTACCGTCCTCGGCCGCGCCGTACGGCTGCACCTGTGCCACCGCATCTTGACCTACGGAAACAAAACTGTCGTGTTCGACTAAGGTCGGGTGGCGGGCAACTGCATGAGGCGGAGTTTGCCACCCACCCATGCGCACGGCATGGCGGTCGCGACCAGCGCGAGAGGATACCAATGGGGTCCAATCCCCTGGTTCCACGTGACCACGGTGCCCACGATGCTCAAGGCAAGGCCTACGCTGCCGCCCACCAGTGCGTGCTGCATGGGCCGGTTGGGCGCGAGCTGCGCTGTGATGTAGCTGCCCGCGACGGCGTAGACCGTGCGATAAGCTGTCGCCAGCAGCAAGAGCGCGTCGGACATCGGCCGGACCAACGGCGGGAAGATGCCGGCTGCGCGCAGCCCCACGTCGGTGCCGAGGGAAAGAATGACAACGAGAAAAAAGCCTGCGAGAAGGGCGCCAATGCTTCGACCAATACGTCTCGGAGGTTGCATTTCGCTCATGATTCCCTCCCTTCGATGGGCAGACTGATATTGTGGAACTCTCGATCGAGCGGTTGACTTTTGGTTGCCCCCCAGGGATTCGAACCCCGATAAGCAGATCCAGAATCTGCTGTCCTACCATTGAACGAGGGGGCAACTCACGGCGAGAACGCGGAAGGATCCGCTGCTTTTGATTCTATGGGCGCACGGCTTTGCGGTCAATATCGGCGGCAGTCGGAAGGTTTCGTCGAGTGAGGGCCGTCACTCCTTCCGCTTCACTCTGACCACCGTAATCTTGGAAAAACCTTCTTCGAACGTCGGCGGGCGCAGCTTGGCGCTCATGCGTCGCATCACGTCGTCGGCCACCACCCGCTCCCGTTTGTGATTGCGCTCCAGGCAAAGCTCCAGGGGGACGTCAAAGAACACGGCTTGTACGTCATAGCCATAGTCCTGCCCCAGCTTGATCCAGCTCTGCCGCTCGTGTGGCGTCAGGTTGGTTGCGTCCACGTAGTTCAGAGGACGCCGCGCGATCAGCCGCGCTTTCAACATGGAACGCAAGTTGGAAAAAATCAGATCCTGAAAGCGCTGCTCCGTGGGATCGTCGAACAGAAGCGCCCGCAACATGTCGCTCGAAAGCGGGGTGATTTTGTGACGCTTGAACCACGAACTCTTCCCCGATCCTGGCAACCCGATAGAGAGAATTACGGTGCCCTTCGAAGCCCGAGGCGCAGCAGCTGGCTTCGATGTGTCGATCGCAGCGCTGACGCCTGGTTGGCGGCTCTCCGCCTCGCCCTTGTCAGAAGTCTCGGCGACGGGCCCCGTCCTCTCGGCCTGTGCGCTGCCCCGGCCTCGCCCGCCTCTTCCCCGGCGGCGTCTGCGGCGCGGATCGTTGTTTCCAACTGGGTTTCCAGCCAGGTGTCCACCCGGGCGTTGCGTTGGGACGGCACGCGCTTCCGGAGTTTCTTCCTGACCGGGCAGGCGCTCTGGTGTTGGCGGCGATTCAATTTCCGGTTCGGCAGTTTCTGGTTCGGTTAATCTTGAAGCCGCTGGCGCAGGGGCCTCAGCGGTATCGTAATAGGCGGGTTGAAGAGGGGCCTGAGCGGGCCCGCTCTTGCCGGCTTCTGGGTTCTTTTTTGGGCGCTTGAGACGATCGCGCATCCAGTTGCGCATGTCTGGTTTGTAACACAGCTACATATCTCAGGCAATCCACCTCGCCGGAAACGTACCAAGGCTGCCAGCTCTGTGGGACGACGCAACGCGAATCGCCTAAGCCGCCTGCAACACCCGCACTCCGAAAGCACTCACATCAATTTTTCCTGTGTGCGTCTCCCCGGTGAGCAGGTCGGTAAAGCTTTTTAGGATACTCACGCTCTGCGAAGAGGAAGTGTGGTTCAGAACAAATATCCACTGCTTGTCGCCTGCTTTACGTACCGTGAGTTCGACCCCCGCCGGCACCTCAAGCGGTGGCTTGACCCCAGCCATCCCGGAAAGGGTTCGAAGCACTCTGGCCAGGCTTGCTGCATCCAGATCGGCACCGATGTACACCGCCTTTCCTGTGCCCAGACTGTTCATAGTGATCGCTGCCTGCCCCGCGTGTGAGCCTGCCGTGTATGAAGCCAGCACCTCGGCACCCGAGGGTTGGAGGATGTCCGTCCACAGACCACACTCTCCGTCCGGTCCGGCCAGTGCCGGCGAAAACTTCACCCCATTCTTTGCCGAGTAGATCGGTACGTAGTCCTCGATGGTCACTCCCATGACATCCCGAAGCAACCCCGGAAGCGGAGTGCGGACAATCTGGCTGCTCTCGGTTTTCGCGCCCAGCCGGAAATTGGTGACAAATATTCCACCCGCTTGCACAAAGCTCCTGATGCGGGCGGCTTGCCTTTCTGACATCACATAGGCGAGTGGCGCGAACACAATCTTGTAGCGCGACAGGTCAGCTTCGGGAGCGATCACATCGATTCCAGAATGGCTGGCGCTTATCGCGCCATACCACGACGTGACCTGGGCCATGTACTCCAGCGCGTAATGGCCCGGTTGAATTTTGATCGCCCAGCTGCAGTCGTAGTCAAATATCAGCGCCACCTGCGCCGCGTACTGCGAATACAGCAGCTCCGACCCCAAGGCCTTCAGCTCTTTTACGGTCTGCCGGATCTCTTCGTAGGCCGGGCTCTTCGAGCGATCATGGTTCAGGATGCCGTGCCAATACTCTTCCGCTCCGAAGGTGGCAGTATCCCAACGGAAGTAGTTGACTCCCATCGCCCCATGCGCGATCGCCTGATAGGTCCAGAGCCTGACTTGTCCCTTCTCGGGCTGGGGAGAGAAAGTGCTCTGCCCAGCTTTTCCGGACTGCTCTTCCATGATCATAAAGGGCTCGCCGCCCTTCAGGCTGCGCGCGAAGTCATGTCCAAGAGCGATGCTGGTGGCGATGGTGTAATAAGAAGGTGATTTGCCTTGCTGAGCCATCAGCATGTCAAAAAAGCCCGGATAATTGTCAAAAGCGGCAAAATCGAGCTTTTCGTAGAGAATGCGCAGATCGATTGTGTCCAACGGAGGTCCAACATTATTGGTCGTCACAAAATGTGTGGGACACGTCTGGCGCAGCATTGCCAGCTGTTCTTCCGTAAAAGAGGTATTGGCATAAGACTGGTAGCGATCGTAGTCCAGCGCCAACCCCGGATTGGGTTCGCCGCCCGACAGCAGCGGTACCGGAATCTGGGAAAAATCGGTATAGGTTTGGCTCCAGAAAACTGTTCCCCAACTCTGATTCAGATTGTCCAGCGAGGTGTACTTGGTACGAAGCCAGTTCTGAAATCCGGCCTGGCAATAGTTGCAGTAGCAGCGCTGCGCTGAACCCAGGGTTAGCTCATTGTCAATTTGCCAGCCGATCACGCCCTCTGTATCGGTAAACTTCCGGGCCATCTGGCTGGCTATGGACAGTGCCAGCTTGCGATAAACCGGGTTGGTGGGACAGGTAAAGCGCCGTCCTCCGGCATGCAGCCGTTGTCCCTGAGCATTGACTTCGAAGATATCGGGATACCGTACAGGCAGCCACGGAGGCGGCGCCGCGGACGGCGTCCCAAGAATAACGGCGATGTTGTGCTTGTGCAGCGACTTGACGGCGCGATTCAGCCAGCCAAACTCGAACTTGCCTTCTGCAGGTTCCATCAACGCCCAGGCAAATTCGGCAATGCGCACGTTGGTAAAGCCCACCTCGGCCATCATCCGCGAGTCTTCTTCCCAAAGCGCTTCCGGCGTCTGGTCCGGGTAGTAGTCCACGCCCAGCAGAATCTGTCCCGCTGAGGCGCCACCAGCGAGACTCGATGCAGCTCGCGCCCACAGGGGAAGCCGGATACCTGTAGCGCTCACCATCCCGAATGCAAAAAGCCCCCCCAGAAATTCACGCCGGGTCGGAGAAGTCAAAGTAGTCCTCCTCATTTGCCGCGCACATTCTCGACTCAACTCGCAGTGCTGTCAAGAAACAGTGTGGTATGTGTCGTTAGCCCATGATATGTCCGGTCGAGATAGCACACGATATGTCCGCTTTGCAGGCGGTGAGAGTAGGAGACCATGCGAAGCATGGAATCTTACTCGAGGGCCGCGATGGAGCGGGCGATGAAAGTACAGGAAGTGAT
>CATPBJ010000103.1 GCA_955652395.1 uncultured Terriglobales bacterium | reverse complement strand
TCACGGACACCTGATCGATGAACAGATGTCCGAGACCATGGCGGAGGCGGGAATCTCGTTCCTGGCGGCGCAGTTCATTCTGGCCATCTTTGTCTGGAAGTTTTCCAACCGGCCAAAAGACGCGAAGATCGTGAAGTTTCCGGGCGGCGCTAAGGGTCTGGTCATAGCGGCTTTCCTGTTAGTGGGCAGCGAAGTTCTGGCCCTCGGAGTTTTCGGAACCAGAGCATGGGCGAGCGTATATTTCACGCCCCCGGCCGCAGATGCCATGCCGATTCAGGTGCAGGCCGGGCAATTTGCTTTTTACTTCCGCTATCCCGGTCCCAACGGGAAGTTCGGTCCGCTCCACCCCACCCTCATTAACGAGGCTAACGAGAACTTCTTTGGTCTTGACCAAAGCAATGACCAGGACTCCAAAGATGACATTGTGACCGCTCAAATGGCGATTCCGGTGAATCGCGAGATCCATCTGCTTATGCACGCGAAGGACGTCGGACATTCCTTTTATGTGCCGGAGTTGCGGGTCCAACAGGATTTCGTGCCCGGATTGGACCTCTCCATTCATTTCACAGCGACCAGGATCGGGAAGTACGAAATCGTTTGTACGCAGCTTTGCGGCCTGGGGCACTACAACATGAAAGCCTATCTCTACGTCTATTCGCAGGAAGACTTCGACGATTGGCTGAAAAAGCAAGCGGCACTGCAGTAGCCGGGTCCGTCCGTGCTCGAATCCGGAGGACAGCGCATTTCTGGTTTGAGGTGAATCTATGCACGACATGTCGGCACATGCGGTGTCACACCACGCACCCCCGCAGGGCTTCATTCGGAAGCACATTTTCAGCCTCGACCATAAGGTGATTGGTAAGCAGTATTACGGCCTGGCCCTAGTAGCGGTTTTCGTGGGAATGGTGCTTTCCTGGATTATGCGGCTGCACCTGGGGTGGACAAATCTGGCGATACCTGGGTTGCATTTGCTTTCCAAGAACGGAGCACCGGGCAACCTCATGACGCCGGAGTACTACCTGCAGCTGATGACCATGCATGGAACCATCATGGTCTTCTTTGTGCTCACCACGGCGCCTTTCGCGGCATTCGGTAATTTCTTCTTGCCCATCCAGGTCGGTGCCGAGGACATGCCTTTCCCGCGTTTCAACATGATGTCGTTCTGGGTCACGTTCTTGGCCTTTGTGGTCCTGATTTCGTCATTCTTCGTGGGCGATGGACCGACCCTGGGTGGCTGGACCCAATACGCGCCCCTGAGTGCTGTGGGTGCGGTTTCGGGTCCCGGCCAAGGTCTTGGCGTAATCCTTTGGGCAACTTCTATCGCCCTCTTCTGCGTAGGCCAGTTGCTGGGAGCCTTGAACTTCATCACAACGACACTTGATCTCCGTGTGAAAGGCATGAGCCTGATGCGCCTGCCGCTCACCGCGTGGGCATGGTTCATCACGTCCTGCATGGGGCTCACGGCGTTTGCGGTGTTAATGCCCGCCTGTATCCTCCTGATTCTGGACCAGGTGGCCGGTACCAGCTTCTTCGTCCCATCGAATCTGGTCATTAATGACCAGCTTCAGCCGCACTCCGGTGGCTCGACTCTGCTTTGGCAGCACCTGTTCTGGTTCTTCGGACATCCTGAGGTGTACATCGCAATCGTTCCCGGGATGGGTATCGTTTCTCATGTCCTGATCACCAACATGCGCAGGCCGCTGCTTAGTCACCGAGTGATGATCGGCTGTATGGGGGCGATTGCCGTTCTCAGCTACATGGTCTACGGACATCACATGTTTGTCAGCGGGATGAACCCGTTCTCCTCGCTGGCATTCTCTTTCCCCACGCTCGTCATCACCATCCCCGCGACCATCATTGTGTTGATGTGGATCGGCAGCCTGTATGGCTCCAAGTTGCGCATCAACGCTGCTTCGCTGTTCGCTCTCGGCTTTGTTTCGATGTTTGTCAGCGGCGGCGTAAGTGGCTTTTTCCTGGCGCAGCCCTCGATCGACATCATGCTGCACGCTACCTACTTCGTGGTGGGCCACTTCCACATGGTCATGGCAGTGGCGGCAATCTTCGGGATTTTCGCCGGAACCTATTTCTGGTTCCCCAAGATGACCGGGCGCATGATGAACGAAACCTTGGGCAAGGTTCATTTCTGGTTGAGCTTTGTGGGCACGTACTGCATCTTCATGCCGTTCCATTATCTGGGAATCGCGGCGAATGTACGCCGCTACCAGGCTTTCGTGGATGACTATCTGCAGCCACTCATACCTGTACACCGATTCATCACTGTTGCCGCTATCATAACCGGCGTGGCCCAGTTCATCTTTTTGTACAACCTGATACACAGCCGTTTCCTGGGTAAACTAGCTCCGGACAATCCGTGGGAGGCAACTTCGCTGGAGTGGAGCACTCCGACCCCGCCGCCGTTCGATAATTTCGGCGGCAAACATCCCGTGGTCTACCACGATCCCTACCAATACGGAGTAACGAGTTCCACCGGCGACTACGTTATGCAGGCTTCGCCGGAGCAGGTTGTAAGCGAGCACGACGAGAAATAACACCCGAAACCTTGGAGGTTTGACAGGGGTCCGGACTTTTATGGCGACTACGGTCCATGAACCACCGAAGATCGAATCGCGTCGTCAACGCGACTCAGGGAACGGCGGTTGGCGCAATCTAGTTCCATCGGATGGCGACCTGCGCGCGGTACAGGACTACTCTCCGCCGCCAGCGAGTACGGGCATTTGGGTGGTTGTGTATGCCATCACGATGACGTTCGCTGCACTGACCAGCGCCTTGATCGTGCGCAAAGGCTCATCGTTGGACTGGCAGAGCTTCACGTTACCGTCGATCCTCTATTTGAACACGGCGCTGCTGCTGAGCAGTGGCGTTACGCTGGAGATCGCACGCCGGCGAGTGGCTACGTTCATGGGCGGCATAGCGATCCCGGGTGAGAGTCCGGCACGCTGGCTCTATATCACCCTGGTTTTCGGTTTGCTTTTTGTGACCGGCCAATATGTGGCCTGGGCCCGGCTCAGGGCTGAAGGGCTTTATCTGGCCACCAATCCAAGCAGTTCCTTCTTCTACCTCCTCACGGCCGCCCATGTGCTGCATGTACTGGGAGGACTCGTCGGGTTGCTCTATGTGATCGGGAAACTCCGGAAGTCCGAACTGCGACGGAGCACGCTGGATGCGGCATCGCGGTATTGGCATTTCGTGGACGTGCTCTGGGTGTATCTGCTGTTTTTGCTTTGGATGAAACTTTAGCGCGATTACGAACAGGAGACGCCATGGGTCAAGCCGATCTCACGATGGAAGGACATTCCCCAGGCCTGATGACCGGTCCTCCGTTTGCCATTCCCACAAAAAAGCTGGCGATGTGGTTGTTTATCATTGCTGACACCATGACGTTTTCCGCGTGCCTGGTGGCCTACGGTTTCTTGCGCAATGCCACCCCCGACTGGCCCAGACCTTTCCACGGCATGGTCAATGTGGCGCTGATGACCTTCATTCTTCTCACCAGCAGCTTGACCATGTTTCTCGGAGTCCGAGCTGCGAAGGCGGGGGACAAAGCGGGAGCCTTGCGCTGGACGATGATCACCGCGCTGGCCGGCATAGGGTTCGCTTTTCTGCACATCCGGGAATGGCTGGGGCTGATTAGCGAGGGCATGACACTGTTCAAGAATCCTTGGGGCACGGGGCTGTTCGGCTCTGCGTTTTTCAGCGTGACCGGCTTGCACATCACGCATGTCATCGCGGGGGTGATCGCTCTGATCGTTGTGGGGATGCGCTACAAGGGCGGTCGTTACAATGCGGATGACATTGAGATTGTGGGGCTGTACTGGCACTTCGTGGATCTGGTTTGGATGTTCGTCGTACCTTTCGTCTATCTTCTGAATCTCGCCCACTAGATCACCGCTGGGAGCGGAATACCATGGCAACAGCCGCACAACACAAAAACGAAGGAAAAGGAATAGGGAAGTACCTGGCGGTCTATCTCTGCATATTGGCACTGGCGGGGCTGCAATTCGTCATTGCCTATCAGAATATCACCGCATCGCAAATGTTCCGGCGCATGTTTTCGGTGGCGATCGTTGAGGCCGGGCTGGCCGTCATGTTCTTCATGCATCTATGGTCCGAAAAGCGCGGATTCTTGTTGTTTGTTTTGGTTTTTACAATTTCTGTGCTGTTGGCGATGCAGTACGGATGGACCGACAGTTTCCGGCTGGTCAACTGCGGGGGGTACTGCTCGTGAGAGGGCAAGCGCTGAAGCGGGGGGCACTGCCAAGCAGACTTACGCTGATCGTCGTGGCGGCCCTGGTGCTGTTGCCGACGCCGCTGCCGGCGTTGGCGCAGAGCTGTGCGCTGTGTTATACCCAAGCGGCATCCGCGGGCGCTCGCATGATTCAAGCTTTACAGAGCGGGATCCTGATCCTCATCGTTCCGCCCACGCTCATGTCGATTGGCATGATTTTCATTATGTATCGAAATCGGAACCGCTTCCGGGGGACGACGGGTACGGCAGAATCCGGGGCGATCTTGAACCGAGCCAGTCTCCCGAGGACAGCGACAACCCATGGCCTCCACCCACGCAATAGCAGATCCTAATGTGAGCCGTACCGTCACATCCAAGCTGCGGGCCTACTACGCCCTAACCAAGCCCGAGGTCAACCTGCTGATCCTGATGGCCACATCGGCGGGCTACTATCTCGGCTCTCAAGGGCCGTTACGGGCGGGCAGGCTTTTCATCACCCTAGTCGGCACGTTGCTTGTTGCCAGCGGCACTGCAACGCTCAATCAGTTGATGGAGCGGCTCTATGACGCCCAGATGCGGCGCACCGCGAATCGGCCTTTGGTCTCGGGCAGACTCAGTCCCAGGGAAGCCCGCTGGTTTGGAGTCTCGCTGAGTGTCGCGGGAGGTGTGTCTCTGGCGGCGTCGGTCAACGCGGTGTCGGCTTTGCTGGCGATCGGAACCCTTCTGGGATATCTGCTGGTTTATACGCCTCTGAAGAGGAAGACGCCGCTGTGTACGCTGCTGGGTGCCGTACCTGGCGCCATGCCTACTCTCATCGGTTGGGCGGCTGCATCCGGCGGGATCGGACGAAATGCCTGGCTGCTCTTTGCAGTCCTCTTTCTGTGGCAGTTCCCTCATTTCCTGGCGATCGCGCTGCTGTACCGGGAAGACTACGCGGGGGCCGGCTTTCGCATGTTGCCTCGGTTCGATGCCGATGGCCACTTCACCAAGGCGGAGATTGTGGTGTTCACGGTTGTCCTGGTGATAGTCACAATGCTGCCTTTGGCAGGCCGGAGTGGCGCAATCTACTCGCTGATCATGTTCACCGCAGGGGCGTTTTTTGTATATCACACGGCCAAGCTGGCTCGGTCGGGCTCCCGGATGCTGGCTAGCCGTGTCGTTCATGCCTCGGTGATCTATTTGCCCGTGGTCCTTGGGACCATGATGGCCTGGAAGGCTTGAAGCACTGGGTGGTCAGCCAGCGTGGCAAACTCGCCTGGAAGCAGGCGGCGAATTAGTCGAAAATGGTCAGGTTGTGCGGAAATCAGGGTTGGCGCGTCGCGGTCGGGTACGTTGCGCACTCCTCCTGATTGGTATCGCGACTGGGCTCGCGCCGGCGATGCCGGTTGCGGACATCGCCGAGCTCGCTCAAAGCCAAACTGTGCCCCAAGCGGAACGTTCCGAGTTTCGCGGGCTCCTGCCCCTGACGAGCTTCTATTCGACTCCCAATCCGCTCCCGGCAGGCAAGCCAGGTGAGTTGATGCGTTCGGAAAGGTTCGACGAATATCAGCTTCCTGCGGGAGTCTCCGCAGTCCGCATTCTCTATCACTCGCGCTCTGCCGACGGCGAGGATGTGGCCGCCTCCGGCGTGGTTCTCGTGCCTGACGAGTCGCCACCTGTTGACGGTTTGCCGGTCATTGCCTGGGCCCACGGTTTTACCGGTACAGCCCGCCGCTGCGCTCCCTCTCTCATGAGAAATCTGTATGAGGGGCCGTTCCTTTCCATGTATGTAAAGCTTGGTTATGCCGTAGTGGCGACAGACTTTGTAGGACTCGGAACGAATTTCAGGAACGCGTCCGTCGATATGCAATCGAACGCAGCGGATGTGATCTATTCGATCGCCGCGTCGCGCGCTGCGGTGCCCCAACTTGGGCGCAAGTGGGTCGCTATGGGAGAGTCAGAGGGAGGTCTCGCCGCTCTGGGTGTAGGAGAGTTAGAACGCGACATCCGCGATCCGGACTATCTAGGCAGCATTGCAGTTTCAGGTATTGCCGATGCGAAGGAACTCTACGAGCAGATCGCCAAAGGGAGTTCGCCAGGCCAGTTCGTTTTCCTGGTCTACGGAATCCAAACGCTCTATCCGCGGTTTCAGGTAAACCAAGTGCTTACGGAAAAGGCACTCGCGCTGTACCGCCAGATCGAGAATTCCTGCGCCGTGACGTCCACAGACTCTGAAGTACCCGCCAACCAGATGCTGAAGCCAGACTGGGAGGACAACGGTTTTGTGCAGCAGTTTTTCGCCAGGAACACCATCGGCCAGAAACCAACCCATGGCCCGCTGCTCATTATTAGCAGCAACGCGGACCCGGTGGTGAGGACAGGTATGACGGCACGGGCCGTCGCGCGCTTGTGTAAACAGCGCGACGCGCTGCAATTCCACAAATACCAAAGCGCCGAATTTGCACGCGTTTTGGGAGACTCCGTGAGGGACCAACTGACCTGGATTCAGGCGCGCTTTGCTGGACGGTCCGCGTCCAGCAATTGTCATTGAGCAGTGTGCAGGTTCCATTCGACTCGTGTTGGAGGAGTGGGGCAGGGGCGGGAACAACAGCTACGCGGCCGTGAGGCTACTTGTCGCCGAGGACGAAGTTGATGACGGTAGATTCGTCCGGGCTCACGGTAACCTGTTTCTCCCAGGTTTTCGGATCTGAGAAGACAGGACGCCGAATGCTGCGCTCGGTCAGAACGTCGAAGGCAGCTTCCTGTCGCACGACCTTCCAGCCCTCGTGCCAAGCTACGATCTCGTATTCCCCTGGCGAGACGCCCGTCAGTTCGAACCTTCCGCTTTCGTCGGTCACGGCGTAATAAGGATGGGGTACCACAAGAATCTCTGCATTCATCCAAGCGTGACCGCCATTGCATCTCACGTTGGCCAGACCTGCGGACGGCATAGTGCGGGAAACGACCTGGTTGGTGAAGGGGAATGGCAAATTGTAAGTGGCTGCACCGTCCATGTGAACCGTGTGCAGCACCGCGTCCGAGCTCTTTAGCTGAAGCGGGCCCTTCTCGGGCACTAACAAGATGTGGGGCTCGTAGCGGCATTGCTTCTGGTCTAGGAAGCGCCTGGTTTCGGGGATGTCCATCGCTTTGCCGCGGGAAATGCCCTTGAGGAATACCACGGTATTTGCGACACCGTTCCGAGGGCCCACGATCAATCGCTCCAGATCGCGAGTTCTGTGCGACTCGGGATCGCAAATCTCGGGATCTTTGTCGATGGAAAAGGTGGGTATGCGGGGCAATGGGCCCGACCACGTGACGGTGCCGGCAATTGTCCCAGTATGGGTGAGCGGAACAACCTGGTAGCTACTCTGAGCTGCGGCCTCGACGGCGAGAATGAGCCATAACAAGAAAGTGGCGATTTTGACTGCTCGAAACATCAATTAACTTCTTCCAATGCCAAATGCTATCCCTACTCTGCAATGTCACAAGTTACGAAGGTAACCTTCGTGTTCTGAAGAAGGAGCCGCTGTCGCAGTGGACGGGACGCAGTTGGAGTCGTTAGATCTACTTTCGCGGTGCGCGCTTGATCGCCCGGTCCAGGGTTTGGTCCAGCGCGGCCCGGGCTCGCTCGTATTCCGGCTGCGAAATGCGGCCTTGCTTGTGTTCCACAATGCGAGGGCGGCCCCGTCGGTACAACGTACAACCGCCGATGAGCCTGACCAGAACCGATGTGAAGAGAGGGCCCAATTCTCATCGAC
>CATPBJ010000102.1 GCA_955652395.1 uncultured Terriglobales bacterium | reverse complement strand
CGGCGCTGCTGCCCTGATGCTCGTGCGCGGTGCCGATTTCTTGTCCGCATTCGAAAAACCTCAGCGGGACGCTCTCGCCATGCTGTTCCTCAATCTGCATGGCCAGGGATTCGTTGCCGGCGAGATCTTTTATGGTCTATGGCTCTTTCCCTTGGCGGTCCTGACGTATAGTCGCGCTTCCTGCCCCGCTTCCTGGGCGTCTGGCTCATCATCAACGGCTTCGCCTATCTGGTCCTTAGCTTTACGGGTTTGCCCCAGGGTACTCCACCATGTACTAGTTGATTAATACGAGCGTCCGATCGGCGAGCGGATCGAGGGTGCGAGCGCCGCGCGCGAGCGGGGAGAGCGGGGAGCGTAATCTGTCTGATTACAATACTTATGAAGCCAGTAGCTCGTCCCGTTTACAATGGTGGGTTCGTGAGCCTGTGCTGGAGCGATCATGTCCACTCGGATGTCGACGGTTTTCCTCTCACTTCTTCTTCTAGTCGTTCCCCAGGTCGATGCAAAGAACAAGAAAAAGCAGTTGTTGCCGGACTACGTGCTGCGGGCGGAGAGAGTGCTGGTCGTTATTCATCCCGACGCGAGCGAAGCTGTGACCAATCCCCGGGCCAATTTTACGGCGCGGGATGAAGTGGAAAGAGCAATCACGAAATGGGGCAGATTCAAACTGGTGATGGACGCGAATACCGCGCAACTAATCATTGCCGTTCGAACAGGAAACAAGAGCGGTCCGATCATTAGCCATTCCCCGGTGGACGACCGGCCTGTTATGACCCTTCCCAGTGGTGGAGATGCTCGCGTCGGTCAGCTACCAGGCTATCCCCCGCTGACGGAGCCACTGCCGCGCGCGGTTGGGGATAGAGGCCCGCAGCTCGGAAGCCAAATTGCTTCATCTGACGATACCTTTGAAGTGTATCTGGGCGGTGGGGAGTACCCTTTGGATACATCGCCCGTCTGGCGATACGTAGCGAAGGATGCACTGAGTACTCCGCAGGTCGCCGCAGTTGAACAGTTCCGCAACGCAATCGAGGAGTCGGAAAAGCAGCACCAGCAGAAGCCTTGAACTGCATCTGGCACCCAGTCGGATCGCAGCGAGTGTGGCCAACGCCACTTTGAGGGATGTCTCGTCGGACGAAGACGGATATGAACGTGAGACAGCTTCCGACGATTGCCCTATTCTGCCTATCCGTCATTTCGTCCCCGCACACGGCGGCGCAGCAGACGAACGAGGCACCAACGCAAGGCGGCACCTATACCTTCAAAAGCAATGTGAACGTGGTGCTAGTCCCAGTTCTGGTCCGCGACAAACAAGGCCGCGCCGGGGGCAACCTCAAGAGGGAAGACCTACAGGTCTTCGACAACGACAAGCCCCAGGTTATTTCTGCCTTCACCATCCAGACGCGCGCGAAAGCTGAACGTGTTCCGAACGGTACTCGATCATCCCCGGTCGACCCAGTTGTTCCCTCTCCGCGACCACCATCCGCCCCGGAGCGCTTCATTGTTTTCCTCTTCGATGACATGCACCTGACCCTCGGCGATCTGGCGCAAGCCCAGAAGGCCGGCACGAGAATCCTGGGTGCATCACTGGCCGATACCGACATGGCCGCGGTAGCTTCCCTGTCGGGCAAGATCAACAGCGGCCTGACTACTGATGGCTTCCCGTTACAAGACGCCATCATGAAACTCCAGCCGCAGAATCTCTATCGCACGACGGGTAGCGAGTGTCCGCCGATGGATTACTACCATGCTGACCTGATTGAAAATAAGCACAATAGCAACGCGCTCGAAGCCGCAATCCAGGAAGTAATGAGCTGTTCGCCCGGCGTGCAACTCCGCGACACAGCGCAGCGACTGGCGGAGTCCGCCGCAGTCCAGACCTTGGTGGCCGGTGAACAGGACGTTCAGGTGTCGCTGGCCTCGCTCAAAGAAAATGTGCGCAAGATGGCGGCTCTGCCGGGTCAGCGCACCCTGATGTTGGTATCGCCCGGCTTCTTGACCCTCACAACTCAAGCCCTCGCCGACGAATCGCAGATCATGGACGCCGCCGCCGAGGCCAATGTAACCATCAGTGCTCTCGACGCGCGTGGCCTGTACGTCAGCGAAATCGACGCCAGTGAACGAGGCGGGAGTTCGTCTTTCTCAACCCGCCTCAAGTCTGAATATCGTCGCAATTCCGTGTCACTCAACGAGAATGTCATGGCCGAACTGGCCGCCGGTACCGGAGGAACGTACTTCCACAACAGCAACGATCTGGAGGCCGGGTTCGAACGACTGACGGCAGCGCCGGAGTATCTTTACCTGCTCGAGTTTTCCGCCGGAAATGTGAAGCAGAATGGCAGCTACCACCGACTGAAAGTGAAAGTAAACCAGGACGGCTTGACACTACAGTCCCGCAAAGGCTACTTCGCCCCTAAGCCACCAAGAAAGAAAAAATAGAGGTTCTAAATACGCCACCGCTACTAAGGAGAAAACCAAATGAAATCCGTAAGACTGATGTGCGTTACTGCTATCGCAGTATTCGCTGCGCTGGCGAACCCGGTTCGGGTGACTGCCCAGGATCAAGGGGAAGAGAACAAAAAGCCACCTCATTAAGTAAGCGTTAAGCGAGGTACACCCCCGGGTGCCCGGCACTTCGCGACGAGACCACGGCGTGTGAAGAGTATGCAAGATTCATTGCGCAACGTCATTTTCCCGCCTATTTTTTCAATAAGCCTGGAGCTCAACATGACCGTCCAAACCGTGCGGGAGATTTCTACCAATCCCGAAGTGCTCAAGAGGCTCGCGAAGTATCTCGCGCAGCAGTGCTTCCGGAATACCATGCTCGAGAATCTGCATGCCGGGATTACTCCGAACTCGCAGACCGGCGACTATACAGACGTGGTGGTGCGGTCGCCCTACGGGGAGATTCCCTGGCCAAGACTATCGCGGCTGAGCGATCAGGAAATGAAGGCGCTGATGATCGATGTCGTGAACCAGACGTACCGCACTCTGATCGCCCTGTTCGACGACGGACTGGGCGGCGAATTGATCAAGATCTTAGCTCAACGAGACCTTTTGCCTCGTTGGAACGAGCCGACCTTGAGCTGAGTCCGCAATCCACCGTATGCAAGTACATTCCACGGCGTACATCCAGCGAATGGCTCGGGGGCCGGCGAAACGCCCCCTTTTTTGCGTTCTGCTGAAACCAACCGATATATAGTAGCCGCATGCAATTCCACAAGATTTGGGTACAGCAGTGCCGAGCGACCCGCGGCATCAAAAGGCGATTCGGCGTCAAGAGCGCGCTGGACTATCTGATCGGGGAGAAGCTCATGAACTTCGATGATGCGGCAGAACAACATCCGGAGTTTGCCACCGAGCTTCCCCGTTTTCAAGCTGCGGTGTGGAACATCTTCAACCCGTACGAGCTTGCTGGGTATCTGAGTAGCCTTAAGCCTTCGAAGAGGAAGAAGCTGAAAGAGCTTCTCTATGTAAACGACTCCTCGAGGTCGCGCATGGCAAGCTAGAGCAGATCCGGCAGCTCTTCAGGCGGGAGCAGCAGACGAATCGATCGAGCCTGCCCAGGGGATCGCTCGATGAAGCCATGAGTTTCGAGCGTCAAGATCATCTGGTGTACGGAAGGCGGGGAGACGCGAAAGTATTGCTGCATCTCGGCCTCCGACGGTGGGTACCCGTGGATCTTGGTGTAGTAGTAAAGGTATGCCAAGTACTGGCCTTGCTTGTCAGTATAGGATTTCTTCATGATCTGGAAAGATTGTAAGTCGAACCCGCTGGCGCTGAGTTCACGAGGCGTTCGCCGATGAGCGCTTCCACTGGCCTGGGAGTAGTTCGTGGATTTGAGTGATCTTCATAGAGGGCAAGCGGGCCAGGACGTCAGTTAAATAAGCCTGAGGATTCAGGCCCCGTTGCCGAGCGCTGATCAGCAGCGAGTAAATAACCGCGCTGCGCCATCCCGCTCGAGGATGACCGATAAACAACCATCGCTTGCGGCCGACCGCGGTGGGGCGAATGTTGTTCTCCACCAGGTTGTTGTCGATCTCAAAGCGTCCGTTCTCGAGATATCCGAGCAGAGCCTCGTACTCGTTAACAAAGTAATGGACGGCTTTGCCCAGCGTACTTTGGGGTAGGAGCTTGGGTTGCAGTTCCTCGGCCCGTTCTAGCAGAGCTTTCCAGATCGAGGGCGCTTGCTCTTGGCGAATCTGGTAGCGCTGCTCCGGTGCGAGGAACCGCACCTGGTCTTCGATGTGATACAGTCGCCGAATCTGGCGAATGAACCAAAGTGCTTCGGGGAAGGATTCCTGCAGCGATTGGTAGAAACGTCGGCGAGCGTGCGTCAGGCCTCGCGCCTCGCGCCCCGCGCCCCAGGCCCAGAACCCGGGGTGTACGGATTTTCCCGGTCCAATAGCTCTCCCCCTACCTGATTGACTTGCTTTCGTGCTGCTCCTAACATCGCTCCACGGCGCGCCTTCCCTGTGATCGGTCAAACCATCTCGCACTATCGCATCCTGGAAAAGCTCGGGGGCGGGGGCATGGGCGTGGTGTACAAGGCCGAGGACATCATGCTCGGCCGGTTCGTGGCTTTAAAGTTTCTGCCTGACGACGTTGCCCACAATCCGCAGGCGCTGGAGCGCTTTCGCCGTGAAGCGCGGGCTGCCTCGGCCCTTAGTCATCCCAACATCTGCACCATCCACGAGATTGCCAGCCACGATGGGCAGTGGTTCATCGTCATGGAGTTCCTGGATGGCGATACTTTGAAACACCGCATCGGCGGGCACCCTCTGGAGCTTGAGGCCCTGCTCTCCATCGGTACCGAGATTGCCAATGCGCTGGACGCGGCGCATGCTCAGGACATTGTCCACCGCGATGTGAAGCCGGCCAATATTTTCGTCACCAAACGCGGCCTGGCCAAGATTCTCGACTTCGGTCTGGCGAAAATGAGCAGGGGGCAGCGCCCCGCGAATGTGCCGGACTCGGACAGTCCTACCGTGCTTAAGGATTTGACCATGGTCGGAAGCATGATGGGCACCGTGGCCTACATGTCGCCGGAACAGGTTTCCGGCAAACCGCTCGATGGCCGAACTGACATATTTTCTTTCGGCGTCGTGCTCTATGAAATGGCCACCGGACGCCAACCGTTTGAGCGCGAAACCACAGGATCGACCTTCGGGGCCATCCTGTACGAGGCGCCAGTTCCGCCCGTGCGCTTGAACCGTCAACTGCCGGCGCAACTGCAAGCCATCATCAATAGGGCCCTGGAAAAGAACCGCAAGCTGCGCTACCAGTCCGCCGCCGAGTTGCGAAACGACCTGCAGAAGCTGAAGCGCGAGACGGATTCCGGACGGTCGGCGGGCACCGCTTCGCCAGTCAACACTCCAGTCGCTGTCAATCCACCAATCCCTTCGGCAGTAAGTGAAGAAACCATTGGTGACGTAGAGACGTGGCAGAGCGCGGCCACCGGCCACGTGGGGACGGCCGTCCTCGGCCGTCCAAGCCCAGCAAAACTTGGCTGGCTCTTTCTTCCTATCATCGTGTTGCTCGGGCTGGGCGGATCCCTCTACTACAGATCTCACCGCCCGAAAGCCCTTAGCGAACGCGACACTATCGTGCTGGCCGATTTCGCCAACTCCACGCGCGATCCCGTCTTCGACGACACTCTCAAGCAAACCCTCAGCGTTGCTCTGCGCCAGTCGCCCTTTCTCAACGTGGTTTCCGGCAGCAAAGTGGCCGCGACGCTCAAGCTGATGACTCGCCCCGAAGAGACGCCTCTCACTCCCGAAGTCGCACGCGAAGTTTGCCAGCGCGCCGGCAGTAAAGCCTATATCGCGGGACAGATCGCTCCCCTCGGCAATCGATATGTGATTGGCCTGGACGCGGTGAATTGCCGCAGCGGAGACACTCTGGCCCAAGAGCAGGTCACCGCTGCCAGCAAGGAAAAAGTGCTCGACAGCCTGGGCGATGCCGCAGCCAGGTTGCGCGGCGAACTGGGGGAGTCACTGTCCACAGTGCAGAAATTCGATGTGCCGCTCAGCCAGGCAACTACTTCGTCGCTCGAGGCTCTGAAAGCGTTCAGTCTCGGAGTCCGGGCGGGCATGCAAAAGAGCACGACTCAATCCATCGCTTACTATCAACGTGCCGTCGAACTGGACCCGAGTTTTGCCGCGGCTTACCGGGGATTGGCCAATAGCTATGCCAGCCTGGCTGAACTCGGACGGGCCAGCGAATATCAAGGCAAGGCCTTCGAGTTTCGTTCCCACTCCAGTGAGCGGGAAAAACTTGCGATTGCGGCTGACTACTATCGTTTCGTGACCGGCGAGCTCGACAAGTCAGCCCAGACGTACCAAGAGTGGATTGAGAACTATCCTCGCGACGATGCCGCTTATAGCGCCCTTGGCATCACGTACGCCTCTCTGGCGCAATACGAGAAAGCGGCGGAAGCCCACCGCCAGAATCTCCGCCTCGCGCCTGACGTGGGCGCTCCCTACATGAACCTGGGTAACTGTCTGCTGGCCCTGCAGCGCTTCGACGAGGTGCGCCAGACCGCTAAGGCCGCCCTGGCCCAGAACCTCGACGACTACATCCTGCGCAATGAGCTCTACGCTCTCGCCTTTATCGGACAGGATGCGCCCGGCATGGCGGAACAGGCTGCGTGGTTTCGGAGCCAGCCGGATTCGGAACACTTCGGCTTGGCACTGGAATCTGACACCCAGGCGTATGCCGGCCATTTGAGCAAGGCGCGAGACCTCACCCGGCAGGCCATGGAATCCGCGGTGCGGACCGACAGCAGGGAGAACGCAGCGATCTGGCAGGAAAATCAGGCCCTGCGCGAAGCCGCGTTCGGCAACCTGGCGGAAGCGCGAACCAACGCCGAGGCAGCGCTCAAGCTGGAGCCGGGCAGTCAAAGCGTGCAGCTCGAAGGCGCTCTGGCGTTCGCCATGGCCGGCGAGAGTGCGCGGGCAGAATCCCTGGCGCGAGACCTGGACCGTCACTTCCCTCTCGATACGCAGGTGCAATCACTTTGGCTTCCGACCATTCAAGCGCAACTGGAGTTGAACCGAAAGAATCCGGCTGCTGCCATCGATCGCCTGGAAGCTCCCTCCCGCATCGACCTGGGGCAAATCCAGTTCATCAACAATATTTCCTGCCTGTATCCTGTGTACATCCGGGGTCAGGCCTTTTTGGCGGCGGGCAAGGGAAGAGAGGCCTCCGGCGAGTTTCAGAAAATTATTGATCACAACGGGATCGTCTGGAACTGCTGGACCGGCGCCCTGGCCCGCCTCGAGTCGGCCCGCGCCTACGCGCTTGCAGGAGACACTGCCAAAGCTCAGACTGCGTACCAGGACTTTCTCAGTTTGTGGAAAGATGGCGACGCAGATGTCCCCGTCCTGAAGCAGGCCAAGGCAGCTTATGCGAACCTGTCGAAGTAGCGGACCTCTACCTTTGTCATCCTCAGCGAAGTGGACGCGAACGAGTATGCCGGATTTGTGCAGGATACGATCCGCGTCTCCGACCACTTCGCGCTCAGCCTGGGCGCGCGCTATGATGCGCCACCGTGACCGGCGATGCGAATCAGGATGGCAATAACACCAACGACCGCTCCCCGGGGTTTCCCGTAATTCGCTGGTCGGACCTGACTACGCCACCACCGACCTGCGACTCACCCGCCGCATTTTTGTGGGCGACCGCATCAAGCTGGAACTGATGGCGGAGTCCTTCAACCTGCTGAACCGCGACAACCGGCGCGTGCAGATCGCGCAGGATGGTTTCGTGAGCAATTCGGCCCGGTTTGTCCAAACGACTAAGACCATTGGAATCAATATTTTTCCAGTCCAATACCGCGTACCCTCGAGCGTTGTGCGCGCTACCGATGCCTACGCTCCACGGCAGATACAGCTGGCTCTGAAGCTGATTTATTAGGGATGAATTGTGTGATGAATAAGCATCTCGCCGCATTTTCTCGGCACGGAAATGCCATATACCCCTTGACTTGCGATGGGAACCTTGCAATAACTATCCCCGTCCAAACGGGACCGGTTTGGGGGTGTAGTTCAGTTGGCAGAAGTAAGACTTCAAGAGGGCGAGTCCCTCGAAAATGCATTGCGTCGCTTCAAGCGCAAGGTACAACAGGAAGACATCATCAAGGAGGTCAAGCGGCACTCCTTTTACCTGAAGCCGGGCGAGAAGAAGCGCGTAAAGGAAGCACTGGCGCGCAAGCGCAGCCGAAAGAAAGCACGCAAAGAACAAGACTAGGGTTCAGTGGGCTGCCGCGCCACGTGGTGGCCCATTTCCTTATCTGCCGGTGTCCCGTTTCGAACCGAAGATCACAACGAAGCGAACCATGTCGCAAGCTGACAAGGTGGGGCCGAATCCAGGGCAAGTATTCCAGGCGATAGCTTGAGGGGGCAATGGTCCTGAGTCCACGCGCGTCACGCAACTCGTCTGCGAGGTCTCAGGGGATGGGCTGAAGGGAGCATCTCTCAATGGAATTTCAGGACAAGGTGTTGAAGTGCATTGACTGCGGCGCAGATTTTATCTTCACTGCGGGCGAACAGTTGTTCTTTCACGACAAGCAGTTCAAAAACGAACCCAAACGCTGTAAGGCTTGCAAGACCAAGCGTGTGTCAGTATTGGGGGCCGCGCCTTCGGGGCAAGGCAATGGCTTCGCCAAAGTAGAAACGCGGACAACGTGCTCGGAGTGCGGCAAGGAAACCACCGTGCCTTTCAAGCCAACACAGGGTCGTCCGGTATTCTGCCGGGAGTGTTTTCAGCAGAAGCGACAAGTGGCCTCGGCTTGATTTTGAACCAGGACCTGTAGACGATTCCAGAGTCGGCGGCTAGCTCACCTTCCTCCTGCTTCCCGATTCCGAGTCGAATCTCGTCTGCCCGTGCCAAGTGCGGGCGGCGGTGAAAGGATTTCTTGTGTTCGCGGCCCAGCCGGACCCGCCCCGGCTACGTTAGTATAGAAACGTGGCAACTTTCTACGTGGCAAATTTCGGTTGCCGGGCTACGCAAGCGGACGGTGCTGCCATCGAACGCCAGTTGCGCGAGCGCGGCCTGGAGCGCGCCCAAAGGCCCACGCAAGCCAGACTCGTAGTTCTCAACACCTGCACTGTGACCGCCGCAGCTGACCAGGACGCCCGCGCCGCCATCCGCCGCATTCACCGCAAAAATCCCGAAGCGCAGATCGTGGTCACCGGTTGCTACGCGCAACGCGCCCCGGAAGAAATCGCTGCCCTGCCCGGTGTGACCCAGGTGATCGGCAACTCGCACAAACATCAACTGGCGGACATCGCGGGGATCGGGCGTCAGACTTCGGTCCGCGGACTTCGGATTGACGATCTCGACTGCCATACCAGACCGCAGGTAAGAGGATTCGTCCCACTCACGCAGCTCACATCGGATGTCCAAGGTCCGAGGTCTGAGGTCCGACGCCCGATGCTCGACCGTCCAAGCCCGATTTTCGTTTCCGACATCTTCGCCCACACCGAACTGCAGGCTGTACCGGTCTTCGACGCCGCCAACGAACGCACGCGTCCCAACTTGAAGGTCCAGGACGGCTGCGACAACCGCTGCTCGTTTTGCGTGATTCCCTATGTCCGGGGACAGAGCCGTTCTCTGCCCCTGGACGAAGTCATTCGCGAAGTCGAAACGCTGGTGACCGCGGGTTATCGCGAAGTAGTAATTTCAGGCATCAACCTGGGCCGCTGGGGAAGGGATTTGAGCGTCAGTACCCGGACGTCCGCCCTCGAAAAAGCCAGCCAAGGATCGACCAACGACCAACGGCCGGTATTCGAAGACCTGGTAGGTGCCATCCTGTCCGAAACCGCCCTGGAAAAACTACGCATCAGTTCGGTCGAACCTATGGACTGGAGTGACGAACTGATCCGAATGATGGCCCAGTCCCCACGCGTCGCAAAGCACGCGCATGTGCCCCTGCAGTCCGGCAGCGATGCCGTACTTCGGCGCATGCGCCGCAAATATCGTCCCTGGCATTATTGCGAGAAGATTGAAAAAATCCACGCCGCCATGCCCACCGCCGCCATCGGGGCAGATGTGATGGTGGGATTTCCCGGCGAATCCGAAGCAGAATTCGACGAGACGCGCCGCGTGGTGGAAGCTCTGCCATTCACCTACTTACACGTTTTTACTTACTCCGCGCGTCCCGGGACTCCGGCTTCTGCGCTGGGCAAACAGGTTCCCGTACAGGTTGCCCGCGAACGCAACCGCACCCTGCGCGATCTCGCCGCCGAGAAAAAGTTGGCCTTCATGTGCGGATTTATTGACAAGCCGGTTGAAGTCATCACCTTGAACGTCACCGGCAGCGATGACGCAGGCAGTTACACCAAGGGATTGACCGACAACTACCTGCCGGTACGCCTGCAAGGAAATCACTCTCCCAACTGCTGGATTTCGGCGAGGATCGAGAGAGTTTCAGACGGAGCGCTGCTGGGAATCGCCGGCTAGAATCGAGCCACGCAGCGCTTTGTCATTTTTTTGCGGTCAGCCGGTCCGCAATCTTGTCGTACTTGCTTTGCGGCAGGATGCGGCGAGTTACGAGTTGGCCCGGATCATCGTAAGGACGGCCCGCAATCACTCGATCCGCCTCCCCACCGGTCACGCCTGGCAAGCTGGTCAACTGCTCTCTGGTCGCGATGTTCACATTGAGCGGCTTGTCGCGGCTCCAGCCTTCGCGGACTCCTGCCGCGACCGCTTTGGCATCAACTTTCAGTTCAGCGGTAGCGCGGGCAGTCTTCTCCTTCAGTTCTTGAGGATTTTGATTCGGAGTGCACGCCGCAAGTCCGCATAGCAGCCCGATCGCGAAAACAGAAAAGTGTCGGCGAAAGCGCATTGTCTGTTCACCTCGGACCTTGGATGAATTTCTTTCAGCCCCGGTTGGCCGGACTCGGGCGTTCTCCGCTTCCCGCGCGATGTGCAAAGAAAATTTTCCACCAAGCTACCCCGCAGGGCGTGTCTGCACCTAAGTTCCGACGTTACACGAAATAGCGTGTTGCGACTTAACTTTCTAGGAGGCGCAATCATGGGAAACGAAACTGAAAGGAACCAGCAGAACCCGGGACAGCAGCAGAACAACCCTGGGAACCAGAGCGACCCCAACAAGAAGAATCCGTATCAGAGCGGAGAGCACGTCTACAACCCGCAGGATCCGACCACGAAGAAGCCGGGCCAGGACAGCGGCACAACCGATCGCCCGGACCGAGAAGGGTCGGAAGACGTTGAAAAGCGCCGCGCATCCTAAACGGGATCGCGGCCAGAGAGACGGAAGCCACGGCATTGCCGTGGTCTTTTTCCGTCCGAAGTTTCGTTTTACTGGGAACCTGCGGGCTTGCATCCTGCCCGTCAAGACGG
Source organism: uncultured Terriglobales bacterium (assembly GCA_955652395.1). Classification (GTDB taxonomy): domain Bacteria; phylum Acidobacteriota; class Terriglobia; order Terriglobales; family Acidobacteriaceae; genus JAIQFF01. The sequence goes on along the minus strand of CATPBJ010000102.1, from coordinate 41,413 downwards.
CCGGCGACTGCCATGCTATACTTTTTTGATCTCATTTGCCTGGTTAGCCGACGGAGGATTGTATCGATAAACGCTTTATCCGCACAAACGAGCGCATTCGGGCGCGGGAAATCCGCGTGATTGATGACGAAGGCCAGCAGATTGGCATTTTGACTCCTTACGATGCGCTCAAGATGGCCCGCGAGAAAAACCTGGACCTGGTCGAGATTTCGCCCACCGCGACTCCTCCCGTATGCCGAATCATGGATTATGGGAAATTCTTGTACCAGCAGGAAAAGAAAGAGCGCGAAGCCAAGAAACATCAGAAAGTAATCGTGGTGAAGGAAGTAAAGTTCCGCATCAATGTGGACGACCACGACTACGAAACTAAAAAGAACCACGTGCTGCGCTTTCTGGACGACGGAGACAAAGTCAAAGCGACGATTTTCTTCCGCGGACGAGAGATGACGCGCACCAACCTGGGGCGCGAAATCCTGGAGCGGCTGATCAAGGATATCGCCGACAGAGGCATCGTGGAGTTCCGGCCGCGACAGGAAGGCAATACGCTGCACGCAATCCTGGCGCCCAAGAAAGATGCGGGACAGAAGCAGCCCGCGCAGTCACAAGCGGTCCCAGGCCGGGCAAACCAAGCTTAACCAAGCAATTGGCACTTAGCCCTTAGCATTTAGTCAGACGAGGCACATGCCAGTGCGGCCCAATGCCAATTGCTCATTGCCGATTGCTGTACTGAGGATTTATGCCCAAGCTGAAAACACACAAGGGTGCCGCGAAGCGCTTCAAGAAGACCGCCACCGGCAAGGTCAAGCGCCATCATTCCCACTTGCGCCATATGCTGACGTCCAAAGACAAGAAGCGCAAAGGCAAGCTGCGCCAGGCCGTCCTGGTAAGCGACGCGGATACACCCAAGATCAAGCGAATGATTCCATACTAGAAGTTTGTGTTGTGTGGACGCGGGCGACTCGCCCCCGTTGGTGGCTGCAAATTTTTGCTAACTGCGGCCCAGGCGTGTGAAGAGGCACCCAGACCTTCGAGTCTCCTACCTCCAGCCGCCGTTACGAAAGCAAAAAGGAGCCAAGCATGCCTCGTGTAAAACGGGGAACCAAACGCCGCGCCAAGCGCAAAAAGATACTCCACCGCGCCAGCGGCTATTTCCTCACAAAATCCAAACTCTACCGGTCCGCCAAAGAAGCCGTTGAACGCGGGCTCAAGTTCGCCTACTCTGGCCGCAAGCAGAAGAAGCGCCAGTACCGCTCGCTATGGATCGTACGCATCGGCGCCGCCGCCAAGCTGAACGGGATGAGCTACAACCAGTTCATCCACGGCCTCAAAAAAGGTGGCGTAGAACTGGATCGCAAGATCCTGGCCGACCTGGCGGTGAACGATCCCAGCGCGTTTAAGAGCCTCGCCGAGCAGGCGAAGGGTGCTCTCGGCGGGGCCGCTTAGAACCTGCCTTTAGCTTTTGGCATTTAGCTTTTAGCCAGTGTGCGGTGTGCATGGCTTCAGCGGCTGCGTAAACGCCGACCGACATAGGGCTTTGGGGAGGGCACGACTTCAGTCCCGTAAGTCGCCCAAGAGTCCGGCTTTAGCCGCTGCGGGTTGCTTCTTCATCTCGCCGCACTAGTTCCGCACCCTCGACAATTTTTCGAAAGAAAACGTGGCGTACACCGTTCCCAAGCTGAAAGACCATTCGGCGAAGGCCTTGGATAAGGCCTCGGATAACCTTCTTGCTGCTCTCGAAAAGGAATCGAAGGCAGTGAAGAATGAAGAAGAATGGAAAATTTTCCGTGATCGATGGATGGCACGCAAGAACGGGGTGCTCACTCAGATCAATGATTTATGGCTCAAGGCTGCTCCGGTTGAAGCGAAGCCTGTTTTCGGGCAAAAAGTTAACTGGCTTAAGAAGCACGTAGAAGGGATGGTTGAAGTTACCAACAAGAGACTGTTGTTTGCTCAGTTGCCCGCTAAGCACGTCAAGAGCAAGAAAAAAATCAAAGTCGAAACCATCGATTTAGACGCGTTTGCGAGAGACCTCAAGCATGGACTGATCGCGAGTCAGTCGCTCGACATCACCCTCCCCGGCATTCGCCGCCCGCTCGGGTCTGAGCATCCCGTAATCAAGACGATACACGAGATCGTCTCGGTCTTTCGCAATCTCGGCTACTCGGTTCAGGAAGGCCCGGTCATCGAGACTGACTACTACAACTTTGAGGCCCTAAATTTTCCGCCCAATCATCCGGCACGCGACACTCAGGATACCTTGTTCATCGCCTGTCAAGAATCGAAGCCGCAACGCGAGCGCCTGCTGCTGCGCACACACACTTCGCCGGTCCAGATTCGCACCATGGAGAACATGAAGCCGCCGGTCAGGATTGTGATTCCGGGCAAAGTACACCGTAACGATCCCCCGGACGCCAGTCACTCTCCCATGTTTCATCAGGTCGAAGGTCTGGCCGTGGATACGAACATCACTTTCTGCGACTTGAAAGGCACGCTTGACCACGCCATGAAGGCGCTGTTCGGATCGAGTGTGAAGACCAGTTTCCGGCCGTCCTTCTTTCCCTTCACGGAGCCGAGTGCCGAGATGATGGTCTCGTGCTTTATCTGTGGAGGCAGCGGAAAGCGCGGCGCGGAGCCCTGCCGCCCCTGCAAGCAGACGGGATGGATCGAAATTCTCGGCTGCGGCATGGTGGATCCGAACGTGTACGGCTTTGTGGACTACGATCCCAAAAAAGTCAGCGGCTTCGCGTTCGGCATGGGAGCCGACCGCATCGCGATTCTGAAATACGGCGTGGATGACATTCAGTTGTTCTTCAACGGGGATGTGAGATTTCTGGAACAGTTTGGATAGAAGCTATCAGGTGAGAGCTTGATGAAACTTTCTCCCACATGGCTGCGTGAGTTCGTAGATGCCAAGGTGGACGACCGCCGCCTGGCCCAGGACCTCAGCTCGGTTGGAATCGCCGTGGAGAATATCAGCGGCGAAGGCAAGAACGCCGTGTTCGAGATGGAGATTGGTACCAACCGTCCTGATGCCATGAACCACTACGGCGTCGCGCGCGAAGCTTCGGCGATATACAACCTGCCGCTGCGGGCCGTCGACTCCAAGCTGCCGGCGACACCAGGCAACGCGGAGTTCACCGTCGAAATCGCGGACCAGGGCGGCTGCGCCCGCTACACGGCCCGCATCGTTCGCGATGTGAGCATCAAACCCTCCCCCGATGCGATCGCAAAGCGGCTGATACTGGTGGATCAGCGAACTATCAACAACGCCGCCGACGCCACCAATTACGCCCTCTGGGAGATGGGTCATCCCACGCACGTTTTCGATCTCGATCTGCTTGAAGGCGGCAAGATTCTGGTGCGGCGGGCGTTTACTGGTGAAACCATCAAAACTCTTGACGGAGTGGAGCGCAAGCTTACGCCGGAAGACTTGGTCATCGCCGATGCCGTGAAACCGGTTGCGCTGGCCGGAGTCATGGGCGGATTCGACACCATGATCACGGACAAGACTCGCAACGTCCTGATCGAGGCGGCCTGGTTTGATCCGGCGACCATCCGCAAGAGTTCGCGCCGCCACGCGCTGCACACCGACGCATCGCACCGCTTCGAGCGCGGCGCCGATTTTGACGCTACGACCAAGGCTTGCGACCGGGTGGCGGCGCTCATCCTTGAATCAGCCGGAGGGAAACTCGCCGGCCTTGCGATCGACGCAGTCGCGCGCCAGGTTGATCTGGCTCCCGTGGCTCTGCACCTTTCGGACGTTCACCGCATTCTCGGCGAGAGGTTGGAGACCAACGAGATTTTTCGCATTCTGCAGCAGTTGGGCTTTGAGCTGATGCCGGAAAGAGGCGGCGATCCTGATTTCACCGTCCACATTCCCAGTTGGCGTCTGGATGTGGAACGTGAGATTGATCTGGTCGAAGAAATTGCGCGCCTGCATGGCTACGACAAATTCGCCAACACTCTGCCGGCCTATGCCGGGGCCGTGGTCGAAGCTCCCGACGCTGAAAAGGATAACAAGCTTCGCACCGCGCTGCTCGCCCTCGGCTATGACGAGGCCGTGTCGCTGACCTTCATCTCGCATGAAGATGCCGAAACATTTTCTTCGGCGCCGGTCATCGAACTGGCCAATCCTCAGAGCGAAGAGGCGTCGGTCATGCGGAGCTCTCTGGTTCCCGGCATGCTCAATATGCTGGCGTACAACCTCAACCGGGGCACGGATAGCGTGCGTCTGTTTGAAGCGGGAAGCGTCTTCGAAGCGACCGACGACGGAACTAGCGAACCCAAGCGCATATGCATGGGGGCGACCTCCCCACCCTTGCAAAACGCGCAAGGATGGGGCACCCACGACGGGGGATTTTTTGATCTGAAAGGCGATGTGGAGAATTTGCTGCGCGCCTTTGAGCACAAGTCCTTGAAGTACGATGCGCAGACTGCTGACTACTACTATCCCGGGCGCTCGGCGCGGGCGCTGATGGATGGCGCATTAGTGGCCCAGTTTGGGCAGATCCATCCTAACATTTCTGCCGTCCGCAGGCTGCGCCAGAATGTTTTTATCGCGGAACTCTATCTCGACCGGCTATTCCCGCAGGGTCTGCGTGCGGTTCGTTACCAGGCTTTGCCCCGTTATCCGGCAGTGGAGCGTGATTTTTCATTTGTCTTCGAGGATGGCGTGACCTTCGAGAAAATTCAGACGGCGGTCATCGGGCTCGGCCTGACCGAGTTGCGCAGCTTTGTTCCGGTAGAGATTTTCCGGGGAGGCAACGTTCCTGCGGGCAATTATTCGCTGCTGCTGCGGGCCAGGTTTCAATCGTACGCGCGTACGCTTCGGGAAGATGAGGTGGCACACTGGTCGGCACAAATCCTCAAGGCGCTCGAAGGATTGGGCGGGAAACTGAGAGCATAGGTCTGGCGGTCGCTGAGCACGAGTTCCGACCCGGCTCTGCACCATTCATGCGGATGCGGTTCATCATTTTTCTGCTCACCGGTCTCCTCTTCACTTCGGCTCTCGCTGCCGGACAATCGTCGACCAGACAAGCCACTTTCTACAAAGATGTCCTGCCAATTCTGCAGGACCACTGTCAGAGTTGTCACCGGCCGGGCGAGGTCGCTCCCATGTCGCTGGTGACGTACCAGCAGATCCGGCCATGGGCGCCGGCGATCGTGAAAGCAGTTCAAAGCGGGATGATGCCGCCGTGGTTTGCAAATCCGCGATTCGGGCATTTCTCCAACGATCCTTCGCTCACTCCTCAACAGATTGCGACTCTGCTGGCGTGGGTCGCGGCCGGCACTCCAGCGGGTAATCCGCACGACGCGCCTGCGCCGCCGCAGTGGGCCGAAGGATGGAACATCGCGCAGCCGGATGTCGTTTTGCCGATGCCCAAGCCGGTCACGATCCCAGCAGATGGCGACGTCGAGTACACCTACGAAATCGTGCCCACGCATTTCAGAGAGGATCAATGGATACACATGGCTGAAGTCCATCCTTCCAGCCCGCAGTACGTTCATCATGCTGTGGTCTACATTCGGCCGCCGGATTCCAAATGGTTGCGGCATGCGCCGATCGGCGTGCCGTTTACGGCCTCGACACTCAGCGATCCGCAGGACAGGCTCCAGGCGCACGGAACGACGAGTGATTTACTGCTGGTGTACGCGCCGGGCAGCTCGCCGGACCGCTGGCCGGACGGGATGGCAAAGTTCGTTCCGGCGGGATCAGACCTGATCTTCCAGATACACTACACGACGAATGGCAAGGCAGGAAACGACCGGACAAGCATCGGACTGGCGTTCGCTGAGGCCCCACCGCAACAGCGTATCTTCACTCTACAGCTGAACGATCATGCATTCATTATTCCACCCGGCGCCGATGATTTTCGGGTGGAAGTGCAGGGCACGCTGCCAAATGATGCCACGCTGCTCAGCCTGTTTCCGCACATGCATCTGCGCGGGAAACGTTTTGAGTACGACATCGTGCGGTCTGATGGCTCGATCGAGACTCTGCTGCGTGTGAACTATCACTTTCACTGGCAGTTGAGCTACCGGCTGGCCGAGCCGAGGCCGCTGAAGGCTGGAACCAAGCTGCGAGCCGTGGCGTGGTACGACAACTCGCGCAATAATCCGCATAATCCGGATCCGAATGCGACGGTGACATGGGGTGACCAGACTTATCAGGAGATGATGGTCGGGTTTTTCGATGTGGCCGTGCCGGCAAACATGAATAAGGAGCAGTTTTTTGTTCGCGGGCAAAGAGAGCACTAGTCCCGGCATTTGCCGAGCTGCGCTCGGGCGGGCAGGTCGGAGACCCGACCCCACGTGGGCCGTGGTCGCCCCAATGGTTCTTGCCGACTGTGCTAGGCTGACGCTTTATGGCAGACACGGCCATCCAGCAGAAATCTTTTCTCAGTGGGCGGGTCGCACACTTCACTGAGTCAGTGATTCGCGAGATGACGCGCCAGGCCATGCTGCAGGGCGCCGTGAACCTGTCGCAGGGCTTTCCCGATTTCCCCGCTCCGGCGGAGATCAAGCTTGCGGCGCAGGACGCGATTGCGGCCGACATCAATCAGTACGCCATCACCTGGGGCGCGAAGAACCTGCGCCAGGCCGTTGCCCGGCAGATGCAAGTGTGGCAAGGCATCGCGGTCGATCCGGATCGCGAAATCACGGTTTGCTGCGGTTCGACCGAGACCATGATCTCGACCCTGCTGGCGGTGTGCAACGCCGGCGATGAGGTCGTCATCTTCGAACCGTTCTACGAAAACTACGGGCCCGATGCGATTCTTTCCGGGGCCCAGCCACGCTTTGTGAGGCTGCGTCCGCCGGCCACGCCGGACGGCGAATGGACGTTCGACGAACGCGAACTGCGGGCCGCGTTTCACAATCACACCAAGGCCATCATCGTAAATACGCCGAACAATCCCACCGGCAAGGTGTTCACGCGAAGCGAACTCGAACTGATCCGCGACCTTTGCGTGGAGTTCAACGTGCTCGCCATCACGGATGAAATTTACGAACACATTCTCTATGACGGCACGCAGCACATTTCCATGGCAGCACTCGACGGCATGCGCGAGCGCACCATCACGATCAACGGCTTGTCGAAGACCTACAGCGTGACCGGTTGGCGGGTGGGATGGGCCGTGGCTCCGCCCGCCATCACGGATGCGATTCGCAAGGTGCACGATTTTTTGACCGTGGGCGCTCCGGCGCCATTGCAGGAGGCGGGAGCATCGGCACTCGGTCTGCCGCCGAGCTATTACCAGGGATTGGCTGAAGGGTACCGCAAGCGGCGCGACCGGCTGGTCCCGGTTCTGACCGAAGCTGGGTTCCGCTGCTTTCTTCCGCGCGGCGCGTACTACGTGATGACTGACATCAGCGGGTTCGGCTTCGCGAATGATCTCGAGTTTACGAAATATCTGGTGAAAGACATTGGAGTGGCGACGGTCCCGGGATCGAGCTTCCACAACGACGCGCGGGACGGGGCGCAGCAAGTGCGATTTGCATTTTGCAAGCGCGACGAGACGTTGGACGAAGCCGGAAGGCGCTTGCGAAAGTTGCGAGCGCGGAAGTAAAAGCTCGAGCTACCCGGTGAGGGCGGGACGCGCCTGGTGACAACCGGCGAGCCTGTCCTTGAGCGAAGTCGAAGGAACGCAACGCTCCACTGACCGGGCAAACCAACCGGCAAGACCCCTGCAAGCATCTGATTCATTCACAGGTTTCTGCGGTATACTGCGCTGAAGTTCCCAATTTCTCTGGAGGAAGCGGTGGCACCATGTCTGTGAGAATGGCTGAAGGGGTATCTGCCCAGGTTCCGGCTGACGATTTTCAGGCGCTCGAGGAGAAAGTCTATCGCACCATTGAGCTGTACAAGTCGGCGCGAGAGGCCCGGTCGGTTGCGGAGCGGGATTCTCAGCGGCTGCGCCAGCAATTGGAGGAACGCGAAGAAGAAGTAGAAGGTTTACGCCGAGAAATGGTGCGCTTGCGGAAGGAACGGGAAGAAATCCGTGGGCGGGTCGAGAAGATGTTGGCGCAAATCGAATCGATATCCGAGGAGCAGGCGGTCAGCTGATCCGGTCCGACCTCCGTCCTGAGGAGAAACCAGTATGGCAACGGCCACCAAGCAGACCGCGATCAAGGATCCCAGCAATAATCCCGTTCGGGTGGAGATTTTCGACCAGCCCTACAATCTCCGGGGCTCGGATGCGGAATACATTCTCAAGCTGGCTGAGTACGTGGATGGCAAGATGCGGGCCGTCGCGGAACAGACCCATACCGTGGATACCGCACGCCTGGCCGTGCTGGCGGCGCTGAATATTGCCGACGAGTATCACCTGGTGAAACGGAACCAGGATGTGGGATCGGGCGACTATCTGCGCCGCGCGCAGCATCTCGCGCGCGCGCTGGATGAAGTGCTGGAAGAAAAGCGGCGAGCTGGATAGAGTGTAAAACTTTTGCGGCGCTTCGAGCCACCCCATCAGGGTGGCTGTCCCCACCTGATTCTTGCTGGCTGGCCATTCCGCTCGAAGGTTCCCCCTTACGAAAGTCGCTGGCAAGCTGATTGCCATCTTTTTACGTCCTGCCTATTGCCAATGCGGGGATGTTTCCCCTAGCATCCTGACTGAAAGCCGACCTGCCGGGTTGGTGATGGCGGTTACCGATTTTTGAACCAATGCTGAATGAACGGGAGCTCGACTCGAACTAGGATCCGGTGTGCAGCGCTCCGCCATGCGGAGATGCCTAAAGGGTCTCGGCGGGCGCCCAACGTCTACCGACGGGTTCATTCTCGGCCCGTCACACGGCACAGTGGGTCGGCTTCTCATCTCCCAATCACCCGCCCTGCCTGCTCCTGCTAAACTTGAGCTGTAACAAAATCTCTTTGGCGTGCATCTAGATCATTAGTGTTTCCCCAACTTTTTCATATCGGCAAGTTCTTCCTGCCCACTTACGGGCTGTTGGTTTCCACCGGAGTGCTGGTCGGGCTCTGGATCAGCGTCCGCAACTCGAGCCGGCAAGGGATCAATCCGGACGACGCCTGGAACCTGGGCGTTCTGGTCGTGCTTTGCGGCATTATCGGCGCCAAGATTTTGTACATCGTCAACGACTGGGGTTACTACTCCGCCCATCCAGGCGACATCTTCAGTTGGTCGACGATGCAAGCCGGGGGCGTCTTCTCGGGAGGGCTGATCGGCGCGGCCGTGGCGGCGGTGTGGTACATCCGCAAGCACAATATGCCACCGCTGGCGACCTGGGATGCTTTCGCGCCCGGGCTTGCCTTGGGACACGCCATCGGACGAGTGGGATGCTTTGCCGCCGGCTGTTGCTATGGCAAGCCCACCAATCACTTCTGGGGCGTGACTTTCACCAACCCCATTGCCAATTTGAATTCCTACACGCCTCTGGGAATACCGCTCGAGCCCACTCAGCTTTTCGAAGCGGCGGTGGAACTGGCGAATTTTTTTGTTCTGATGTGGCTCTTCAAACGCAAGAAGTTCGATGGACAGGTGCTGGCGGCCTATTTCATTCTTTATGGCATCGCCCGCTATTTCCTGGAATTCATTCGCGACGATCCCGGGCGCGGTGAGGTCTTCGGCGGAGTCATGACCGGAACTCAGTTGATCTCTATCGCACTGGTGATCACGGGCGGCCTGATCTGGTGGTTGAAGTCGTCCGCCAGAGTGGTTCCGGCCCACGCGCAGCGCTGACAGCTAAGCGAGAAAACCATCGTCCCCTGCGGCGACGAGCACGGGCGGGACGCCCGCGCCTACATTTGCGTCTCCATGCCTCAACAATTTCCACTCCTGATTTCCACGGTTGCGGAGGATGCTGGTAAACGGCTGGACCAATTTCTAGTGGCGCAGCTTCCCGAAACCAGCCGCGCCCGGGTGCAGCAACTCATCGCTCAACAAATGGTGCTGGTCAATGACTCGGCCGCCAGAGCATCTTTGCGGCTGCGCGGTGGCGAGCGCGTCACTGTGCTCGCTTCGGCGTCGCCCCCCCCCGCGGGCCATGGCTGAGAACATTCCGCTGGATATTGTGTTCGAAGACGCCGAGCTTGCCGTAGTAAACAAGCCGGCAGGTATGACGGTGCATGCCGGGGCGGGTGCGACCGAAGAAGAACGTAATCGCGGCACGCTGGTGAATGCGCTGCTCCATCATTTTGGCCAGCTATCGTCGGTAGGTGGAGAACTGCGTCCCGGGATCGTGCATCGGCTGGATAAAGCCACCAGCGGACTGCTCGTCGTGGCCAAGAGCGACGAAGCGCATCGCCGGCTGGCCAGTCAGTTCGTGCGGCGGCAGGTGAAGAAAAAGTACATCGCGCTGGTGCATGGCTGGTTGAAGCAGGACCACGGAACCATCGGCAGCAGTATCAGCCGTGACCGCGTGCGGCGCACTCGCATGACGACACTGCGGTCGGGTGGACGCGAAGCCATCACGCACTACACGGTCGAGCGCCGGCTCGACTCCAAGTATGGAAAATTCACGCTGCTGGAAGTGGGGATCGACACCGGCCGGACCCACCAGATTCGAGTCCATCTCGCATCGCTGCGCCATCCGGTCGTGGGAGACACGCTGTACGGCGCCCCCCGTGAACTTTGGAGCAAACAGGCCGGCCGCCTCTCTCTCTCCAGAAATTTTCTGCATGCGGCAACGCTGCAGTTTCAGCATCCGCGGACCGGCGATCCGCTGTCTTTCTCCGCCCCATTGCCTGCGGAACTCGACGATTTCCGGCGAAGACTCAGTGGGTGAACTGGGACGATGTTGAGGCTATAATTGAGGCCTCATGAAGTTCCGCGGCATCACCCTGTTGCTGGGCAGCATTTTGTTCGTGGCAGTGGTATTGGCCCAGAATACCGGGTCGAATGAGTTGCCTTCAGCACCCTCGGCGGTCCAGCAAGAGCGTACCAAGCCCAAGCCACCTGCGCCCGCCACGCCACCAGCGAGCGCCGCGCCGCAGACCTCGACCACATCTGCGTCGGCCAAATCGCAAACCACACCTCCGGCCGAGCCCGCCGCCAAAGGCGGAACTGCTCAAGCGAACACTTCTTCCCAGGGGAGGGCAGACCAGGATCCAAATCCGCCTGATGAGGCTGCCACCACAATTACCAAGACGGTGAACGAGGTGAACGTCGTGTTCACAGTTACCGACAGGCATGGCCGCTATGTGAAGAACATGGCGAAGAGCGATTTCTCGGTACTCGACGATAGCAAACCGGCCGGTCAAATCCGGAGCTTTCACAACGAGACCGATCTGCCGCTTCAAGTCGGGCTGCTGTTGGACGCCAGTAACTCGGTGCGCGACCGCTTCAAGTTCGAGCAGGAGTCGGCCATCGAGTTCCTCAACCAAACAGTACGGCCTCGATACGACACGGCCTTCGTGGTCGGTTTCGACGTCACACCGGAAGTCACCCAGGACTTCACCGACAATGCGGAAGCGCTTTCTCGCGGGGTTCGCGCGCTCAGGCCGGGCGGCGGTACGGCCATGTACGACGCGCTGTATTATGCCTGCCGGGACAAGCTGCTGAAGGAGCAACGAAACGGGCCGGTACGCCGCGCCATCATCCTGCTCAGCGATGGTGACGACAACATGAGCCACGTCACCCGCGAGGAAGCTATCGAGATGGCGCAGCGCGCGGAAGTGATTGTCTACACCATCAGCACCAATATCTCGGGCGGCGCCCGGCATAGCGGGGACAAAGTTCTGGAACGCATCGCCGACGCTACTGGTGGACGCCCTTTCTTTCCCTTTCAGCTCAACGACGTGGCCAACGCCTTCGTCGAAATCCAGGATGAATTGCGCAGCCAGTACGCCCTTTCGTACAACCCCGTCGACCTGCGGACGGATGGCCGTTTCCACACCATCGAGATCCTGGCGCAAAACCACAAAGGCCTGCGCGTGCGCAGCCGGCGCGGGTACTATGCGCCGACGCGATAGGGCGCCTGGCATGGCAGGATACTCCGGCACCCCGCTTCCTAAAAAACTTGGCCTCAAGCCGCAATTCCGGGTCGCGTTTTTCCAGTTGCCCGCCGACGTAAAGGCGGCGTTGAAAGAAACTCTTTCCGACTGCCTGCTGGTGAAGGATAGCCAGGATGGTAAGGATCAGCTCGACTTCGCCATGATCTTCCTCAAGAGCCAGGCGGACATGAAGGAACAGTTCCCCAGGTTTGCGCGCCGGTTAGCGCCAGCGGGAATGCTGTGGGTGAGTTGGCCCAAGAAAACTTCCGGCGTAGTCACAGACCTGAACGAGAATGATGTGATGAGGATCGGCTTGGGGGCAGGTCTAGCGCATGTCAAAGTATGCGCGGTGACTGAAGTCTGGTCGGGCCTGAAGTTCGTGATAAGAGTGAAAGACCGGGCGAAAACCCCTCGCGTGCAAGAGTAATTTCCTCTGTCCTCAAAATTTCCCCATGAATCCGCTGTCCCGCGATTGCCGGTGTAATTGGGTCACTGGTGATGGCCGCAATTCGCAGGCGGTTGGCTGGCGAGCAGGATCATCGCCTCCAGCGTTCTCGCCCGCTGTTCATCCTTGAGAACAAGATAGCGGTGATGTCCGCCCGGAGACCGCTCGAAATGCGAACTGCCGTCGGGCAGTACGGTGATCGTTCCAGAGGGTGAGAGCGAGAAATATTTTTCATCCGGACGCACCGCGTAAAGCACGGCTGTCAGGTCCCACGTGGGCCGGTCGTAAGGCATCTTCATGTAGGACCGATAGGCCTCGGCTACGGGATGATCCTGCACGTAGGCGAAATCGTGTTCGATGCGCTCCGCCGGAAACGGCAGGGCAGTGCCGATTTCAAATCCGCTCACCACGATCGGAGTGGGCCAATCATGAAAGAGCCTTACCGCGGAAGGCACATCCTTCGCCAGGTTGAACTCGGGCTGTCCGTTGGCGAAATTCCCCGCCATCACCGACAGTAAGCAGACTTTCTTCCTGATAAGCGTCGGCCCATCATCCGGGCTGGACGCGTCGGGCTTCGTTTCGAGCAACCGGGCGAGATTTGTGCTGAACCCCACTTGCACAATCACGACGCTCCCATCCATCTGCCTCGCAAGCGTCTGGCGGAGGAGAGAAACTGCCTCCGGCGCCTGGGCGCCATCCAAAATGCGGTGCGGGTAGACGAAATTGCCGTCCGGGCGGCGCCGCTCCGAGGGAACCTGAATCATCGGATTCGACTCTGGCGTTTTTCCGTTTCGCACGGCGCCGATCGGGATCTCAGCACGCCCGTAGAAGCTATTGACTAAGTCCACATAGGGCGCGGCCCAGCGGTTGTCCTTGGTAACGGTCACCGCCAGCAGGTTGACTTCATGACGGTTCTGGAAAGCGTGCAGCATGGCGAGAGCCAGGGCGTCATCGACGTCGTTGCCCATGTCGGTGTCAAAGATAATGTTGGCCGGAGTCGGTGCAAAAACCGCAGACGAAAATGCGATGACCAGGCTGAAAACCAGAATGGCGATCTTCATGTATTTTCCCAGCTTCCGGGCCCTGAAGGTGAGAAGGTGACACTAACGGGACAGTCTAGTCTTTTCTTCGGCACCGGCAGCCAGGTTGCGCCCACTTCCCGGATCGAGTGGAGCCGGCGCATCCCTCGTCCTGAGAGAAATTTCTCTACACGGTGTACTCGTGCAGCAGGTTCCCAAATAGTGCTGGCGATTGTACCGCAATCCCTGTCGCCGAGTTGCGGCTAGCCTGAACGAAATCCACATCGAGTAAGCTGCGCGGGCACCTCAAGATTGTGCCCGACGACCTACCCGGACATAACCCGCATGGGCGGGCAAAAGGGGTGGGCCCTGAGAAGCGGCAGGCAGAGGGATCTGTTGGTTTGCCGGCCGCGGCAACTCCCATAATGATGTAAACGCGGATTACACGACCTGGCGACTCTTACCCGATGGGCAGTGATGGGCAGTGAGCTTCTAGTCCCTCTTTGGCACCGCGTAGTAGCCGGTCCGAGCCTGGATCTTGTAGTCCTTCTTGGTGGTGTGGATTTCCACTTTGCGGAAAGTTCCGTCCAGGGCAGCGTTGGTGGGAGTGTAGCCGACATTGTACTGGCTGCGCAGTTCGTGCGCGATCTGGTCAAAGGCTTCCTTCAGTTTGTCGGACTTGTTCCCTACATCGATGACCCGGCCTCCGGTCTCGGCCGCCAGCTTCTTCATTTCGCGGTCGCCAGAGTATCCACCGAAGCCGTAAAAGCCCCGATCGGCGATCAGCAGGACATAGCAAATGGAGTCCGCCTTCTGTGCGGCCTCAATCGCGTCGTTGATCTTGAGCTGACTGCCCTGGTCTTCTCCGTCGGTGAGCAGGATCATGGCCTTGCGTCCTACTTCTTTGGCGAGTTGATCGTGGGCGGCCAGATAGACCGTGTCGTAGAGCACCGTGCCTTTGGGATTGGAACTGCACGGCAACGGTCCGCCTCCCGCTCCGGGGAGACCGCCGCAACTGGACGGAGGAGCATTAATGCGTGCGCTGTTGAGGGCCTCCCGCAGCCGGCGTGACGAGTTGGTGAAATCCTGCAACAGGTTGGAATCGACGTCAAAGCTGATGACAAACGCCAGGTCCTTGGGCCGCAAAATCTCGCTCAGGAAGTTGGCGCCAACCTCTTTTTCCATCTCCAGGACCCTTTGCTGGCTGCCGCTGGAATCGATCAGGATGCCCAGGGTCAGGGGAAGATCGGACTCGGCGGTGAAATACTTGATGGTCTGAGGTTTGCTGTCTTCGAGGACCTGGAAGTCGTCCTTGGTCAGACTCGGAATCAACCCGCCTTTCTTGTCTTTGACGTTGAAAAATAGCTGGACGACGTTGACGTTGACTTTCAGCGTGCCGACGGACTGGTCTCGCTCCTGGGGCTGGTCTTCTTGGGTCTGATTGTCCGAATCTGGAGTGCCGGCAAGGTGCGGAAGCTGCTGGGCCACGGCCAGAGCCGGGGAGAACAGGCTGGCGGCGAGCGGACTGGCCAAGCAGGCGGTGGCCAAAATGGGGACAGCAAACCCCCGAAACCTGCGGACTATCGGCATCCAGATATTCTCCCGCACTTTTTGTTAGTCTATTCCATCAGGGTTAGATGCACGAAATTACAGGTTTCAGCATCCCAAATATCGGGAGCAGCGGTCAGACGGAGAGGTTCCCAGTGTTTTCAGCGATGGGTAGAACGTCCAAGGCCCTTGCAGTGGCGGTGGCTCTTTGCCTGTCTTCCGGGACGATTGCCGCCCAGCAGGAACAACCGAAGCAGGGCATTCCGGATGCCCCTTCGGCCTCGCGGCCCTTTCCCAGTGCGCCGCTACCGAGCCAGGTTCCGCCGGACCAAGCACCGCCGAACCAGGCCCCTCCCTCTCAAGAGGCACCGCCTCCGAATCAAGCGCCGCCCTCCAGTTCCACTCCCGCGGAAGACCCAATTTATGCGCCCGGGGTCTCTCCTGAGCCCTCATCCAAGGTGACGACTGTGCCTGCGGGCAGCGTCACGGCGAAACGGGGCCCCGGGAGTGAGGAACTGTACAAAATCGTGACCAACGTTAACCAGGTACTGGTTCCAGTCAGGGTGCAGGACGACTCCGGGCGTCTGGTAAATGGGCTGTTGTCGAGAGATTTCTCGGTTTTTGAGGACGGAAAGAAGCAGAATCTGAATTTTTTTACCACCGATCCGTTTGCTCTCTCGGCGGCCGTGATCTTCGACACAGGTATGCAGGACGTGGCGGTTCAGAAGGTCATCCAGACCTTCTCGGCTCTGGAAGGTGCGTTCAGTCAGTTTGATGAAGTCTCCCTCTACACCTACAGCAGCAGCGTAACCAAGGTGACCGACTTCGCGGCGGTCGGCCGGAGATTGACCGCGGCGCTGGACAACCTCAAGACCGTCACTGGCAGAAATAACGGGCCTCCCGTGGTCAGCGGGCCGATGGGGCCGCAGGGGCCGATTGTCAACGGCGTCCCTATCGATGCCGGCGCGCCGCGGACCATCAACCCACCCAAAGAGTCCCACGTGCTGAACGACGCCATCGTAGCCGCGGCTGTGGACCTGCGCAAACGCGACCGGGCCAGGCGGAAAGTTATCTTCATCATCAGCGATGGACGCGAATACGGCAGCAACGCCAGCTACCGCGATACTCTGAAGCTCCTGCTGTCGCAAGGAATTCTGGTGTACGGCGTCGCGGTCGAGGGATCGGCCATCCCGGGATACGGACAGCTGCAGAAGCTGCATGTGCCGCTCACAGGGTCGCGATTGGGTTACAGCGACATTCTGCCCAAATACGCCAATGCGACCGGAGGCGAGATTCTCGCAGGGTTTTCCCGTGATGCCATCGAGAGCACATATGCCCGTACCCTGGGGGATGCGCGCAACCTCTACACCCTGGGCTATCTCACCCATGCGACTCCCAGCAGCGCCCACCGCGAAATCGACGTGCACGTGGCTCGTCCCGACCTGAAGGTGACCGCAAAGGAAGGCTACTATCCAGTTGGATTGGCGCGGTGACCCCGGAGATTGCGGATTTTGGATTGCAGATTTTTCACCTCGTCTCTGGCCGCTATTGTCAATCTGACACCTAGAATCGACAATCTCAAATCGCTCTTGCTCCCACGACCTACATGGAAAACTCCTTAGAAATTGAGTCCTGAACCAGGACGGTGTTCCCCAAGTAACCTGAGTAACCTGCCGTTGACACTGGGCCGTGTGGTATAAAACCAGCAGCATCAAGCCAAATTTCAACCGGTGATAGGTTTGCGTCCAGACGGGCGCCGCCACCGGTTCTGAGGGAAGTCTTGAGTTTCATCAACTTCGCAGCCCGCGAGATCAACTGCAAGATCGTTTACTACGGCGCCGGGTTGGGCGGCAAGACGACGAATCTTCAGTTCATCTACCAGAAGACCGCCGAGCAGCAGAAGGGCAAGATGATCTCGCTGGCCACGGAGACGGAACGGACCCTGTTTTTCGATTTTCTGCCGCTCGATTTGGGTTCTGTCCGCGGCTTCAAGACTCGCATCCACCTATACACGGTTCCCGGCCAGGTGTTCTATGACGCCAGCCGCAAACTGATTCTGCGCGGCGTGGATGGCCTTGTCTTCGTCGCCGACTCGCAGGAAGAGCGCATGGACGCAAATGTCGAAGCCCTCGACAACCTGATGGCCAACCTCAAAGAACACGGCTACGACTTCAACAAGATTCCGTACGTGCTGCAACTCAACAAGCGCGATCTGCCGAACGTCCTCTCTGTAGATGCCCTGTCCAAACAACTTCGCCGAAAGAACGAACCCCTAATTGAAGCCGTGGCCTTCCAGGGTCCCGGAGTTTTTGAGACGCTGAAAGAAATCGCGCGCCAAGTGCTCACCGACCTGAAGCAGGGTGGGTAGAGCGGCGTCGGACCCGGACTCCGACTGCTGTACTTCTGGTATGCGTGGACGCGACCACTGAAGAAAGCCGGTGGGCCCCAGAGTTATAATCTTGTCCAACATGACTCTGGCTCCGGGCACTAAACTCGGGCCTTATGAAATCGCCGCTCCGCTTGGCGCGGGCGGGATGGGCGAGGTCTACGGGGCGCGGGATACGCGCTTGGATCGCAGTGTAGCGATCAAAATTCTTCCCGCCGCATTGTCCTTAGATAGTGACCGGTTACGCCGCTTCGAGCAGGAAGCGCGCTCGGCCTCCGCCCTCAACCACCCCAATATAGTGACCATCTACGAACTCGGACAGGACGCTTCCACTCGTTACATTGCAATGGAACTGGTAGAGGGAAAGACGCTGCGCGAGCTCCTCGGTTCCGGCTTGCTGCCAATACGAAAGACCATTGAAATCGCGACGCAGGTTGCGGAGGGACTGGCCAAGGCGCATGAAGCGGGCATCACGCACAGGGACCTGAAGCCAGAGAACCTGATGGTCTCTGATGATGGATTCGTCAAGATTCTCGACTTTGGCCTGGCCAAGCTCGTGTCGCCCAGTGGAGAGGGTGCGGATAAGTTCACTACGCTGGGGTTCCAGACCCGGGCAGGCCTGGTTCTAGGAACGTTGGAATACATGTCACCGGAGCAGGCCCGCGGCGGTCGGCTGGATTTTCGGTCAGACCAGTTTTCGTTTGGCTTAGTGCTCTACGAGATGGTAACCGGCAGGCGCGCCTTTCAAAGAAATACGGCAGCGGAGACCGTGGTGGCCATTCTCCGGGAACAGGCCGAACCGGTTGCTGTGCAAAACCCCAACGCCCCCGCTCCTCTGTGTTGGGCTATCGAGCGTTGCCTGGCCAAAGAGCCCGATACGCGTTATGTCTCCACCCGAGAGCTCGCGCGAGAACTTGCAGCCATACGCGACCGTTTCTCGGAGAGGCCGCCGAGGCAGGTAGAGATCCGACCGACCAATCTTCCTGTGCCGCGGACTGGCCTGGTGGGGCGGCAGAAAGATGTAGCCGCTGCCAAAGAACTCTTGCTGCGTCAAGATGTGCGCCTGGTCACGGTCACGGGTCCGGGCGGGATCGGCAAAACACGTCTTGCGGTGCAGGTGGCAAGCGACCTGGTCGAGTGTTTTCCAGCAGGCACTCATTTTGTCCCGCTTTCTCCGGTCAGCGATCCGGACCTGATCGCTGCCATGATCCTTCAGACGCTGGGGATCCGAGAAGCGGGAGGTAAGCCGCCGCTCGAAATGCTCAAGAAAGAGTTACAGGATTCAGTGCGCACCCCCATGCTGATCCTGCTGGACAATTTCGAGCACCTGGTTGAGGCGGCGCCGACCGTGGCCGAACTCCTGGCCATGGATTCCAACCTCAAAATCCTGGTAACCAGTCGCGCCGCGCTGCGCGTGTACGGAGAACATGAATTTCCGGTGCCGGCGCTTGCTCTGCCGGATGCGCGCTCCTTGCCTCCCATTGACGTCCTATCCCAGTACGCTGCGGTCGCGCTGTTCGTGGAACGAGCCATCGCTGCGAAACCAGATTTTGAACTTACGCCTGACAACGCATCCGCCGTCGCTGAGATTTGCTCCCGGTTGGATGGCTTGCCTCTCGCGATTGAGCTCGCAGCCGCCCGGGTCAAAGTCCTTTCGCCTGCGTCCCTGCGGACACGCCTTGAAAGCCGGTTGCAACTGTTGACGGGTGGAGCCCGAGACCTCCCACTGCGGCAGCAGACCCTGCGCGCAGCCATCGATTGGAGCTATGATCTGCTGAACGCTGCCGAGCAGAAGCTTTTCCGAAGACTGTCGGTGTTCGTGGGTGGATGCACACTGGAAGGCGTGGAAGCTGTGTGCGACACCAGGGGTGATCTAGGCCTGGACTTGCTCGACGGAATGGCATCCATGGTGGACAAAAGCCTGATGCAGCAGGTCGAGCCGGTGAAGGGAGAGTCCCGCTTCGTGATGCTGCACACCATTCGCGAGTACGCTCTGGAAAAGCTGGTGGCAAGCGGGGAACAGGCCGCATCGAAGCGCGCCCATGCCGCCTACTTTCTGGTCCTGGCGGAGGAGGAGACCACAGAGGAGAGCAGCACGGAAGGAGGATGGCTGGAACGCTTCACCATCGAACATGACAATTTTCGCGCGGCCCTCGAGTGGCTGACAGAAACCGGGGATGTGGATTGGGGCCTGCGTCTTGGCGCTGCCCTGTTTCGCTTTTGGGAGGCGGGTGAGTATCTCACCGAAGGCAGGGACAGGCTGGACAAGCTGCTGAAATTCGCAGGCGCGGCCGGAGCCACGAAAGCGGGAGCACGCGCGTTTTTTGGCGCGGGCGTACTCGCAGAAGTGCAGGGAGATTACGCCTCGGCGGATGCGCTCCACAGGCAGAGTCTCGAGATCGCGCGTCAGTTGCACGATCAGCGTGGCGTCGCGGTCTCGCTAAACGCTCTGGCGGTCGTTTCTCGCGGCCGGGGTGAGATTGCGGTGGCGCGCTCTCTGTTCGAAGAGAGCCTGGGGCTGTGGAGAGAATTGGGGGACCGTCAGGCTGTGGCTCGTTCTCTCAGTAACCTGGCGAATGTGTTCAAATTGCAAGGCGACCATGACCGCGCACGCTCGCTATACGCGGAGTGCCTCTCGATCTTCCAAGGACTGGGAGATCGCACCGGAGTCGCTTGGTCGATCAACTACCAGGGAGATGTCGCGCGCGATCAGGGTGACTCCGCAGCCGCGCGGACGTTGTACGAGCAGAGCCTGGCACTTTTCCGGGAACTCGGCGACCGCTGGGGCATTGCGGGCACGCTGGCTGATCTGGGAAGCTTGGCGAGGGCAGAGGGGGATTATCCCGCAGCGCATTCTCGGTACCGGGAAAGCATAAGAAATTTCCAGCAACTGGAACATAAACGGGGAATTGCCCGCCTGCTGGAGTGTTTCGCGTGCTCAGCAGCTGCTCAACTCGATGCCGAGCGTTCGCTGCGGCTGGCCGGGGCCGCTGCTGCGCTGCGCCAAAACATCGGCGCTCCGCTTACGCCGGCGGAACAGGCCAAACTGGAAGCCAGTCTGGACTCGGCGCGGCAAGCGCTGAGCAACACAGTAGGTGCGACGGCCTGGTTAGAAGGTTGGGCCATGCCGGTTGAGAAAGCGGTTGAGGAGGTGCTGATGTCCGAGGCTGCTTCTTCCTCGTATTAGCGCACGGGCTGACGCCGGTGGTGGTGGAAATCTGGATTCGCCCGGAAGCTGCTTCCGCGCGTTTACTCCGCGCTCGATGGGTCGATGAGTCGGCGCACGGCCGAGACCCGATTTGCAGGAATGCCCACCCGCTTGGCGTGTTCCCGGATCGTCGCCTCGTCCGGAGCAAGGTAAACGCAGTACACCTTGTCGCCGGTTATGTAGCTATGGAGCCACTGTATCCCCGGACCCATTCCGCTAAGAACGTGGACCGACTTTTGGGAGACTTCCCGCACTTGGGCATCGGATAGATTTCCGGCTCCCGGGATTTCGCGTTCGATGACGAATTTTGGCATGTACGCCCCTCATGCGTGAATATACTAGCAATCCGATGAAGGGGCTTCAACACAGCCGACCCGACCCTGCGCCGGCCAGCGCAAAATGACCAAAAGAAGCATGGACAAAAATTAGGAGAGTGAGTTTGCCATGGATCTTCGTTCACTACAGAAACCCCTGAAAGAGCACTACCGCAATGACCCAAGTGCCTCGCGAATCACGCTCCGGGCGAAAGGGGGGCAGACTGAAGTTCCAGTGGCATGCTCAGTCGATATTGGACGTGCCATCTACCAAGCCGAGGCCCACCAGGGAGTCGGAGGCGCCGGCACTGGCGCTTGTTCCGGCGATCTGTTGCTGGGGGCTCTGGCGGCTTGCGCGCAGATCACTTGTCAGATGGTGGCTGCGGCAATGGGCGTACCCACCGAACGCATCGAGGTCAACGTGGAGGGAGACTTGGATCTTCGAGGCACCCTCGGCATATCAAAAGGCCTGCCGGTCGGCTTTGAGAGCATTCACCTTCTTTTCGATGTTGCTGCGCCTAAGGCAACGCCGGAACAACTACGCGGATTGCGAGAGAAAACGGAACAGTATTGCGTGGTGATGCAGACCTTGATGCAACCGCCGAGACTGCAGACCGAGTGGGTCGGTCACGACTGAATGCCGGGCTGCGATGCTGAGACCCTGAAGTCCGACGCCCGCCTTATCGCACCCGCATTGACTTCAGCATCTGCTCGAATGTCGGGCGCAGAGACTCGAAATCCTGGTCTGGGGCAATCGACACTACGTACAACAGGCTGCCATCCCGGCGCCTGACTGCGACCAACCAGTCCCGCTCCTGGCTGGGGCGTCCGCTCTGATCCCTCAGGGGAGAGGTTCCGATCAGATCCACGGACTTTCCTGAAACCCCGTTCAGCCGGATGTTCTCGTCGTGCCCAATCTGCCGCAGATCGGGATTGGACTGGCGCAACGATGCCAGCAGTTCATGTGTGGCCTGGTCGAGGCTGGCGTTTTCATCTTCCGGCTGGTAGGTGTTGATCATCACCCCGTAGGCAACGGCGTTCTGTGAGATCCCGCTTTGCGGGGCAATCGTGAGGGCCGAGTTCTGGTCTCCGAAGACTTGCCAGTTCTCGGGATAAGAAATTACAAAATCACGATGGCTGAGACTACGCAGGTTGCCGCCGGGTTGCACGCTGCCAGAAGAAGCATTCATAGCCGGTTGGCGTTCCGCGATCTGTTGCGCGGTAAGCGGCCTCATGCCGGAAACCCGCTGTTTGATGTCGCGAAATTCAACGCTATCACTGCGATAGCTGGTCTTTCGGGGCAAAGTAGCGACTTCCGCCGCGACCCCCTGAGCGCGATTTCCGGGATCGGGGTGGTCGCTAAAGAACTGGGGACCGCGCGCGCCGCCTTCCTGTTGAATCTTGGTAAAGAAATCCGCCATGGCGCGAGGATTGAAGCCGCTGTCATACATGATGTCAGTGCCGAGCAGGTCAGCTTCGGATTCGGATTTCCGGGAGTTCTTCAGAAAGTAGGAGCCAACGCCGAACGAAAGCCCCATTTGGGCCATTTGCGAGAGCGCACCCTGTCCCATGACCCCACCCAAAATTGCCAGCGGGAGTTGTGCCGCCATCTGTTTGCTGGCGGCTCGCGTGCCATGCCGCTGCACTACATGGGAGATTTCATGCGCTATCACGCCGGCCAGTTCGGCTTCGTTGTCCGCGGCCTGGATCGTCCCCAGATTCACAAAGATCGGCCCGCCTGGAAGAGCAAAGGCATTGATCTCTTTCTGGTTCACGACGTGGAAGGTGTACGGCCACTTTTCTCCCGGAGCATGCGCCGCCAGTTGCTGCCCCAGGCGCTGCACATAAATCGCGACCGGGTCGGTGTCCGGAAGGACCGGCAGCTGTCTGACGACCTCGGCCGCCGACTGCTGCCCGGCCTGAAGTTCCTCCTGGGCGGAAAACATGTTGAAGCCATGCGAGGGCGTGACACGGGCTTCGAGCACGTGAGGTCGAATGACCGAGAGGACGAGCAGCACTGCCATGCGGGCTGCGACCAAATTGCTTCGCATAGTTCCTCTGATGCTTATTTCAGATGCCCGAGCCCTGCCGTTTTCTGCCAGAGCAAGCTCAATGTTGTAACACGAAGAAGACGTAGGCCCAGACGTCCGCCTGGGACTGTGAGAGGAGCTGACCGGAAGGCAGTGGAAGCGCGAGACCAGGTTCGGCTCTGCGTGAAGAAAATCGCGGAGCTGCGCTCCGCCGGGCAGGTGAGGACACCCTTCGACTTCGATCAGGGCAGGCTCTGCCCCTACGCCAATAGGAAAAGGTGCCGGCTTCCCGGCACCGTCTAAGCTATTGGTGAAGAATTACTTGCCGTCCAAGGTTCCGGTGGCGCCGAACTCGCGCCGGGCCACGGTTCGCGCTGGCCGGGCCATGGGAAGCGCACCAGCGGCTGCGCCATGACGTTCCAACAACATGGGAACCATGGCATTCTCCGCTTCCTTGACGAACATGAGCTTGCCTTCGGGACTCATGTCGATGCGAATGAAGTCCCCCAGCTTGACCTGTCCGGTGGCGACCAGGTTGGCCAGCTGGAACACGATGTGCCGCTCGATGGCGCGCTTCAAGTGTCGTGCGCCATATTTCGGATCGGTCCCCTCGTGCAGCAGAAAGCTCTTCACTTTAGGCGTGCAGCTGAAGACAAACTGGTTCACGGCCGATGCCATCAAGATTCGCTGCTGCACCATGCCCAGTTCGATTTCCAGGATCTGCTGCAAGTGCTCCGAACGCAAAGTCCGGAACACGACCGACTTGTCGATGCGGTTCATGAATTCCGGGCTGAATTTGCGCCGGGCCGCGTCGACCGCGGTGCGGTTGATCTTGTCATCGAAAGCCGCGTCCACTTGGGTAGCTTTTTGCACGAACCCCAGGCCGCCATCGACCATGTGGCTCATCTCTCCGGCCCCGAGATTCGAGGTCATGATGATGATGCATTGCGACAGGTCCACGCGGCGATTGTCGCCCAGGGTCAACGTGGCTTTATCCAGAATGCCCAGCAGCAATTGCCAGAGCGAGTCGGAGGCCTTTTCGATTTCGTCGAACAGCAGAATCGAAAGTTTGAGAGTCTCGCTGTGCCACTGGTTCAACGCTTCCTGGGTCAGCAAGGGATGCGTTTCGCGATGTCCCAGATATCCCGGAGGCGAGCCGATCAGTTTGGCGATCTCATGCGAGTGCTGAAATTCGGCGCAGTCGATCTTAATGCAGGCGCGGGCGTCGCCAAACAGCGATTCGGCCATAGCTTCGACTACCCGGGTTTTTCCCGAGCCGGTGGGCCCGAGGAACAGGAGATTTCCAACCGGACGGCCAGGAGGATTCAGTCCTGCCAAAAACATCTGATAGATTTCAACCACTTTCTCGACGGCCTGGTCCTGACCGACGATTCTGCGGCGAAGGGAGCTTTCAAACTCTCTGGCATCATTGGAGCGGCGCGTGGGGTCAAGCATGGTGTTGACGACGGTTTTCATATAGGGTCTGGCCCTGCTTTTTCCTTTCCTGGGCCCCTGTACTTCTGGAAGAGCGGGTCCGCCGTCTCGTAATGAGAGAAGGACAAATTTTGTCACTCTCTCAACTCGGCACTACGATTACTGCAAACGACTCTCCATCCCCGGCAAACCGCTAATTCCTAATTGCCTGTATAGGTTAGATGCTGGCAGCGGGCGAAAAGGCACGGGTTACTCCGCACCGGGTTTAGAGGAAAGGGAAATAGTTTGCCACTTGCCGGAAGTTTCCGAGCGCAACCTCGACGGAGCAAAACCGGCCGGCACTGGTCCGACGTTATCTGGCGCTTCCGTTTGACCGCGGCTAGCATCCCCGGAAACCGCGGTTATAACGGAGAATACCTTGCGTCCAATGGGCCCCGCATCACTTGCCAGCATCCTTTTCATTTCTTTCAGCCTGGTGGTTATCGAAATCGCTACCATTCCGTCCGCTTCAGGACAGACGGGGCATGCGAAACTGTTGCCTACCTCCAAGCCTTCCACGCCGGGCATGCCGAAAGCGCCGGAACCGTCGCTGGTCCTGCCAGTTGCGCCGCCGGGGAGCGCGTTGTATGTAGCCAAGCGCGGCGACAGTATCCCATTGGTGGCCCGGCGATATCTTTCTCAGACCTCTTACCTGACTTCCTCGGAGCTGGGTGAAGCCATTCACAAGGCAAACGACGATTTCCACAGCACATTCTTGAAGCTGGGTCAGCCCGTGATCATTCCCGGGCTCTTGCCCGCGCCAATTGTGGAAAAATCGATCCCGGTCGAGCGCGACTTTGAGGTACGGGCCGTGTACCTCACAGGAATCATGGCCGCGAGCGACCACGGGATCCGCATCATTCGTCACTGGCGCGAAGTGGGTGGGAACGCCGTTGTATTCGATATCAAAGACAGCGACGGCAGCGTGACCATTCCCTTTGATCATCCGCTGCTGGGCAGCCATCACTCCTCTTTTCACGACTTGCCCAAGTTCCTCCGCTTTCTCCATTCACAGAACATGCACGCCATCGCCAGAATCGCCATCTTCCGTGACCAGCGACTGGTAGAGACCCATCCCGAACTGGCGGTGAAGTCGCACAAGACCGGCCAGGCGTGGCGCGAGAACGGGAAGCTGGTATGGACCGATCCTTCCCAACCCAAAGTGCAGGAATATGACATCGCGCTGGCCAAGAAGGCGGCCGAAGCGGGGGCCGACGAAATCCAGTTCGATTACGTCCGCTTCCCCGCCGAGGGCGACCAGAAAGACGCCAGCTTTTACTTCCAGACCGAGCACCCTGAGTGGCATCGCTCCGACGTGATTGCTGACTTCCTGAAGCACGCCTACGCCGAGCTTCACCCTACCGGCGTGTTGTTGTCGCTTGACGTATTTGGCATCATGGCCTGGCAGCGCCCTGTCGACCTGGCTCACACCGGTCAGGACATCGTGCGCATGGCCAAGTATTGCGACGTGCTTTCGCCCATGATCTACCCGTCGCATTTCTTCGGCATGGATGGAATTGCCCATCCCGGCGATGCGCCGGAACATTTCATCGGTGAGTCCATGGTCCGCTTTGAAAAGATCACTGAGGGCAGCGGGGTGGTCATCCGTCCCTGGCTGCAGGCCTTCCGCTGGCGCACCAAGAGTTATTCGCCGAAATACATCGAAGCCCAGGTCATAACCGCGAAGAACAAGGGTGGGATCGGCTTCCTGTTCTGGAATGCGGCCAATGATTACAGCAAGCCTTATGCGGCCATGCCTGAAATGAAAGCTACCAAAGGCCAATATTTCCGCGGCGACGAGTTGCAGACACCGGCACAAGCGGAACTCAAAGAAGCCGGTCCGGCACCTCGGTAGCTAAGGCTTCACTTCTTGTCCGAGCGGCGCCACACAAGAACGGCTGTGAGAGGCCCAGCCGTTCTGTTCCGTGATTCATCCCACGATCATGGCGTTAAATCCACAGCCGGCGGCGCTGCCAGACCTACGGTGGTGTTGAGCGAAGGCGAGTGGTTGAAGTCGAACCGGTCTTCGAGCGTATCCGCTTGCTGATCGCGTTTGGTAAGGTGCAAGGGAACCCTAGAAACCCTTCTCGATCAGGGCCAGCAGCGATGTGTGATCGCCGACCGCATGCGAGACGTAACCTGGTTTCGAAAACGGTGAAACCGCCGATAAAGGCAACTCTGACTCCCAATTGGTCGAAACTGGAGCAAGACGCCGGATAGGGGCCGGTTGGATCCGCCGCCAAGGCGGGGCATAGGAGCTTGGCGTGGCAACGGATCGAAGGGATTGCCCGAGCACTCGCCGCCGCCGGGCTGCTCGCCGGCGGGAGGATTGGAGAGTTCGGCGCATTCGCGCAGGCCAAGCAGCATC
This sequence comes from uncultured Terriglobales bacterium, assembly GCA_955652395.1. Taxonomy (GTDB): domain Bacteria; phylum Acidobacteriota; class Terriglobia; order Terriglobales; family Acidobacteriaceae; genus JAIQFF01. Next base: position 14,672 of record CATPBJ010000102.1, on the reverse strand, counting down.
TTCAAGAATCGAGGTCGGTTATAATTAGGTTGAACATTGCCTTCAAGGAGTACCTGTGGCGATACAAAAGACGGAGAAAATCTGGCACAACGGCAAGCTCATTCCCTGGGATAGCGCCCAGCTTCACGTAATGTCGCACGTTGTCCACTACGGTTCGTCCGTGTTCGAAGGAGTCCGTTGCTATGCCCTGCCCAGTGGCCCCGCGATCTTTCGCGCCAAGGAACACATGCAGCGGCTGCTGGATTCGGCCAAGATTTATCGTATTGATGTGGACTTCACGGTCGATGAACTGATTGCCGGCATGGCTGAAGTGGTGAAAAACAATGGAGTCTGGCCCTGCTACATCCGCCCTATCGTGTTGCGTGGCTATGGTGAGGCCGGAGTGAATCCGTTCAACTCGCCCACCGAGGTTTATATCTGCAATTATCCGTGGGGCAAGTACCTGGGAACGGATTCGACGACCGGCGCCGACATCTGTGTTTCTTCATGGACCCGCATTGCGCCCAATACGTTGCCTGCGATGGCCAAGTCGGCCGCGAACTACATGAACTCGCAGCTCATCAAGATGGAAGCCATCGTTAACGGCTATGTCGAGGGTATTGCGCTTGACGCCAACGGCTACGTGAGCGAAGGTTCGGGGGAAAATGTCTTCGTAGTGCGCAACGGCGTGCTGAATACGGCGCCTCTGGGAAATTCAGTGCTGCCTGGGATCACCCGCGACTCAGTCCTGCAGATCGCCCGCGATCTGGGTATCCCCGTAACCGAGCAGGGCATTCCCCGCGAACTGCTTTACATCGCGGATGAGGTCTTCTTCACCGGCACCGCTGCCGAGGTCACGCCGATTCGGTCAGTGGACAAGATCAGCGTTGGCAAGGGCGCGATCGGCCCTATCACCAAGGCCATCCAGAAAGAGTTCTACGCAATCGTCAACGGAGCCAAGGCCGACAAGTACAAGTGGCTTACGCCGGTGGCGGTAGGGAGCAAGCAGCCGGTAGGCGTTTAAGTCAGTACAACGAACCGCGTGGGGACAGCCGCCTCGGCTGTCCGGTGGAGCGCAGCGCCGCAATTGTAACATCAGAAACACGCTTCAACCGACTTCTGAAGTCGGAAAGCGACAAGACCGCCTTGCCAGGCTCGCCTGGACAGCCGAGGGCGGCTGTCCCCACGTGGCTTGAAGTGGCTCACGCTACAGAAAGGCTGCCTTCATTTTCCACACCACATCACGTCAATGGGATATTTGGTGAAGACGCGGTCGGCCGTGAGCACCGTCATTTCTTCGACCATTGCCTGGGCGATGAGAATGCGGTCAAAGGGATCGGAATGATGCGCCGGCAGGTCGTAGACCTTAACGGCATGACGATGGGTGACAGGCAACGGAAGCAGCCCCTGCTTGGCCATGTAAGCGGGGACGATATGCGCCGGTGTTCCGGGAAGATGCAATTTCCCGAGACCCATCTTGATGCTCACTTCCCAGGATGTAGCAGCGGAAAGATAAATTTCTTCCCCGCCGTTCTCTAGGGTGGAGCGTGCCTCGTCGCCGAGGCGTTCCACAGAATAGATACTCCATAGCCAAGCGACTGTGTCCAACAAGTATTTCATTTGCGCTTGCGGCGACGGGGTTTAATCTCTTTGGGCAGTGTGCCGCCATAGAATTGGGCGAGCAACTCATCCGGCAGAGGAGCGTCGAAATCGTCGGCCACCCAGACTTCACCACGCGCGAAACCCAGGGGCCGGGCCTCCGGCTTCGTTGGTTCCACGGCCACCAGGCGAGCGACCGGCACCCCGGCCCGCGCAATAATGACTTCTTCCCCCGCCGCCACCCGTTGCAGGAGACGCGAGAAATGGGTTTTGGCCTGATGAATGTTAACTTCCACGCCTTTAGACTAGACTAAGTCTGTGGACTAAGTCAATATATCCAATGGGATCGCGTTTAGCCGCGCGCAGAGCTGATCGGCGGCGCGGAACCGCCCCCAGGCCACAAAAGCAGCCAGCGCGCCCAGCACAACGGGTATCGCCGGGCAGGTGAGGACACCCGCCCCTAGCGATCCCCCAAAGGCTTGTCCCTGCGGCCGCCCCCGCGTCGTTACTTAGGTCATCTTGGGCGGAGTGACTTTTCGGTTCATCATACGGAGGTCATTTGGGGGAAGGGTCGAATGAATATTGATGACTTGCTGCGCATCGCCATGGAGCGCCGGGCCTCCGACTTGCATTTGAAGGTAGGCAATTATCCCCATCTGCGCATCGATGGCGACTTGACTCCGCTGACCGACCAGCCGCGCGTCAGCGCCGAAGATATGCTGACCATGGCGTTCAGCATGATGTCCGCACGCCAGAAGCAGAAGTTCAAAGAGACCACGGAAATCGATATGGCCTACGGTGTGGCCGGACTGGGCCGCTTCCGTGTGAACGTCTTCCAGCAACGGGGCAACGTGGGACTGGTGCTGCGCGTCATTCCCACCAAGATTCGCGCCCTCGACGAACTCTATCTGCCCAAGATTGTGGAGCAGGTTTGCGAAATGCCGCGCGGCCTGATTCTGGTCACCGGCGTCACCGGCTCTGGTAAGTCCACGACACTGGCGGCCATGGTGGATCGCATCAACTCCACCCGCGCCGAACACATCATCACTATCGAAGACCCCATCGAATTTCTGCATCGCGACAAGAAGGGCTATGTAAACCAGCGCGAAGTGGAAGTGGATACGCCGTCATTCGGTGCCGCCCTGCGGGCTTCCCTGCGTCAGGATCCCGACGTCATCCTGGTGGGCGAAATGCGCGACCTGGAAACCATCGGCACGGCGCTGCACGCCGCGGAAACCGGCCACATGGTGTTCTCTACGTTGCACACGCTGGACGCGGTGGAAACCATCAACCGTATCATCGCCATCTTCCCGCCGCCGGAGCAGAAGCAGATTCGCCTGCAGCTGGCCGCGGTACTGCGCGCCGTTATCAGCCAACGCCTGGTGCGACGCTGCGATGGCGACGGCCGTGTGCCCGCGGTGGAAGTAATGATCAACACCGCATATATCCGGGAATGTATTCTGGTTCCAGAAAAGACGCGTGCTGTCCGCGACGCCATCTCAGCCGGAACTTCGCAGTACGGCATGCAGACCTTCGATCAGTCGTTATGGGATCTGTTCCAGGCAGGGTTGATTAACTACGAAACCGCTTTGGAGAACGCATCCAACGCGGACGACTTCAAGTTGCGGATGCAGGGTGTTTCTTCCACCAGCGACATTTCCCGCAACGCCATGCAGCAAACGGGCTTTAGCGGCGGGCGCTGAGGTTTTCTTTCTTAAGAAACCAAGGGCGCGCTCAATGCGCGCCCTTTTTTCTCATTGCCACACCGTAAACGTGCGCTCGGAGCGAATCGCTATTTGGCCACCAAGGCTTGTGCCCGGCTCAAATACCCGGCTCCGTACTTCGCGTGCGGACATTCACCGCCACTGAGGATCATCAAGACATCGTGCAGCGACGAAATATCGAACACCCGGTTCAAGTGGGTACGCGTCAGCATCTCGAGGACAAGCCGCGAGGGATTCACCAGTTTGAGTTGGATCCCATGGTTACGCGTCCAGTGATGTAGCGACACCAGTGCATTGAGCCCGCCCCCATCCATGAACTCCACTTGCGAAAGGTCCAGCACCACGGCGCGCGTGGTCTTCTCCGAAACCACTGCTTTCCTCAGCGTGCAGACCTCCACGCCGCGCACCAATCGTCCGCTGCAGTGCACCACCGCCACTTCGCTGTTCTTCTCCACATCGATAGTAAGCATGACTGACTCCCTGATCTTCTTTTACATGAATAGACGACACGATTGGAGGAACGTCACCAGCCGGTCTATCTGCTCACTTCGTGAATTCCAGCCTTCCCTGGTGTATACGTAGTTGGCAGTACAGGAGTTCCGTGCTCGGCAGGGGTGATCCCTAACCGCAATTTTTACAACACTTTTACAACTATTTACATCACCGAAACAAAGTCGGCCGTATGCCGTTTCCCCGCCCCAAGAAGACCGATTCTGAAGACGTGCTCTATGAATACGCACTCGGTGCGCTGGCTCGCCGCATGCGTTCGGTGGCTGAACTCAAACGCCTACTGCGGCCGCGCGTCGAAGCCGATACCGAATCCGGCAAGACGCTGGTTGAACTGGTCATTCGCCGACTGAAAGACCAGGGGTATTTGAACGACGCCACATACGCCGCCGCATTTTCGTCATTCCGCCGCGACAATGAAAAGTTCGGGCGCCGGCGCGTGATCACCGACCTGAAGGCCAAGGGAGTGCATGGCGAAGTGATCGACAAGGCGGTGAATTCGGTCTACCACGAGGTGAACGAAGAGAAGCAGGCCCACGATTATCTGCACCGAAAGCGACTGCAGAAGCCAAAGACCCAGAAAGACGCAGCCCGCATCTTCCGCCAATTGATGTGCGCCGGTTTCGGGACCAAGACTATTTTCGCCATTTTGAAAAAATGGGATGTGGATGACGAGACTTTGACCGCGCTGGAGGGAGAACTAGAATAAAGGATGAACCCTGGTGCGCGTCATGCCTCGGCCGAACCCAGCGTTGCGTTTGCGCTCCAAATGCTGGATACTCCCTTTCACCCGTTTCACTCGACAGGAGGAAGTATGAGAGCAAGATGGACAACGGTTATCGCAGCGATGCTACTCGGTCTGGCCTCGTTCGCCTACTCGCAAGGCGTCGGATCTGACGTCGACAAAGCGGCCGACAAGACTGCCGACGCCACTAAGGACGCAGCCAAAGCCACGGCGCACGCGACCAAAAAGGCAGCAAAGAAAACTGCGCATGCTACCGACAAAGCGGTCGACAAGACGGCCGATGCGACCAAGGACGCGGCCGAGGATACGGGCCACGCGACAAAGAAGGCCGCCAGGAAAACCGAACATGGCGTCGATAAGGCAGCCGACAAGACCGCCGACGCCACCAAGGACGCGGCCAAGGACACTAAACACGTAGCCAAGAAGACTGGGCACGGTATAAAAAAGGGCGCAAAGGATGTTGGCCACGGGGTTAAAGAAGGCGCGGAGAAAACAGCAGACGCAGTGAAATAGTTTCGCAAACCAGTTTGGCGCTGGAAAGACACTCTCAGAGCAGCCCGGCGTTTCAGAGCCGGGCCAGCTTCGCCAAGAGACCGCGCCATCGGAAGCTTATCCCCGCATGTAGCTCGGATCGTGGTCGATCGCGTGTCTCTCGCGGAACCCGAGACCCCCGGCTGAAAGCGACACGTTCACGACACGCTTTCGCCGATGCTAGAATCGAGTTGGAAATCAACGGGTTCCCAACCATTCCATGCTGACCGGCTCTGAAATCCGCCGCAAATTTCTGGACTATTTCGTTCAGAAGGGACATCGCGAGGTGCATTCCTCATCGCTCGTCCCGCAGAACGACCTTACCCTGCTGTTCACCAACGCAGGCATGAACCAGTTCAAGGACATCTTCCTCGGGCTGGAAAAGCGCGACTACACCCGGGCCACAACGTCACAGAAATGTGTGCGCGCGGGCGGCAAACATAACGATCTGGAAAACGTCGGATTCACCAACCGCCACCACACGTTTTTCGAAATGCTGGGAAATTTTTCCTTCGGCGACTATTTCAAGAAAGACGCCATCGCTTACGCCTGGGAACTGATCACCTCGCCGCAATGGTTTGCCATAGAAAAAGACAGGCTGTACGTGACCATCTTCAACGGCGAAGGCGGGATGTCACGTGATGCCGAAGCTCACGACCTGTGGCTCGGCCAGGGCGTGCCCAAAGACCGAATCTTTGAGTTCGGCTTGGAAGACAACTTCTGGCAAATGGGCGACACCGGCCCATGCGGTCCCTGCAGCGAACTGCACTATGACATGGGCATCGCTGCGTCCGATCAGGGCCACACCGACTGCAAATTCGGCTGCGATTGCGGCCGCTACGTCGAACTGTGGAATCTCGTCTTCATGCAGTTTGACCGCGACGCCAGCGGCAAGCTGAATCCGCTGCCGAAGCCGTCAATCGATACCGGCATCGGGCTGGAGCGAGTGACCGCGGTGCTGCAGGGCGTGATTTCGAATTACGACACGGATTTGTTCACGCCACTGATCAAACGCGCGGCGGAATTGACAGGAGCCACCAGGGGCTCCGTCCAAGCCGAGCAAGGCTCGGCTAGCTCCAAGTCGGCAGCATCGTTGCGCGTGATCGCCGACCACTCGCGTGCCGCAACATTCCTGATCTCCGATGGAGTGCTGCCTGCAAACGAAGGTCGCGGATATGTGCTGCGAAAGATTATCCGGCGAGCGATCACCCACGGGAGGCTACTCGGACAGAAGAAACTTTTTCTGTGCGAGATGGTCTACGCAGTACGCGATCTGATGCAAGATGCCTATCCCGAGTTGATGGAATCCGTTGAACGAGTCTTCAAAACAGTATCGGCAGAGGAAACTCGGTTTGCGCGCACGCTGGACATAGGCCTGGCTAAGCTAGAGGAAGATCTCCAAAGAAATCTCCGTGAAATGGATGCGCGGAACGAAGAAATTGGCGACAGAATTGTTTCATTGAGCGTGATGACGCGTGAGGTCCAAGAAGATCTCGGACGGATTGATGGCCCACGCGATGCCCGTCAGCAAGAGATGGCCTCTCGACTAAAGGGCCTCGAGAAGGCTCTTAGCGATGCTGGCGAAGAGCAGAGCGCCACCAGCGCAGATTTCTACTGGAGAGTTCACGACATCAACTCGCAAATCACGGAGGCGACAAAGCTCGCGGCTGAGATACCAGACGACAGGTTTCGGAGAGCAATGGGAGCAGTGCGAACCCTCGATCTCCCAATTTATTCGGGAAAGGATGCGTTCAAGCTCTACGACACCTTCGGTATGCCTCTCGACTTCATGCAAGACGCCGCACGGGATCAAGGTATCGCTTTCGATCAAGAAGGTTTCGATCTCGCAATGGCCGAGCAGCGCGAACGTGCTCGCGCCTCCTGGAAAGGCGCGGCCAAGCAAACTGCTAATCCCGCGTACCAGCCACTCCCGAAATCCGAGTTCGAGGGCTACCGCCAAACTCGCTCCGACGGCTGCGAAGTGCTCGCTATCATCCACAAGGGCCAAGGCGCGCCAGCGCTCAAGCCCGGCGAAGAAGGCGAGATCATCCTTGACCACACCCCGTTCTACGCCGAATCCGGCGGACAGGTCGGCGACCGGGGATGGCTCTACAGTGACGATCACAATACCCTCGTCGCCGAAGTGAAAGGCTGCTACTCCCCGATTCAGGGCGTGCGTGCGCATCAAGTCACCGCAAAACACCCGATTCGCGTGGGTCAAAAGGTCGATGCCGTCGTCGACACCGAAATCCGCCAGGCCACGATGCGCAATCACACCGCCACGCACTTACTGCAGGCCGGGCTGCGCGAAGTTCTGGGCAAGCATGTAAAACAGGCTGGGTCGCTGGTGGCGCCCGATCATCTGCGCTTCGACTTCTCGCACTTCACCGGAGTCGCGGATGAAGAATTGCAGGATATCGAAGATCTGATCAACAAGGAAGTGCTGCGCAACCGGAAGATCGAAGTCATCGAAGACGTCCCGATTGATGTCGCCATCAACGAATACAAGGCCATGGCGCTGTTCGGAGAGAAGTATGGCGACAAGGTTCGCGTGATCAAAATCGGAGACTTCTCAACCGAACTTTGCGGGGGCACGCACACCAACGCCACCGGCGAGATCGGCCTGATTAAAGTCCTGAAGGAAGGCAGCGTGTCATCCGGCGTGCGTCGCATCGAGGCCGTCACGGGAGAAGGCTCGCTGCATCATTTCCAGAAAGATCATGAACTGGAGAGTGTGGTGTCAAGCTTCGTTGGTCCCACCCTTTCGCAAAGAACGCGAAAGGATGGGGCACCCGCCCCCGGAGACTCCCTGTCGCCCGCTGAAGCGTTCAAAGCGGAGCTGGAAAAGAAAGACGCAGAGATCAAGCGGCTGGCCCGCGAACTCGATCAGGCGCGGATGAAATCAGCCTCCTCCACCGTGGCTTCGGTAACCGACCAGATCAAAGATGTTCGCGGCGTAAAGGTGCTGGCGCACCGGGTGGACAATCTCGCGCGCGCGCAGATGCGTACTCTGGTGGACCAACTACGCGACAAACTGGGATCAGGCGTTGTCGTCCTGGGCTCGGCCACGAACGGCAGCGTCGCGCTCATTGTGGGCGTGACCAAAGACCTTACGAGTAAAATCCAGGCGGGCAAAGTCATCGGGCCGGTGGCGCAGAAAGTCGGCGGCAAGGGAGGTGGCAGACCTGATCTTGCCGAGGCCGGCGGCAAGGATCCGGGCGCGCTGGATGCTGCGCTGGGCGAGGTGTACGGCGTGGTGGACGCTTTGCTGGCAAGTTAACTCCGGTTGTCAGATATCAGTTCCCGGTTCTCAACCGGCGATTCGCCGACCGAACGAAAGTCCGCGCACGATTTTGCCGTGTTTGCTACACTCCGCGGCAAAAGGAGGGCGAATGAAGAATCGCATCCGTTTCATCAGCCACAAGCACAAGAAAATTCTTCTGGTGGATGGTTCCGGCTGCTCGTCGGAGCAATTGGAAGAACTCGCCGCCCTGGTTCCCACTCGGGTTACTGCTGAACCTCGCGGATCGGTGCTGCTGCTTGCGGATTTCACGGGCTCGAAAATCGAAAAGAAGAGCCTGGAGAGTATTAAACCCGCCTTGGTCTTCGACCGGCCGTATCTGAAGCGTTCCGCGTGGGTGGGTACGGAGGCCATGCCCAAAGTGTTCTACCAGCACCTGAAGACCTTTTCGCAGAGGGAATTGCCGACGTTCAAGACCCGCGAGGAAGCTTTGGACTGGTTGGTGGAGGAGTGAGTTCGGTTGTGCCTGGTCGAAGTGAGGGCGGGACGCCTCACGACAGCGGGCGGGACGCCGGCGCTACTAGCTGCGCCACTTCAAGGTGAGTGGGCCCGTCAGCGGATGCTTCATCTCGGCGCCCGTCTTCCGCGACTCCAGAAGCGCCGACTTCAATCCGAAATACCATTTGGCGGGACGGTCGGCGTCATCGATCAGCATCAGGTGTGGATTGTGCTTCAGGCCTTCCGACTGCTGTTCCATCGTCTGCCGATCCTGTTCCACAAACTTCGCGAAGACAAATTTGAGAAGCTGAGGCCCCAGCGGCACCCAGCGAAAAATGTTCCACGCCGCTACCACATCGATGCGGCAGTGGCTGCGGGTGATGGGCGTCACCGTGGTCAATGACGAGAACCAGTATTTGCCGGCGCGGATGGTCTCCAGCCGCAGGTTGGGCAGAACAAAATCAATGGTCGTGCTGATGGATTCGGCATCGGCGTACAGCCGCAGCAGCTTGTAGGGTGCGCTATTCGAGCTGGGCGTGTGCGCGCTCATGCGAAAGCCGTTAGGAATGGGCTCGAAATTTTTCTGCTTCTCGTGAATGCTGCAGCGACTGCGCCACCACCAGGCCTGATGAACGAACGGCCCGTGCGCGGGATCCATCAGCCCGATGATTCCGTGATCGACGCTGCAGGGCAGATCGGCGCTCAGGTAGGCCAGTTTGTACTTCTCGCTGAAGGTGGGCACTCGGGGGGCTGGAGTGGGCGCGTCCGCGGCTTTGGTGAATCCGGCTCCCGGCGGCGGCGGTTCAGGAATGAAGACCCAGATGAAGTCGTCATGTTCTGCGCAGGGATAACTGCCCGCATAAATTCGGTCAATCTTCAGCTTCTGGTCCGCAGTGAGGGACGGGATGAGCTGGCACTGGCCAGTATGTCCATCGAACCGCCAGCCGTGGTAGCTGCATTCCACCTGCCGGCCGTCGAAGTGGCCGTGGGTAAGCGGCATGCCACGGTGCGGGCAGGCGTCCTGCAGCGCAAACGGACGACCCTGACGATCGCGTCCGATGGCCAGCGGGGTCTCGAGCAACGTGGCCTTCTGCAGTTGGCTCCCACCCACCTGCTGGCTGGGCAGGGCGCGATACCAGAAGCCGTAGAGCATCAGCGAGTCCGGAGCTTCACCTTGCGGCAGGGAGAGGTCGTTCATGGTGACGCAGGCAGCCTACTACAGCCGACAAAGGAGGTAAAAGTCGCGCCGGCGTCTACCCCTTTAGGATCGGCCCAAGGCGGGTCGCGCAAGGTAACCAATCGGCTTTGTAAATATCTATATTTTCAATGAATTGCTGTATTACTTCGGTGGTTCTATTGGTCTTCAGTTCAATTGCTACCTCCTGACCGCCAGCCTATAATGAGTTCACTCTGGTTGGTTTTCTCCGTCAGGTTCCGGGTAGGTAGCGCGGGGGACTTGTCTGTCCGCGTGCAAGCGCTAAACCCGGCTATGCGAAAACGCCTGCAAGTCGCCCTGATGGCTAGTCCCGTACTCGCGACCTTCCTTTCTCTCACAACGCCATATCTGCGGGCACAAGCCGGTTCCGCAAGCATCACCGCCAACATCGACAGCTTTGGACGAAAAGTTTACGTCAACGACGAGGCGCCGGTAGCACCACCCAGGCTCTCGACAACTCCTGCGATGCGAAGCAGTGGCCTCATGTACTGGAGCCCTACCGCACACCGCTGGAAATCGGTCCCACCGGCCAATATGCGGGCGGCGCGTTCGGCCGCGGCTGAAGTCAGCACCTCGCAGCAGGTTTCCAGCTTCGTGCGTGGGAAGCCATTCACGCAGCAGGAGATCGATGCCGCGATTGACCAGGCTGCGTCCCGGCATAACGTGGACCCCAGTCTGGTACGCGCGGTTATCAAGGTGGAGTCGAACTTCAACCCTAACGCAGTCTCCCGAACCGGAGCGATGGGGCTGATGCAACTGATGCCACAGACGGCGCGGCAACTGAACGTTGTCAACCCGTTCGATCCGCAGCAGAACGTGGATGCGGGCGTCCGCCATCTGAAGAAGTTGATGGAAAGCTATGGTGGCGACGTCAAACTGAGCCTGGCTGCTTACAACGCAGGCCCGGGAGCAGTGGCGAGAAGCGCGGGAGTGCCGCACTTCCGCGAGACCCGCAACTACGTGAAACGAATCACCCAATTGTATTACGGCGACACGGCTTCGGGCGATCGCATCCTGAGCAGTCCCGTGCATGAGCCGGTGCGGGTGAAGCGGGATGACCGGGGCGTGCTGTCATTTAGCAACACCGACTAGAGAGATCGGCATCTCGAACATTAGCTCCTGGCGAGTTACGCGAATTACGGGCTAGGCAACTACGGGCTGGAAAATTGAAGAACTCCGATCGAGGCCAACGCGCAAGGCGTCTGGGTGCGGCTCTGCTCCTGCTTTTGCTCCCGGCATTGCCCCTGCAGGCACGGGGTAAGTCCGAGGCGTGGGCGCGCACGCAATACTCCGCGGCAGAACGTATGCGAGAGTCCCTGAACAGCCTTCCCTCCGCCCAACAGAGTCGCAATGAATATCAACGCGTGATTTCCGCCTACCGCCGCGTGTACTACGGCTCGCCGGCTTCTTCCAAAGCGGACCCCAGTGTCGTTGCCGTGGCCGAAGTGCTGGCGGAAATGGGCCGGCGGTTTAACGATGGCAAGATGCTGCATGCAGCCATCGGTGAATACAAGTTTTTGCGACGGGAATATCCCGGCAGCCGTGACCGCTTCGACGCGTTGTTCACCATCGGCCAGATCTACCAGGATGATCTCAAAGACCCCGCCCAGGCCAAGCTGGCATTCGAGGAGTTTCTCCATCGCTATCCTCACCACCGCCTGGCCGATGAGGCGCGCAAGGCGCTCAGTGAAACGGTGCAGCAAGCTGGCTTGAGATCAAAAGACGAGAATGATTCGGATGACAATTCCAGCGCCCCCCAAGGACGCGCCGGAAAAGAGGTTTCCAGCAAGCGTCCGAATCCCTCTGCCGCCGAAGCCCCCGACGTGGAGGACTCGCACGAAAGCCGGAGGCCATCGCACGTCACCAGCATCCGCCATTGGTCCAACCCGGAGTACAGCAGGATCTCCATTGGTCTGGAAAGTGACGTAGAGTTCGAGTCCCAGCGCATTGATCATCCCGAGCGAATTTTTTTTGATTTGCTCGACACCAATTTGACGTCGTCGCTGCTAGGCAAAACTTTCGACGTGGATGATGGTCTGCTGAAAAAGATCCGGGTGGCGCAGTTCCAGCCCGGGAAAGCGCGGATTGTACTGGAGGTAGCGGATCGCTCCGAATACACCACCTCTCTGCTCACCGATCCGCCACGGCTGATTATTGATATTCACAGCAAGGATGTTCGTAGCAACGACGTTCACAGCAAGGATAGTCAGACTCTAAAAGAGGCACCACAAACGCCGGTGAAAGAATCCGCCACGGTGAGTCTGGAGAATCCGAAGACACTTGATGCCGCTGCCACCTCCACCCCCAAGCCGCTTGCGGCCGCAGAAGCAAAGGCACAAGTCAAGGGACCTGCTAAGTCGGCGTTGGTCACGACCAGCCATGGTGCCAGGAAAACGGTGGTGGAAGCGGACGATGACGACGACAGCGCTGTCGCCGTAGCCAAACTCGATCCTCCAGAGATCAAGCCTGCGACCAAGGCGCCGATCACTCTGCCTCCGCCTGCTCTGATCTGGCCCACGCTTTCGAGAACCTCCGGCCGGAGCAAGCGCCAGCCGGCAGCGACTTTTCCGGATGTCCGCGAAGCCTCTCCGACGGCGAGGGGCGATCGCTCGTTGATCCGGGCCCTAGGATTGAAAATCGGTAGGATCGTCATCGATCCCGGTCACGGCGGACACGATACCGGTACCATCGGCCCCAATGGTCTGGAGGAGAAAGATCTGGTGCTCGACGTCGGCCGGCGGCTGGGCAAGCTGCTGCAGGCAAGGCTGGGCGCCGAAGTCGTCTATACTCGCAAGGATGACACTTTCATTCCGCTCGAGACTCGCACCTCGATCGCCAACCAGGAGCAGGCGGACCTGTTCGTTTCGATTCACGCTAACTCCAGTCGAGATCCGGATGCGCGCGGCGTCGAGACCTACTACCTGAACTTCACCTCGTCCGCCGAAGCGCTGGATGTGGCCGCGCGCGAAAACGCGGCCTCGGACAAATCCATCCATGAACTCCAGGATCTGGTGAAGAAGATCGCGTTAAAAGAGAAGATCGAGGAATCACGCGAATTCGCTTCTAACGTGCAGCGCGCCCTGCACAGCGGACTGGCAGCCAAGAGCCCTGGAGTCCGCGACCGCGGGGTCAAGAAGGCGCCGTTCATCGTGCTCATCGGGGCCAACATGCCGTCGATTCTGGCCGAGATTTCATTCGTCAGCAATCCAGGGGACGAACGCAGATTGCGGACTCCCGACTATCGCCAGCGCATTGCAGAATCGCTTTACCGGGGAATTTCGAAGTATGTGAGCGGCTTGAGCGGGGTTAGAGTCGCCAGCAAGATTGATAAGGGTGAGAGCCAGTAGTACGACACTCCTGCGCGGGCCCCAAGAAGTCTTTGCGCCCTTTGCGGTTTAAGATTTTGCCTTGGTGTGGCCAGATCAACCCCTTAACCGCAAAGTACGCTGAGGGCCGCAGAGTGCACAAAGAAAACCAGTGAATCAGGCTCCTCGGTCCACGACCGATGGAAACTTTCCGGTCCCGTCTGTAGTCTAAGTGGTACAGGGCTTTTCCGCTCCCGGCCCGATTCGTCTTATGGTTACCAAATTCACATCCGTTCTGATTCTGGCATTTGGGGGGGTTGGTACTGCGTTCGCGGGCGAGCCGATCTCGGCCACGCAATCCATTCTTCCTCCGCAATTTGCCGGGTGGCAGATTTCCGGCTCAGCCCAGACCAGCAAAGATCCAGAAGTCGCCGATTCCGTGAACGCAGCTCTGCTCAAGGAATACGGGTTGACCGACTTTGAATCCTGCACCTACACACTCGAGGACGGACGCAAGGTCGCCCTGAAAGCCATCCGGTTCGCTGATGCCAGCGGAGCCTATGGCGCATTCACCTACTACAAGATGCCGCAGATGCTCAAGGAGTCGATCCCGGACCAGGGCGCGTCGCTGAACGAGCGTGTGTTGTTCTATCGGGGCAACATTTTGGTCGACGCAGTCTTCGAGAAACTGAGCGCCATGTCCGCCGCCGAATTACGGGAACTGGCGGAAGCTTTGCCCTTGCCCACCGGGAACACACGAAATCTTCCCAGCCTGCCGCAGTATCTTCCGAAGTCGGGTTATGTGAAGAACACCGCGAAATACGTGGTGGGGCCGGTGGGCCTCGAAAAGATCAACGCGCCGCTGTCCGCGCAACTGGTGGATTTCAATTCCAGCGCTGAAGTGGCCTTGGGCAACTACCAATCCTCCGACGGCGCGGCTACGCTGATGCTGATCGCGTATCCGACGCCGCAATTGGCGGCGGAACATCTGCGAAGGATCGATGCTGCCAACCAGACAAACGCGCACGCGCAGGCCGGAAGTCCGATCGCGATTGCAGGGCCGATCTTCGACAAGCGCACTGGTCCCATCCTGGTAATCGCAACTGGCGCGATTTCGCAGGGAGAAGCGCGGGCTCTTTTGAGTGAGGACGCGTTCGTCTCCATGTTGTACCTGGAACGCAGGCGGGCTGAGCGTGCCCAAAAGCGTTTCGTGCTGGTTTTGGTCGACGTAAAGCGGGCTTTAGACGACGGCAAAAAGAATCGCACGTTGGAGAAGATTGGCGTTGCGTTGACGAATTCCACTAGGGAAACCGACATTCTTGGTTGG